>DATLLX010000253.1:0-5555 GCA_035537595.1 Gaiellales bacterium | reverse complement strand
CCGCGAGCGCCTCGCCGAGCGGGGCCGGCTCGCGCGAGAGCACGCGCGTGCTGCCCTCGACCAGCGCCACCTCGCCCCCGAGGCGGCGCACCGCCTGCGCCATCTCCACGCCGACCGCCCCGCCCCCGAGCACCAGCACCTTCGCCGGCAGCACCCCGGGCACGCCGCCCATCAGCCTGCCCCGGCCGCCGAACGGCTTCATCAGGTAGTAGGCGCCGACCTGTGCCGACAGCCGGCCCGCGACCTCGCTCATCGGCGCCAGCAACGGCAGCTTGCGATCCGCGGCCTCCACGGTCTCGTAGGCGATGCAGGTTGCGCCGCTCTCGACCAGCCCCCGGGTCAGCTCCGGCGCCGCCGCCAGGTGCAGGTAGGTGAACAGCACCTGACCCGGCGAGAGCTTCTGCCACTCGCCGTCCTGCGGCTCCTTGACCTTCAGGATCAGCTCCGAATCCCCCCACACGTCATCGACGGACACGATCGAGGCACCCGCGGCGCGGTAGTCGTCGTCCGAGACGGAGCTTCCCTCCCCGGCGGTCTGCTCGATCAGCACCTCATGGCCGTGGTGGACGAGCTCGCGCACCCCCGCCGGGGTCAGCGCCACCCGGTACTCGTCCTGCTTGATCTCCTTGGCGACACCGATCTTCATCGTCCGATCTTCCTATCCGTTCGGCGGGGATTGGGCATGACTGGCAGATTGTACGGCCCGCCGGGCGGTTCGGCGCGCTTCGGCGCCGTCAGGGGGCCACGCAGGCTGCGATCAGGCGGCGGGTGACGTCGGTCATCGCCTCGAGGTCGGCCACCGCGATGTGCTCCTCGGCCGTGTGGATGGCGGCCATCCCGTTGCAGACGTTGACGCAGGCGACGCCCGCGGCGTTGAACACGTTGGCGTCGGCGCCTCCCCCCGACTCGATGAATGCCGGCTCGAAGCCGGCCCCGCGCAGCGCGTCGCAGATCAGCGTCACGGGCCGCGAGCCGGGGCGCAGCCGGTAGCCGCGGTACTCGCTGTTCGCGCGCACCTCCACCTCGCACTCGGTGGCCGACGCGGCGTCGTTCGCCGCCTCCATGATGCTCTGGGTGACCTCGTCGAGCCGCTCCGGGATCCGGCTTCGGGCCTCCGCCCAGACCACGCACTCTGCAGGCACGATGTTGCCGGCCACCCCGCCTTGGATCAGGCCGGCGTTGGTGGTGGTCTCGGCATCGATCCGCCCGTGCGGCATGGCCGCGATCATGCGGGCGGCCGCCAGGACGGCGCTGCGCCCCAGCTCCGGCTCGATCCCCGAATGGGCCGGCCGGCCACGGAACACGATCCGGAAGCTCTGCTGGGAGGGCGCGGCCAGCACGACGTTGCCGACCGCGGCGGCGTGGTCGTAGCAGTACCCGAACTCCGCGGCCAGCCGGGTGATGTCGAAGCTCTTCGCCCCGCGCAGGCCGACCTCCTCCATCGGCGTGAACACCAGCTCGACCCCTGCATGCGGAGCGCCCGAGCGGACGAGGTCGCTGATAGCGCAGAGCATCGCCACGACAGCGGCCTTGTTGTCGGCGCCGAGGATGGTGTCGTGCGCGTTCGTGACGACGCCGTCCTCCACAACCGGCTCGATCGGGCCGGTCGGCGGCACCGTGTCGAGGTGGGCGTTCAGGAAGATCGGCGTCCCCGGGGCGGTGGCCGGCAGCCGGCAGTAGACGTTGCCGATCTCGGACCCGATCTGGGCGCCGGCGCCGTCCTCGTCCCAGACAAGGCCGAGGTCGCTCAGGAATGACTCCACGTGGTCGGCGACCCCCCGCTCCTTGCCCGGCGGGCTGGCGATGGCGGCCAGCTCGACGAACAGGTCGAGAGGCTCCACGGCCGGCGCGATCAACGCGTCAGGCCGTACAGGTCGCCGTACTTCGCCCACAGGTAGTCGACGAACGGCTGCGCGCTCAGCTCGGCGCCGGTGGCCCGGCCGATGATCACGTCGGCGTCCTCGATCGCTCCCCGCCGGTGCACCCGCTCGCGCAGCCACTCCAGCAGGGGCGCAAACTCGCCGCGGCCGATCTGCTCGCCGGCCTGCGGATTGCCGCCCGCGTAGCTCCTCCACAGCATCGCCGAGTAGAGGTTGCCCAGCGTGTAGCTCGGGAAGTAGCCGAAATCGCCCTGCGACCAGTGGATGTCCTGCATCACGCCGACCGCATCGTTCTGCGGCCGAATCCCCAGCAGTCGCTGGTAGAGCTCGTTCCAGGCCGCCGGCAGGTCGGCCGCCTCGAGCTCCTCCCGCAGCACGCCCAACTCGAGCTGGAATCGCACCAGGATGTGCAGGTTGTAGGTCACCTCGTCGGCCTCGACCCGGATCAGCGACGGCTGCACCCGGTTGGCCTCGCGGAACAGATCCTCGGCGGTGGCCCCGGCCATCGCCGCCGGGAACATCTCGTGCATCACCGGCTCGTAGTGGCGCCAGAACTCGCGGCTGCGGCCGACGACGTTCTCCCACAGCCGGGACTGCGACTCGTGGATGCCGAACGAGGGCGCCTCGGCCAGCGGGGTGTCCTCGTAGGCGGGATCGAAGCCCTGCTCGTAGAGGCCGTGGCCGGCCTCGTGCAGGCTCGAGAAGATGGCGTCGAAGGGGTCGCGCTCGTCGATCCGGGTGGTCAGCCGGACGTCCCGCAACGCCATGGTCGAGGTGAACGGATGGGCCGAGCGGTCCTGCCGCCCGGCGGTCAGGTCGAAGCCGAGGTCGGCGACCATCCGCATCGTCAGGTCCCACTGGTCGGCGTCGGCGAAGATCCGGCCCTGGAACGGCGGCGCCGGCAGCGGCGGCGCGTCGCCGATGCGGGCGATCAGCGCCGTCAGCTCGTCACGCAGGCCGCCCAGCAGCGGCTCCAGCGTCGTCACGCGCATGCCGGGCTCGTAGACGTCGAGCAGCGCGTCGTAGCGCTCGCCGTCCACGGCGATGGCCGCAGCCTCCTCCCGCTTGGCGGCGATCACCTCCTCGAGCGCCGGGCGGAACAGCTCGAAGTCGGCCTCCGCGCGGGCGACCCGCCAGGCGGTCGAGCCGCGGGCCTGGGCGATGGCCAGCCGCCGGATCAGCTGCGCGGGCACCTTCACGGCGCGGTCGCGGTCGCGCCGAAGGTTGCGCACCATCGCGGCGCGGCTCTCGTCGAGCTCCTCCGCGGCGGCCTGCTCCAGCAGGTCGCCGAGCGCAGGATCGGTCAGCCGCTCATGCCGGACGACGCCCATGATCGCGGCCTGCCGGCCGCGGGCGTCCGCGCCCTGGAGCGCCATGTACGTCTCCTGGTCCCAGTTGAGCAGGCTGGAGACGCGGGCCAGCGCCGAGAGGTCGCGCATGCGCGACTCGAGGTCGGTCCAGGTCTCCGTTGCCGTCGTCATCCAGTTTCTGGGGCCAGGTCGGGCGCCGCCAACGTTAGCAGCCACACAGCGGACGTCAGGTGCTGATCGTCTCGGAGACGGGCGCCGTGTCCTCGTCGCGGGCGCGCGCCACCGCCGCGCCCACGAAGTCGCGGAACAGTGGCTGAGGTCGGTTCGGCCTCGACTTGAACTCCGGGTGGTACTGACTGGCCACGAACCAGGGGTGGTCGGGCAGCTCGATCACCTCGACAAGCCGCTCGTCCGGCGAGGTCCCCGAGACCAGCAGTCCCTTGGCCGCCAGCTTCGGGCGCAGCTGGTTGTTGACCTCGTAACGGTGCCGGTGCCGCTCGTAGACGACCGGCTCGCCGTACGCGGCGTACGCCCTGGAGCCGTCGACCAGCTTGACCGGATCGGAGCCCAGGCGCATGGTGCCGCCCATGTCCTCGACCTCCTTCTGTTCGGGCAGCAGGTCGATCACCGGGTAGGGCGTCTCGGGGTCGAACTCGCTCGAGTTGGCGCCGTCCAGCCCGACCACGTGACGGGCGAACTCGACGACGGCAACCTGCATGCCCAGGCACACGCCGAGGTACGGCACGCCGTTCTCGCGGGCGAAGCGGGCAGCCGCGATCTTGCCCTCGATGCCGCGGATGCCGAACCCGCCGGGGATCAGCACCCCGTCCGCCTCGGCCAGCCGGGCGCGAGCCTCCTCCAGGGACAGCGTCTCCGCGTCGACCCAGATGATCTCGAGCTTCGTCCCGTGGTGGATGGCCGAGTGGTTGAGCGCCTCGACCACTGACAGGTAGGCGTCCTGCAGCTGCACGTACTTGCCGACGATGGCGATCCGCACGACGCCCTCGGCCTGCGCGATGCGGTCGACCACCGCCTCCCACTCCCGCATGTCGGGCGGCCCGGTGACCAGGGCCAACCGGTCGCAGACCAGCCGGTCGAGCCCCTGCTCCTGCATCTGCAGCGGCACCTGGTAGATGTTGTCGGCGTCGGCGGCGGAGATCACCGCGTCCACGGGGACGTCGGCGAACAGGGCGATCTTCTCGCGGATCTCGCGGCCGATCCCCTGCCGCGAGCGGCAGACGATGATGTCGGGCGCGATACCGATCCGCCGCAGCTCCTGCACCGAGTGCTGGGTGGGCTTGGTCTTGAGCTCGCCGGCCACCTCGATGAAGGGCACCAGCGTGCAGTGGATGTACATCACGTTGTCGCGGCCGACCTGATTTCGGAACTGGCGGATCGCCTCCAGGAAGGGCAGGCTCTCGATGTCGCCCACGGTGCCGCCGATCTCGGAGATCACCACGTCGATCTCCTCCGACTGTGCCACCCGCTGGATCCGCCGCTTGATCTCGTCCGTCACGTGCGGGATCACCTGCACCGTGGAGCCGAGGTACTCGCCCTTGCGCTCGCGGCGGATGATCGTGTTGTAGACCGAGCCGGTGGTGTGGTTCGAGTTACGGGACAGGAACTCGTCAACGAACCGCTCGTAATGGCCGAGGTCGAGATCGGTCTCCGCGCCGTCCTCGGTCACGAACACCTCGCCGTGCTGGAACGGGCTCATCGTCCCCGGGTCGACGTTGATGTAGGGGTCGAACTTCTGCAGCGAGACCTTGAGGCCCCGCGCCTTCAGCAGCCGGCCAAGCGAGGCTGCGGTGATCCCCTTGCCGAGAGACGAGACGACGCCCCCGGTCACGAACACGTACTTGGCCTGCTTGCTCACCTGACGCCCACCTTTCCGAGTCTGACCGGGTCTCGGAAGGGCATGATAGGGCAGCGGCGGGACGGAGCGCCAGTCGTTGTCTGTACAGATTACAACACGAGCCGCCTCGGGGCGGCTCAGCCGGTCGGCTCGGAGCGGATGTCGATCAGCTGGAACACCTCGAACGGCCCGGCGGGGTGGTTCGCCGCCCGGGAGCGGAACACCGGCATCCGGTTGACGGTCATGTCGCCGTTGGCGTCGAACGAGAAGCTGCCCAGGATCCCGTTCCTGACCTCGGCCCGGCGAAGCTCGCGGAGCACCGACGCCCTGCTGCCGTCGGAGCGGCCGATGGCCGCCAGCAGCAACTCGGTCGCCTGGGCGGTGTAGGGGGTGAAGGCGTTGACCACCCGGCCCGGCTGTGTGGCGCTGAAGGCTCGCACGAACTGCCGCCCCTCGGCCGGCAGCTGGTGCTTGGGGTCCTCGATCTTGGCGCCGCTGATGTAGATGCCC
>DATLLX010000252.1:0-4873 GCA_035537595.1 Gaiellales bacterium | reverse complement strand
CCGTGATCACCGCGGCGGCGAGCATCCCCTGGCGCGACAGAGGCAGCGTGATCCGCGCGAACGTCTTGAACGGGCTCATGCCGAGGTCCCGCGACGCCTCGAGCACGCGCTGGTCGATCCGGTCGAGCGCCGCGAAGAGCGGCAGGATGAAGAACGGCAGGTAGCCGTACACGAGCCCGAGGACGACCGTCACGGATCGACCGTCGAGCCAGTTGACCCGCTCCAACCTGACGAGCGCGAGCGCGTCGTTGACGTAGCCGTCGGTCTGGAGCAGGTTGATCCAGGCCAGCATCCGCATCAGGTAGCTGATCCAGAACGGCAGGATCAGCAGGATCAGGAGCAGCGTCTTCGTGCGGCTGGCGTGGCGGGCGATGTAGTACGCCACCGGATAGCCGATCAGGAAGCAGCCGACGATGGACACGACGACGTACTCGACCGTGCGGATGAACACCGTCCAGTAAGCGCCCCCCGGCGTCAGCTCACCCAGCACCTGGCTGAACCAGCCGATGTTCCAGTCAAGCGGGTTCCAGGCCGGCTGGGCCTGGAGCAGGATCGGGTCGACCGATCCGAAGGCCACGCCGATCACCGCATAGAACGGCACCAGGAACAGCAGGACCAGCCAGACGACGCCCGGGAGGGCGAACGCCGGCCACAGCCATCGAGGGTACACGGGCTAGCCTAGGCTCCGGTCAGGAACTGGGAGTACCCGTTCTGCCACAACTGCTGGCCCTTGGTCGTCAAGGTCATCTCCTGCAGGGAGTCGGGCCCGAGGTCGGCCTCAGTCAGTACGCTGTTGCGGAGGTTCTCGGGGATCAGCTGCTTGGAGATCAGCTCGTCGGGGTTGATCTCGTTGAGCGGCGGCTGGTAGCCGTTGAAGTTGATGAAGTTCGAGTAGGCGATGCCGTTGTCCAGCATGTAGTTGATGAACAGGTGGGCGAGCACCGGCTTCTTGGTGGTGCTGCAGACGCTCCACATGTCGTTCTGGATCGGCCCGTTGCCGCGGCCGGGGTTCCAGAATCGAAGCAGCTTGCCGACGCTGGGCTTGGGCAGATAGTAGAACGTCGCGGAGAGCATGTCCCCCGACCAGGCCTGATTGAGCCAGGCCTTGTCCTCGGGCACGGTCTGGTACTGGAGGTCGCCGACCTTGACGTTGCAGATGCCGTAGAGCTCCTTGAGGTCGCTCACGGCCTGGTCGATCAGGGCCGGATCCTCCGTGTTGATGTCCTTGTGGCCCTTGCGCAGCAGCGCCATGGCGATCGTCTCCCGCGGCTCGCTGAGCAGAGCGACCTTCCCCGCGTAGGCCTGCGACTCCCAGAAGATGTCCCACGGATCCGACATGCCCTCGATGTCCTCGGTCACCCGGTCGGTGCGCCACGCGATGCCTGTGGCGTAGACGGTGTAGGGGGCGCTGTAGTGCGATCCGCCGTCGTAGAACGGGTCGACCAGCGACGGCCAGACGTTCGCCTTCAGGTTGGGGATGTAGTCCAGGTTGAGCGGCTTGATCAGCTTTGCGGCCACCACCCGGTCGAGGTTGTCCGGAGTCATCTCGGTGACGTCGGGCTGGACCGCGCCCGATGCCAGGCGCGTGATCCCGGAGTTGATGTCGTCGAACGGGGTCACCTTGACGGTGACGCCGTACTTCTTGCCGAAGTCCTTCAGCACCTTCGGATAGATGTAGTCGGGATAGTTGAAGACGGTGAACTCGCCGCCGGTCTCCGGCTGCATTCCCGAGGCGATCGGATCCTCCCACAGCGGCAGGGTGACGCGGCGGTCGGGACGGGCCAGCGGCTGACCGCTGGGGCCCAGCGGGACGCCGCTGTTCTTGCCGGTGCCGGAGGAGACGCTGGCTGTCGTGCTGTTCGAGCAGGCGGCCAGGAGTGAGGCGAGGCTGGAGGCCCCGACGACGGCTCCTCCCGACCGAGCGAGGAAATCGCGCCGGTTGCTCTGCCACTGCCCTGGACGTTCCTTCGGGTGCCGCACGATGCCCCCTAATCCTCGCTGATTGATGGTTCAGTCAAACACAATGATCCCGAAAATGTAACGGCCCCACCCTCAATGTCAAGGACGGGCCTCACCGGTGCAGCTCACCGACCGGCACCCCGAGCTCGTCGGCCACGAACTGTCGCCCCCACTCGAGCGCCTGCGCATGGCCGATTCCCAGCATGCCCAGCGAGACGTGGACGCCGAGACCGTCGACGTAGGAGATGATTTTGGTCGCCGAGTCGCAGGGCGACGCGCAGACCCAGGCGCCCTCGTCGACGCCGCGGCGGATCTCGCGCTCGAAGGTCGCCAGCCATGCCTTCGCCGACTCCAGCAGCGTGCTGTGCAGTGCCGGGATGTGCTGCGCCTCCCCGTAGGCGTTGAGCCACAGGCCCCAGGCCGGATCGTCGGCCAGGTACAGCTCGAGGATGTGGGCGATGCGGGCGGCGGGGGTGGTGTCGGACACCTCGGTCACCCGCACCAGGTCCTGTTCGGCGATCCGCTCGAAGGTGGCGGCGATGACGTCATCCTTGCTGCCGAAGTGGTAGGGGATCAGCCCCACGCTGACCCCCAGCCGGGTGGCGATGTCGGCGACCCGCACGCGGGCCACCCCCCGCTCGCCCCACACCGCGGCCGCGGTGTCGAGGATCTGGTCGCGGCGGTCGTCAGGCGGCATCGCCATGGCCGATAGTGTGGGCCTGAACAGCCGTTCAGTCAAGAGAACCGGTAGCGGCGACGCGCGCCGGGCCGGTCATGTCAGACTTCCCGCGCCATGGCCCGAGACCTCCAGCCGCTGTTCTCGCCCTCGTCCGTGGCCGTGCTGGGTGCCTCGAACGATCCGGCCAAGTGGGGCAACTGGCTGGCCCGGGGCGCGCTCCTGGGGGCCCACCGGCGGCCGGTGTATCTGGTCAACCGGAACGGCGGCCGGGTGCTGGGGGTCGAGACGTACACGTCGCTGCAGAGCCTGCCCGAGGCGCCCGAGCTGGTGGTGGTCGCGGTGCCGGCGGCGGGCTTTGAGGAGGCCGTCGACAGCGCGCTGGCGAAGGGAGCCAGGGCGATTGTCGGCATCACGGCGGGGCTGGGCGAGGGCGGCGGCGAGGCGCTCGCCCGCGAGCGGGCGCTGGTCGAGCGGGTGCGGTCGGCGGGGGCGATGCTGCTCGGCCCCAACTGCCTGGGCGTGTTCGACTCCTCCTCCGACCTCGGCCTTGCCTCCAACGAGTTTCCGCCCGGCTCGATCGGCCTGATCTCCCAGAGCGGCAACCTGGCGCTGGAGCTGGGCATGCTGGCCCGGCCGTACGGGCTCGGCTTCTCCCGCTTCGCCTCGATCGGCAACCAGGCCGACCTCGACCTGGCCGAGCTGGTCGCCTCCTACGCCGTCCACGAGCCGACCAGGCTGATCGCTGTCTACGCCGAGGATTTTCGCGACGGCCGGGCGTTCGTCGACGCCGTCGCCTCGGCAGGCAAGCCGGTGCTGCTGCTGACGGTCGGCAGGACCGCCGCCAGCGTCCGGGCCGCGGCCTCCCACACCGGCGCGCTGGTCTCCGACCTGGCCGTGGTCGAGGCCGCCTGCCGGGCGGCCGGGGCGCACATGGTGGCCACGCCCGGCCAGCTGATCGATCTCGCCCAGGGACTGTTGCTGGCCCGCCCGATGGCCGGCCGGCGGGTGGCGGTGCTCAGCGACGGCGGCGGGCACGGCGCCATCGCCTGCGACGCGGCGGCGGCGGCCGGCCTGGAGCTGCCCCTGCTGAGCGGCGAGCTGGCCGCCCGGCTGGCGTCGATGCTGCCGCCCACCGCCTCGACCGTCAACCCGGTGGATATCGCCGGCGGCGGCGAGCAGGACTTCTTCTCCTACTCCCGGACGGCGCGCGGCGTGCTCGAGTCCGGCGAGGTGGACGGCCTGCTGATGACCGGCTTCTTCGGCGGCTACAGCACCTACTCCGATGAGTTCAACGAGCGCGAGACCGACGTCGCCCGGGAGATCGTGCGCGCCGTCGCCGACACCGGCCGGCCGGTGGTGGCGCAGTCGATGTACCCCGCCACTCCGCCCAGCCAGGCCCTGCGGGAGGGCGGCGTGCCGGTCTACCAGACGATCGAATCCGCGGCGGCCGCACTGGCGGCGCTGGTCGAGCGGCCGGCTCCGGCCGGTGCACCGGTGGCGCCGGCGGCCGACCCACAACCGCTCGACGCCGGCTACCACGGCTCCCGCGATCTGCTCGAGCGCGCCGGCGTGCCGTTCGCGGCGGCCCGCCGCGCCGGGACACCCGGGGAGGTGCAGCAGGCGGCCGACGAGCTGGGCTTCCCGGTCGTGCTCAAGGGTCTGGGCATGTTGCACAAGTCTGACGCGGGTGGCGTCGTCGTCGGCATCCCCGACGCCGAGGCGCTGGCCGGGGAGCTGGCCGGCATGCAGCAGCGGCTGGCACCCCCGGAGTTCTCCGTCGAGCGGATGGCGCCGCTGGCGGACGGGGTGGAGCTGATCGTCGGCGCCCGCCGCGACGCCAGGTTCGGCGCGGTGGCGATAGTTGGCCTGGGCGGCGTGTTCGCCGAGCTGTTCAAGGACGTCGCCATCGGCCTGGCGCCGTTGACGGCGGACGAGGCGGAGCGGCTGCTTCGCTCCCTCCGCGGGGCGGCGCTGCTCGGTCCGGCGCGTGGCCGGGAGGGGGTCGACGTCCGGGCGGCGGCCGAGGCCGCCGCCGCGCTGTCGCGGCTGGCCGCTGCCCGCCCCGACATCGCCGAGATCGAGATCAACCCGCTGCTGGCGATGCCGTCCGGCGCCCTGGCGCTGGATGCGCGAATCATCCCCGCGACCGAAGGAGGAGCAGATGCTGGTTGACGGCACCTACGAGGGGCAGGTCGCCATCGTCACCGGCGGCGGCAGCGGGATGGGCAGGGCGAT
>DATLLX010000251.1:0-22152 GCA_035537595.1 Gaiellales bacterium | reverse complement strand
CTCAGGAACCTGGTTGGACGAGATGCGCTGGGCGAGGCCCTCGACGACGGCCGTTTTGCCGACGCCGGGCTCCCCGATGAGGACGGGGTTGTTCTTGGTGCGCCGGGACAGGATCTGCATGACGCGCTCGATCTCGTTCTGGCGGCCGACCACGGGGTCGAGCTTGCCCTCGGTGGCGAGCTTCGTGAGGTTGCGCCCGAACTGATCGAGCAGCTTCGAGCTCTTCTTCTCCTGGCCTGCGGGCGCTCCGCCCTGCGTGCGGCGGCCGGGACCGGAGAGCATGCGGATGATCTCGTTGCGAATCTTCTCGGCGTCGGCGTCGAAGTCGAGCAGGATCCGCGCGGCGACGCCCTCGTTCTCACGGACGAGGCCGAGCAGGATGTGCTCCGTGCCGATGTAGTTGTGGCCCAGCGACAGCGCCTCGCGAAGCGCCAGCTCCAGCACCTTCTTGGCGCGCGGCGTGAACGGAATCTGGCCGGTCGTCACCTCGTCGCCCTGGCCGACGATGCGCGCCACCTGCGCGCGCACCTCCTCGACCGTGATGTCAAGCGCATCCAGCACGCGAGCGGCCAGGCCCTCCTCCTCGCGGAGCAGGCCGAGCAGGATGTGCTCAGTGCCGATGTAGTTGTGCTTGAGCGTGCGGGCCTCGTCCTGAGCCAGGACGACAACCTGGCGGGCACGCTCCGTGAAACGTTCGAACATTCCCGTGCCCTCTTTCTCGGTCGCTCCGTACTGTTTTGGTGAATGCCAGAGTCCGGCCTGTCAAGTCGTCCGCGAAGGGAGCCCTCGAAGTGACAGTCCGGTTTAGGGGAAAGGACGAATCCGAGTATATCACCCGGCCCTTCGCTCAAAAGGCTCGCCGTTTGTCTGGTTCTGGTGGCCTCCTCTTCGGCGGAAGGGGACCAGGACTTGAGCGGGAGTTGGCGCTGGGCCGGGGCGTGCACGCGGGTGCCCGGCACCGGTCGCCGGCGGGCGAAGCCGGCTGCCGTCGCGGTTGGGGTACGATCCGCCGCGTGCGATTCAGGATCGAGCATTACCGCGCGGTCGACGTACCCGGCTCGGCCCTCGGCTACCAGTTCGCGCCCACCGGCAGGGTCGAGGAGGTGGACGCGCATGACGAGGAGGACGCGGCCGCAATGGCGCTGACCGTCGCCGGCGACGAGCCCGACGCCGACGGCCCGGTCGCCTACGACCCCGGGAGCTCGCTGTACGCGGTGCCCGGTGACGACGAGGCGGTGCGGGTGACCCCGGTCGAGGCCTAGACGGCCACGCCTCAGCGGGCCACGGCAGGACGACCACGCCCGCCGCGGCCCGATCCTCGAGCCATGTGCTGCATCGCCATGCCCCCTCCGAGCAGCCGACACTAGCAGCCGGGGGTGGTGACCTCGCTTACATGCGGTCGCGGAGCGCCGGGAAGAGGATCACCTCGCGGATCGACGGCTTCCCCCGCAGCAGCATGACCAGCCGGTCGATGCCGATGCCCACCCCGCAGGTGGGCGGCATCCCGTACTCCATCGCCAGCAGGTAGTCCTCGTCGATCGGCGGGGCATCCTCGTCGCCCGCCTCGCGCGCCCGGATCGCGTCCTCGAACCGCTGCCGCTGGTCGATCGGGTCGTTCAGCTCGCTGTAGCCGTTCAGGATCTCGGCGCCGTTGCAGAACGCCTCGAAGCGCTCGACCAGCTCCGGGTGCGCCGGCGAGCGCTTGGCGAACGGGGATAGCTCGACCGGATAGTCGATCAGGAACGCCGGCGAGGTGATGCGGGGCTCGACGAAATGGGAGAGCACATGGTCGACGGCCTGGGCCCAGGTGTGGTCGGCGGAGTGGTCGACGCCCCGCTCGGCCATGAACCGCTTCAACCGCTCGGGGTCGCGATCGATCATCGGGTCGATCCCGGCGTGCTCGATGATCGCCTCCCGCAGCGGGATCCGCGGCCAGGGCGGGGTCAGGTCGAGCTCGGTGCCGGCCGCGTCGCCGGCCGCCGCCACCACCCGCTCGGTCAGCTCCATCCCGTCGCGGTAGTCGGCGTAGGCCTGGTACCACTCGAGCATCGTGAACTCTGGGTTGTGCTTGAACGACACCCCCTCGTTGCGGAAGTCCTTGCCGATCTCGTACACCCGCTCGAGCCCGGCCACGATCAGCCGCTTCAGGTACAGCTCCGTGGCGATCCGCAGATAGAGCATCCGGTCGAGCTCGTTATGGTGGGTGGTGAAGGGCCGGGCCAGCGCGCCGCCGTAGAGCGGCTGCAGCACCGGCGTCTCGACCTCGATGAAGCCGTGTTCGTCGAGCACGCGGCGCATCGCGGTGATCACACGGCTGCGGGCGATGGCGTCGTCCCGCGACTCCTGGTTGACCATCAGGTCGAGGTAGCGCTGGCGGTAGCGCGCCTCGGTGTCGGTCAGCCCGTGGAACTTCTCCGGCAGCGGCCGCAGCGCCTTGGCCAGCAGCGTCCAGCCGGCCACCCGGACGGTCAGCTCGCCGCGGCGGCTCGAGAACACCTCGCCCTCCACTCCCAGCAGGTCGCCGAGGTCGAGCTCCCGCAGGTCGTCGTACCGCGGCGTGACGTCCGCGGTGGCCTGCAGCTGGATCCGCCCGCTGGCGTCGACCAGGTCGAGGAACATGGCCTTGCCGTGGCCGCGCCGGCCCATGATCCGGCCGGCCAGCCGGGCCCGCGCCCCGGTCTCGGTGTCCGGCGGGATGTCGCCGTGGCGCTCGCGCACCTCCGCGGCAGCCGTCCGATCGGCGAAGCTGTTCGGGTACGGCTCGGTGCCGGCCGCGCGCAGCGCATCGACCTTCGCCAGCCGGTCGGCGCGGATCTGCTGCTCGGTGTCGTTGAGATCGGGGTCGGACATGCGCGCTGAGTCTACGCCCGGGCGAAATCCCGGCCCCGACGGTGCGACCTTCCCCCACGGCGCTGGGCGCAGGCTCAGGCGGCCTTGATGGAGACGATCTTGAGCTTGATCGAGCCGGCCGGGGCGGCCACCTCGACCACCTCGCCCTTCTTGTGGCCGATCACGGCGCGGCCGACGGGCGACTCGTTGGAGAGCTTGTTCTGGGCCGGGTCGGCCTCAGCCGAGCCGACGATCACGTACTCGACCTTGTCGCCGTCGTCCACGTACTCGACCTTGACCTTGGTGCCGACAGCGACCACGTCGGTCGAGACGTCGGAGGTGTCGACCACCCGCGCGGCGCGCAGCTGCTCCTTCAGGCGAAGGATCCGGCTCTCCAGCAGGGCCTGCTCGTTCTTGGCGTCGTCGTACTCGGAGTTCTCGGAGATGTCGCCGAACTCTCGCGCCTCGCGGATCCGGTCGGCGACCTCGCGGCGCTTCACCGTCTCGAGCTCCTCGAGCGTCTGCTTGAGCTTCTCGTAACCGTCTCGGGTGAGGGGGACGTCTTTCTCCATGCGTGCAATCCTGTTCGTCGTATCCGTGGCACCGTGCCGTGCCGGAGCGGTTGCTCATATATACGAACGGTGCCTGCCGGGAAAACCGCCATTTCCAGCGGATTTCACTTCCGACTGACACCGGGGGACGTGGGATTCTACCCGTCCGATAGCCAACGGTCAATAGTTCGTGCCACGGGCCGGCCCAGAGCGAGGTTCGCCACCGCGGCCGCTAACCTTGGCCGTATGAGCGCGATGACCACCTCCTGGTGGATCGGCGGCGTCGAGATCCCCACCCGGATCGTGCTGGCGCCGATGGCCGGCGTGTCCGTGCAGGCGTTCCGCCGCCAGGGCCGGCGGTTCGGCGCCGGCCTCGTGTGCAGCGAGATGGTGTCGGCATGCGGGCTCTCGTACGGCAACGAGCGGACGCTCGGATATCTGCGGATAGCGCGCGACGAGCACCCGTTGGCCGTGCAGATCTTCGGCTCCCAGCCCGAGCTGCTGGCGGAGGCCGCGCAGATGGTGGTCGACGCCGGCGCCGACATCGTGGACATCAACTTCGGCTGCCCGGTGCGCAAGGTGACGAAGACCGGCGCCGGGGCCAGCGCACTCGAGGATCACGACCTCGCCTGCCGGCTGGCCGGGGCGGTCGTGGAGGCTGTCGACGTGCCGGTGACCGTGAAGATGCGCCGGGGCGTGAGGAACGGATCGCGGACAGCGCTCGATCTCGGCCCCAAGCTGGAGGCGATCGGTGTCGCCGCGCTGACCCTCCACCCCCGCTCGGCCCAGCAGATGTACACCGGGTTCGCCGACCACTCGCTCACCGCGGAGCTGGTCAGCCGGGTGGCGGTGCCGGTGATGGCGTCGGGCGACATCGTCGACCACTCCGTCGCCACTCGCGTGCTCGCGGACACCGGCGCCGCCGCCGTCATGATCGGCCGGGGCGCCCAGGGCCGGCCGTGGGCGCTTCGCGAGATGGCGCACGGCCGCAGGCATGAGCCACAGCGCGCCGAGGTGGTGGCCGAGCTTGTGCGCTTCATGCGCGAGGTGGTCAGGGAGATGGGGGAGGAGCGCGCCGTCGGGTTCCTCCGCAAGTTCTACGGCTGGTACCTGCGGGGACTGGAGGGGGCGAAGGAGCTCCGCGTCCTCCTCACCGGGGCGCCGTCGGTCGAGCTGGCGGAGGCCTGCCTGCTGGACGCCTGCCCGGAGGCGCTGCCACTGGTCGCCGCGGCGGAGGCCGAGACCGACGCTCTGCCCGACACCGCCACCGACCGCCTGCTCGACCTGCCGATCTCGGTCTACGGCGGGGGCTGAGCCGGGCCGCCACCCCAGCCGGCGGCCTCGAGCACGGCTGCGGCCACCTGCTCCACGCTCAGCCCGTCGGTATCCACGACCAGCCGGCCATGCGTCCGGCGCTCGAGGCGCTCGGCGACGATCCGGGTGCGCGCCAGGTGGTACTCCAGCCCGGAGCCGGACTCGCGGCCTGCCAGTCGCCGCGCGCGCTCCTCGTACGAGGCCCGGAGCAGGACAACCGTCCACTGGCCCTCGGGCACGGCGGGCCCGAGCAGCCGCAGCTCGGCCTCCAGGTCCTCGACCACGCCGGTCAGGATCAGCCGCCGCGCTCCGGCCCTGCTCAGGTTGGCCCACACGGCGGCCAGGTTGGCCGCGGTCAGCCGGCCCTTGGTGGGATCGTCGGCGGGTGGCGGATGGATGTGGTCGAGGTTGTCGGTGTCGATCAGCGCGTGGGCGACGTCGCGGGCGGCCAGCATCGCCGACACCTCGTAGGCGACCGTGGTCTTGCCCACACCCGAAGGGCCGGTCAGCAGCAGGACGGGAACGGTCATCGGGCCATTCTCACGCCTGTGCGGCCGGCCCGCTCCGGCCCCGACCGCGCACGATCGGTGCAAAGTTGTAATGATTGCCTCGAATGAGGGAAGATTTCGGATGGCGCGCCCGTCTGGAAACGCGCGATGTGCTCCATCCGCGGGAACCGATAAGAAGGGAGGAGACGTGGAGGAATCGAACGTCACGCTCGTGCTGCAGAGGGAGGGTGAGCCCGGCGAGAGCCTGCCGGTGGACCTGCTTCGCGGCGACATTCAGGATGCCCTGAATGGTGCAGACGGGGAGCCAGTCGACCTGTTGCTCGACATCGAGGCTCGCCGGATCGAGGGCGACACAACGCCGACACACAAGACGGTCGCCCTGTCCTTCGACATCGCCGATCTCGAGCGCCTGCTCGAGGAGACCGACGGCGACCGGGTGCGGCTGAGCATCGACGGCGAGAAGCTCCACGACGCTCTGCTCGACCCCGACGTCGAGGCGCACGGCATGCGCGAGAAGCTGGTCGTGTTCGCCACGGTGGCCGCAATGGCAACCGGCGGCGCGGCGGTGGCTTCGGCTTCGCCGCTTCACTCCGGCGACCTGCCCTCCGGCACATCCGCGCCGGCGACGGCGCGCGACATGCCGTCGGACACCCAGCAGGCGACCGTCTCAGGTGCCCCGGAGCGGACCACCGCCCGCGACATGCCGGCTGATTCCCAGCTGGCATCCATGTCCGGCGCCGGCGGCTCCACCTCGATCGCCCGCGACATGCCCGCCGACTCGCAGGCGGCCTCGCTGGCCGGAGCCGGTGGCTCTGGCTCGGTCGTCCGCGACATGCCGGGCGACTCGCAGTTCGCATCCACGGCCGGAGCGGCGAGCTCGAGCTCGGTGGCTCGGGACATGCCGGCCGACACCCAGGCAGCCATCACGGCGGCCGCCGCAAGCTCCGCCTCCGTGGCACGCGACCTGCCCGCCGACTCGCAGGCGGCCACGCTCGCGGCGTCGCAAACGGGGACATCGGCCTCCTCCGCCGAGAGCACGTCTCTCCCGTCCCCCGAGACCGTGATCATCCTCGGCGGCATGGCGATCGCCATCGCCGGCGCAGGCTTCGCGGCCTCACGGCAGCGCCCGCCACGACCCGGCGTCGCCTAGCGGCATCCCGAAGGGACGGCCGGCCTCCGGCCGGCCGTCCCGGATTCCGAGCCCGCTCCGCGCCGCGGTACCATTTACCGCGATGGGAGGCGCGAGTCGGATCTCGAGGAGACAGCTCCTCGGGCTGATGGGCACGGCGGGCGGCGGCCTGGCGCTGGGCGCCGGCGGCTACCTGCTCAGCCGCGACCAGGAGGTGCAGGCGGCCGGGCGCGTGGTGCCATTCCACGGGACGCATCAGGCCGGCATCACCACCCGCCAGCAGAAGCACGCCCAGTTCGCCGCGTTCGATCTGGAGACGACGGACAGGCACGGCCTGCGCTCGCTGCTGCGCCGGTGGAGCGGCGAGGCGGCGGCGATGACCGGCGGCGCCGACGCCCGGATCGACGACCCGGCGGCGCTGACGGTGACCATCGGCTTCGGCCCGTCGATGTTCGACGACCGGTTCGGGCTGGCCGACGATCGCCCGCACGCCCTGATCGACATCCCGCCGTTCGAGCACGACCAGCTGGTGGTGGAGCGCAGCCTGGGCGACCTCGGCGTGCAGGTGTGTGCCGACGACAAGGCCGTCGCCCTGATCGCCATGCAGGCCATGGTCGCCGCCGCCAAGGGCACGGCCACGGTGCGATGGGCGAAGGCCGGCTTCCTCCGCGACCCGCTGCCCGGCGAAGAGGGCGGCACGCCGCGCAACCTGTTCGGGTTCAAGGACGGCACCAACAACCTCGATCCCACCGACGACGCGCGGATGCGGCGCAACGTCTGGGTGGGCGCCGCCGACAGCCCCGCCTGGATGGCGGACGGCACCTACCTGGTCGCCCGCCAGATCCACATGGACGTGGTCGGCTTTCTGGCCGAGCCGGTGGCCGAGGGCGAGCGCGCGATCGGCCGGATGAAGGCCAGCGGGGCGCCGCTGGGCCAGCAGCACGAGTTCGACCCGGTGATCGTGGCCGACCAGCCCGTCGACACGCACATCATGGTGGCCAACCCGCGGCGGACGGGCAGCGAGGACGAGCGCATCCTGCGCCGCGGCTACAACTTCTCGGACGGCTTCGACCCGGAGGTCAACCAGCCGGTCGGCGGCCTGCTGTTCCTCTGCTACCAGCGCGACCCGCGGACGCAGTTCGTGCCCATCCAGCGGCGGCTGGCCCACGGCGACCGGCTCCAGCACCACCTCTTCCCACGCGGCAGCGCGATCTTCGCCGTGCCGCCCGGAGCACCGGCGGGCGGCTACGTCGGCGAGACGCTGCTCGGCTGACGGTGCTTCCGCGCACCATCCCGCTGGCGATGTACGAGACCTCGCTGGTGGCCGCGTACCTGGTCGGCCGGCTGGCCGGCTGGTGGGGCGGCGACCTGCTCGCGGCGCTGGGCGCCGCCGGCATGGTCACCGTCTGCGCGCTCCCGATGCTGCTGCTGTGGATCGCCGCCCGCCGGCGGCCGGAGAGCCGCGCACCCCGGTTCCGGGCGATGGCGCTGGCGGCGGGCATCGCCCTCGGCGCCTGTGCGATCGTCACCTGGGGGGAGCAGAGCCCGGCGCTGCTGGCGGGGGCGCTGTCACCGGTGGCCGCCGTCCTGCTGCTGGCCACCGGCCGCAGCCGCCTGGCCGATGCCGGCTTTCTGCTCGGCTGCTACGCGGTGCCGGCGGCGCTGCTGGCCGCCATGCTGGCGGCCTTCAGCTGAGCGTCGACCAGCGTCTCGGCCAGGCAGGCGGGCATCAGCGGTGTGGCCCACAGGCCCGACACCCACGGCCGGCTGAGGATCACCAGCCGCTTGTAGCCGACGGGAACGAGCAGCGCCCGGTCGGCGACCAGCAGCCGGTCGATCTTCCCGTACAGCTCGAGCCGCTCGTCGCGGTCACGGGATGACCGGGCCTTGGTCATCAGCTCCTGCAGCTCCTCGTCGTCCTGGCCGAGGAACGTCTCCTTGTCGAGCAGGCCGCGGAAGAAGCCGTCGGGATCCGGGAAGTCGGCCACCCAGCTGGACAGCCACAGGTCGGCCTCGCCGGGGTGGCAGTATCCGCCCTCCGTGTGCACCTCGGTGACGATGCCGATCGACCCCAGCCGGTCGGCGATCTCGGTGGCCAGCGGCGCCAGCGCGTCGCGTACATACAGCCGCAGTGGGCCGACGCCCGCTCCGCCGGCGTGGCCGGCCTGGACGAGCATGTCGGCCGGGTCCTCCCCCTGGTGCCAGATCCGCCGCTGGTGGCCGGGCATGGCCGGCGGCAGCACGCCGCCCTCGCCGGCCGCCCGGTCGCCGCGTAGGTTGGTCGGCGTGCCCAGCGAGACGGCGCGGGCGACGGCTCGGCGCACCAGCGGGTCGCGGAGCGCGCCCTTGGGCCGCAGGCCGAGGATGGTCGTGCCCAGCGACGGGATCACCGACAGCTCACCGCCGGTCACTGTCGCCGCGTCTACGTCCTTGCCTGCCAGGACGTCGAAGTCGCCGTCGCGGAACCGGTCGACCAGGTCGTCGCTGCTGCGGATCTCGAACAGGATCTCGGCCACGTTGCCCCGCGACCCGGCCCAGGTCGGAGACGCCGTCAGCGTCAGCCGGTCGTCCTCGAACGACGCCACCTCATAGGGGCCGTTGCCGACCAGGTTCCGGGGTGTCAGCCAGTCGTCGCCCAGCCGCTCGACGACGTGCTTCGGCCAGGGGAACAGCGGCGGCGCGGCCAGCAGGTAGGGGAAGTAGGGCCGCGGCTCGTGCAGCTCGACCTCGAGCGTGCGGTCGTCGAGCGCTTCGGCCCGGGCGATGTCGTCGAGCAGGAAGGCGGTGGTCACGTTCTGCTCGCGCATCGCCGTCCACGTGTACTCGAAGTCGTGTGCGGTCACCGGCTCGCCGTCCGACCAGCGGGCGTCTTCGCGAATCCGGAACATGTAGGTCAGCCCGTCGCTCTCGACGCGCAGGTTGTCGGCCAGCGACGGCATCACGTTCAGCTCCTGGTCGACCTCCAGCAGCCCGCGGAACAGCAGCGAGCTGACGGCGGCCGCCTCGGTGCTGTAGGCGTGGCCGGGCGCCAGCGACTCGGAGAGCCGGATCGCCGTCCACAGGCTCTCGGTGGGCGTCGGCGGGAGCAGCGGCTCGTCACGGCAGCAGAACGCCTCGTCGTAGGCGCGCTCGGCCTCGCTGAAGCGGAAGGCCAGGTGGTGGACGAGGGCGATCTTGAACAGCGTCTCGCGCGAGCGGCGCTCGTCGTCGGTACGGGCCAGGAAGCTCCGCGCCTTGCGGTACATGACCACGGCGTCATCGCTGGCGTACATCCGGCGGGCCTCGTCCCCGGCCCGGATCAGGTAGTCGGCCGCCTGGTCGGGGCACTCGGCCGCGCTCCAGTGGTAGGCGAGCAGTGGCAGCGGTACCAGGCCCTCCTCCTCGCGCAGCAGCTCTTCCAGCCCCTCCGCCACCTGGCGGTGAAGCTGCACCCGCCGGGAGTCGAGCAGCCCGTTGTACGCCGCCTCCTGCACCAGCCCGTGGCGGAACGTGTAGACGGGAGCCGGCCGCCGCTGCCGCTCGACGATCAGCTCGGCACGCTGCAGGTCGGACAGCCCGGCGCTGACGTCGAGATCAGGAGCCACTCGCTCGAGGATCGGCAGCGTGAACCTCCTGCCGATCACGGCGGCGACGCTGAGCAGCCCCCGGGCCGGCGGCGAAAGCCTGTCGAACCGCGCCTGCAGCGCTCCCTGCACCGCCCCCGGCACGGCGTCCAGCTCGGCGCCCTCGCCGCGCTCGGCCTGGTCGCGCACGGCCTCGGAGATGAACAGCGGGTTGCCGCCCGCCCGCTCGGCCACTGCCGAGGCCGCATCGTCGGGCATCGCGCCGCCCGCCGCCTCGATTGCCAGGCGGCGGGCCGCGTCCTCGGCCAGCGGCCGCAGCTCGATCTCGCGGTAGCGGTGCGGATAGCGCTGGCGGGCCCGCTCGCCGACCGCCCACGAGGGCGCGTCGCGCTCACTGCGGTAGAGCAGGACGAGGCTGATCGCCTCCCGCTCGGTGAGCTCGTACATCCGCTGCAGCAGGTCGAGCGTGCGGTCGTCGGCCCAGTGCAGGTCCTCGAGCACCAGGCAGACCGGGTGGTCGCGGCTGATCCGCACCAGCAGCCGCTCGATGGCCTCGAGCGTCTGGCGGTTGAGCGCATCGCCCGACAGCTCGCGCAGCTCTGACGACTCGGCGTCCGTGCGGATGCCGACCACCCTGGCCAGGTAGGGGAACGGATCCTCCTCCCCGTCGAACAGCGGTGCCAGCCGCGCCTTCAGGTCGAGCCGCAGCTGCGCCTCGCTGGCCGCCGGAGAGGCTCCCAGCCAGCCGCGGATCACGTCGCGCACCGGCCACAGCGGGAAGCCGGACGCGTAGGAGACTCCGTGGCCCTCGAGCACCACGATGTCGTGCGACTCGCGCAGTGCCTCGCCGACCAGCCGGGTCTTGCCGATGCCCGGCTCGCCGGTGACGACGACGATCGAGCCCAGGCCCTCACGGAGGTCTGACATCACCCGCGTCAGCAGTGACAGCTCGTAGTCCCGACCGACCAGCGGCAGCCGCCGCTCGCTCTCCGCGTCGCCGCCCTCGGCCACCAGCCGGTGGGCGGACACCGGCTGCTCGCGACCGCGAAGATCGGCGTCGCCCACGTCCTCGAGGTCGAACCAGGAGCAGATCAGCCGGTGGGTGTCGCCGCCGGCCAGGATCTCGCCGGCGGCCGCCTGCGCCTGCAGCCGCGCGGCCACGTTCACGGTGTCGCCGAGCGCGTTGTACGGGTTGTCGCCCGCGGAGGACGGGGCGACCACCACGACGCCGGTGTTGAGCGCCTGGCGGACGGCGACCTCGATCCCGTACGCGTCCCTCACCTCGTGTCCGTAACGCTCCAGGCTGGAGCGGATGGCCAGCGCGGCCCGGGCCGCACGCTGCGGGTCGTCCTCGTTGGCAACGGGAGCGCCGAACAGGGCCAGCATGCCGTCGCCGGCCAGCTGGGCGACCGTCCCGCCGAACCGGTAGACCTCCTCGGTCATCACCGAGACCACCTCGTCCAGCAGGAACCGGGCCCGCTCTGGGCCGAGCCGCTCGGCGATGGCGGTCGACCCCACGAGGTCGGCCATCAGCACCGTCACAACCCGGCGTTCGGCGTCCTGGCGTTCCATGAACGGATTGTAGTGGCAGTGTGCTTGCGACGACGGGTACGAGGTCAGCCGGCGAGGGCACCGAGCTGGGCCAGGCAGCGCTCCAGCTGCTCGACCGGCACCGACTCGTCGGCGCGGTGGGCGTCGGCGATGTCGCCCGGGCCGCACACCTCGACCGGCACCCCCAGGGCCTGCCGCCAGATCCCGCCCTCGGTGCCGAAGTCCAGGCCCTCGCCGCCCTCGCCCTCGAGCGCCGGGTAGCGGGCCAGCTCCTCCACCTCGGCCCGGCCGCCGGACGCCTCGTCCAGCCATCGCCGCAGCCGCTGCGGATCGTCGCCAGGTACGTTTCGCATCTCGACCTCGAACGAGCACGAGTCGGGCACGATGTTGAGCGCGACTCCTCCCCGGATCGGGCCCACCGAGACCGTCGAGTGGGGCACCGAGAAGCGGCTGTCAGAGGCTCGGCCGGCCAGCCCGGCGGCCAGCTCGTCGAGGCCCACGATCAGCCGTGCGGCGGCGACCACGGCGTTCTGGCCGAGCGGCGCCAGCGCGCTGTGAGCTGCCGTCCCCCGGACGCGCACCCGAAGCGCCAGCTTGCCCTTGTGTGCGGTGGCGCGCCGCATCCCGGTGGGCTCGCCCACGATCACCCGGGTCGGAAGCGGGGACATGGCCGCCACGGCCGGCGCCAGCAGCGCCGCCCCCCTGCAGCCGATCTCCTCGTCGGTGGTGATCGCAAGCCGCAACGGCAGACCGCCCACCGCGGCCCGCTCGGCGGCCAGCAGCGAGCAGGCCAGGAATCCCTTCATGTCGGCCACACCGCGGCCAACCAGCCGCCCTTCGCGCTCACGGAGGGTGAAGGGGTCGCCGCTCCAGTGCTGGCCGGCCACGTCGACCACGTCCATGTGCGACGACAGCAGCGGCGCCGCAGCGCCCACGGGGCCGCAAACGGCATGCAGGTTGACGTGCTCGCCGCCGGGATCGCAGACCCGCTCGACGGCGGCGCCCCGCTGCTCCAGCCAGCCGGCGATGAACGCGGCCAGGTCGCCGTTGGGCCGCCCCGATACGCTGGGAAAGGCGACAAGCTGCGCCAGCAGCTCGCGGAGCGCGGAGGTCAATGGTGGTGGCAGTTGGCAGGATGCGGCGGCGGCACGTCCAGCGCGGGGTTCTGGTCGAAGAAGCCGAACGGCCGCAGCTGGAAGCCGCAGTACACCACCGGCATCACCGGCCAGTCCTCCAGCCGCGGCACGTGGTGGGAGCCGAACGTGTACCAGAGCACGACGTCCTCGCCCTCCAGCGGGCGGTCGGCCTGCGTCCAGGCGGGCAGCCCGTCGCCACCGGCGTGCTGGTTGGGGTACTCGCCCGCCGGGTAACGCTCGTCGGGTCGGTAGGGGGTGACCCACAGCTGGTGGTCGAGGTAGCGGGCGCGGCGGCGGAACTCCGAGTCCGGCTGTGCCATCGCCGCCACCGAGTCGCCGGGCACCAGCTCGAAGGCCACCGGCTGCCCCATCCGGTTGGTGCGGCCGGGGTTCTCGACCCGCCAGCGGCGGGCGGTCAGCGGCGAGATCTCACGCCGCGCCTCCGACTCGCGGGTGAACGTCGTCCGGCGCGAGACGAAGGCCGTACCGTCATGGTTGTCGGGGCCGGCCGGCAGCGATGCCGCCTCCACCTCGTAGGCGGTATTCGCCTCGCCGTCCACGTCCATGTCCAGCCTGGCGGTGAAGAAGTGCTGGTGGTAGCCGGCCGCCACTCCCGGGCTGACCTCGGTGGCGTGGCGCCCCGGCTCGCCGGCGGGCACGCCGGCCGTGTGGACGATGCCGGTCAGCTTGCCCTCGAACTCGATCGACCCGTCCTGGTAGAGGTACCAGAAGAAGCCGTACTCGTAGTTGCCCACCGTGGCGATGCAGGACACGACCAGCCGGCGGGAGCGGGCCAGGTCGTGGTGGCCGCTGTTGTCGTCACGGTGCTTCCAGAGGATCCCGAAGTCCTCCTCGTGGATACAGATCGCGTTTCGCAGCACCACCGGCCGCCCTGAGCCGTCGACGTGGGCGGCGTCCAGATAGCGGATCTCGCCCAGGCAGTCGCAGCCCAGCTCCAGCTGGTTGACCAGCGGGCCCATGCCGTACTCGCCGGTGTCGAACACGTTCTTGAAGTGCACCGTCGGGTTGGGGTCTCCGTAGGGGATCACCAGCTCGGCGATCGACGCCCGGTGGCAGATCGGCCGCAGCTCTCCGCCGTCCTCGTAGCCGATCTCGTGCAGCACGAGGCCCTCCCGGTTCGAGAAACCGACCCGCAGCCGCCACCGCTGCCAGCGCAGCTCCCGGCCCTCGAGCGTGAAGCTGGGGCCGTCCGGCTGGGTGATCTCGATCTCCCGCAGATCGTCGCGGTACGGCGCGCCGCCGCCGTCGCGGTAGTCCCATGCCTGCTGGGGCAGCGGCAGCGCCCCGTGGTCGTCGACGCGGACGACTTCCATCGAGCTGAGGTCGATGACGGCGATCAGCCGCCCGATCGGCCGGGCGTAGGGATTGGGGTCGTCGGCCGCAGAGCGGATCCAGGACAGCGCGCGGGCCAGCCGGCCGCCGGTCTCGAACATGCCGGTGGCCCAGGGCTCGATGTGGACGAGGTCGATGGCGTCGCCCTCGATGCCGCGGCGGGCGAGCGCCTCCCGGTAGCGCGGGTCGCGCTTGACCGCGCCGGCGGCGGCGAAGAACTCGTCGGCCGAGATGGCCGGCTGCTGGCCCTCCAGCGACGTCCAGCGCACCACGGTGCCGGCCTCGAGGTCGGCCACCGCCTCGGCCGCCATGCCGCTCGCCGTGTCCAGCAGCACCGCGAACGCCCGCCGGCTGGGTCGGGCGCCGCCGTCCCGCCAGGCCCGCAGCTCAGCCTTCTCCGGCTCGTCCAGCTCCAGGTTGATGAACCGGGTCTCCTCGCCCAAGCCCCGCTCGCCGCGAAACACGTCGACCGCATGCGACAGCTCGTCGGCAGTCAGCGGGTCGAGCGGGTGTGCGAGCGAGACGACCATGGCGCAGAGTCTACGGGCTGATCCCGGGCAGGTCACCTGCGGCAGCGACCGCCCGGCAGTGGTCGCGAAAGGCGGTCGCCGCCCGCGTGCTGCGCAGCCCCCGCAGCGTGGCGATTCCCAGCCGCATCGGCCGGTGGTCGCCGGCGATCGGCAGCACCCGCAGCTCGCTGCCGTCGAGGGCGCGATCGGTGAGCGGCCGGGCGTTCAGCAGCGAGTAGCCGAAGCCGTTGGCCACCAGCGCCCGGATCACCTCCATGTGCGGTGAGCGGCGGGCGATCAGCGGCTCCAGCCCCTGGGCGGCGAACAGGGAGCGGAAGTAGTCGCGGGACAGCGGCAGGTCGAGCAGCACGAGCGGCTCGGCGGCCAGCCGTTCCAAGCCCACCGACCGCCGGGCGGCCAGCCGGTGGCCGGCCGCCAGCATGGCCAGCGGAGGCAGCTCGGCCAGCGGCTCGAAGTCGACGTCGTCGGCCAGCCCCAGGTCGTAGGTCAGCCCCAGGGCCAGCGCGCCGCCGCGCAGGCCCGCCAAAAGCTCCTCCTGGCCCGACTCGGCCAGCTCGACCCGGGCGGCGGGGTGCTGGCGCTCGAAGCCGCCGCACAGCCGGGGGCCGATCAGCGGGGCCAGGGTGACCAGGCAGCCGACGCCCACCGGGCCGCTGACCTCGTCCCGCAGGGCGCTGGCGAAGCCGTCGAGCTCGGCCGCGTGGCGGAGCACCGAGCCCGCCTCCCGGGCGAACTCCCGGCCCGCGGGAGTCACGGACAGGCCCTGGGCGTGGTGGCGCACGAACAGCTGCACGCCCAGCACCCGCTCGACGCCGGCGATCGCCGCCGACACGGTCGGCTGCGAAGCCCGCACCCGCTTGGCCGCCAGCGTCACGCTGCCGGTCTCGGCCGCCCGGACGACGTACTCCAGCTGCCGGAGCGTGAAGCGGATCATCCCTCGTCTCCCGGCACGCCGTAGGACGGCGCGGCGGCGGGGTCGAGGGCCCTGGTCATGTAATCGGCGGCCTGGGGCTCCCACAGCCGCCACAGGCCCGCCAGCTCGGCGATCGGCCGGTCGTGCCAGTCGACGCGCAGATCGGTCTCCGGCCAGGCCACCGCCCCGCAGACCACCAGGCCGGCGCTGCGCACCGGGCCCTCCTCGCCGCCGGCATCCAGCCCGGCCGTCAACGCGGCCACCAGCCGCTCTCCCAGCGGAGCTCCCGCGGATGCCTCGAAGGCTGCGACCATCGCATCGGGCACATCCGCCGACGCCAGCAGGTTGCCCGCAGCGGCGCAGCCCCGGCCGCGGGCCTCGGCGTGCCGGCCGAGCGTGCGGCCGCCGGAGAAGACCGCCGTCGACCCCTCCGCGTCCACGGCGGCCAGCTGCCGATGCTCGGCAAAAGGCCCGGCGTCCGCCACCGTCCGCGACAGGGCCTCCCCGGCCGATGCACCGGCCTCCAGCAGGTCGAGCAGCCGCCGTCCCAGCCGGGGATCGGTGACGTTCTGCGACGCGGCGGCGCCGGCGCCGGGCCGGACGTGCGCGCAGCGGGCTGCCACGGCCGGGCTGGAGGAGGTCACCGCGATCCCCAGGGCGCCGGTCGCCCCGTCACGGCCGACCAGCGAGAACGTCACCCTCGCGCTCCGCCGGTGACGGCGGTGACGTCGACCTCGACCACCCACTCGGGCCGGGCGAGGGCGACCACGACCACGCCGGTGAATGCGGGGAAGACGCCTCGCAGCCGCTCGCCCAGCACCCGGTAGACGGCCTCGCGGTGGCGGACGTCGGTCAGGTAGACGGTGCACTTGCAGATGTCGGCGAGCTCGGCGCCGGCCTCCGACAGCAGCAGCTCGACGTTGTCCATCACCTTGTGGGCCTGCCCGGCGGCATCGCCGACCGCCACGTTCTCGCGGGTGTCCAGATCCTGGGCCACCTGCCCTCGCAGGTAGACGGTGTCCCCGGCCACCACGGCCTGGCAGAGGTCGTTGTCCAGCGCCTGCTCGGGGTAGGTGTCGCGGGTGTTGAAGGGGCGGATGCGGCGGTGGGTCACGTGCGGCCGGCCTCCAGCACCGAGCTCGAGAGGCCCGCCGACTCCCGCACCACGTCCAGCGCATGGTCGAAGTCGAAGTTGCGGTACACCGCCGCCAGATGCGCGAACGGCGGCGACTGGGCGAACAGCTCGAAGGTCAGCCGGTGGCCCGCGTAGTCGGAGTTCAGCAGGTCGCGGGCAAAGGCCAGCAGGCGGCGGCGATCCTCGGCCGACCAGCGCTCGTTGATGGAGTAGAACTTCTCCATCCAGGGGCCGGTCTCGGGATGGCGGAACGTGGCCTCGTCGGGCGTGACGCAGATCTGGCCGCCGCACAGCTCCCTCGAGATGTGCATCATCGCCGGCAGCTGGGTGCAGGCCAGCACCCTGCCGGTGTAGAGCAGCGACTGGTTCGGCATCAGCAGGCCGCCGGGCGATTCCTCGGCCTCGGCGATGGCGGCGGTCAGATGGGCGTTGATGCCCTCCCGGTAGCAGGCCAGCTGGGCCAGCTTCTCCTGCACCGCCTGCTGGCGCTCGAGGCCGGTCTGGCGAACGTTGAGAAGGGCGGCGCCGATCAGCATGTCGGCCACCCGCAGGATCCGCTGGATGTACGGGAACGCGCTGTAGCGGTGCAGCGTCGCCCGGATGAAGGTCGCCGCCCGGGTGTGGCGGTAGAACAGCACGTTCTCCCAGGGGATCTCGACGTCGTCGAAGATCACCAGCGTGTCGACCTCGTCGAAGCGGCTGGCCAGCGGGTAGTCCTCGGCGGGGGCGCGGCCGGCGAAGCCGGTGCGGCAGACGTGCTTGATCCCCGGCGAGCCCATGTCGCAGATGAAGCCAAGCGCGTAGTCGGACAGCTCGCTGTCGCCCCAGTTGGCGATGGTGGGCTTGACGAAGGCCTGGTTGGCGTACGCGGCGGCCGTCTCGTACTTGGCGCCGCGGACGACGATGCCGTTGTCGGTCTCGCGGACCAGGTGCAGCAGCATGTCCGGATCCTGATCCTGCGGCCGCCGCGAGCGGTCGCCCTTGGGATCGGTGTTGGCCGAGACGTGGAACGGGTCGCCGACCAGCACCCGGTCGATGTGCCGGCGGATGTTCTCCGAGAACTGCGGATCGACCTCGTTCAGCACGTCCTGGCCGTCGTACAGCGACCACATCTCGCCCACCGTCTCATCGCCCACGCGGATGACGACGCCGCCCACGTCGTCCATCACCGCGTCCACCGCCCGCCGCTTGTCGTGCCAGTCCTGGCGGGTATGCGGCAGCCGCAGTCCGATCGCGTTTCGCTCGCCGGTGGACGGGTCATCGTAGGACATGAGGTCGCGGGTGGCCTCGTCGTGCGCCATGTCGTAGATCCGCGCCCGCACGTCGACCACCGGCCTGAACGCCGGGTGCGCGGTGACGTCGTCCACCCGCTCGCCGTTCATCCAGACCTCGCGGCCGTCCCTGATCGACTCTCGGTACTCCTCGCCGGTGCGGATCATGGGGCCAGTCTGTCAGCCGCCGCTGCATCTGGCAAACTGATTCTTTTCGGCCGCTGAATAGGTCTGATCGAAGCCGCCCTACGTGGGTAGCTCGAACACGAGCTCCAGCCCGTCGATCTCGTCGATCTGGCTGCCGGTCTGCGCGAACCCCAGCTTCCGCACCAGGTTCAGCGACGGCTCGTTGTCCGGAGACACCGACGCGCGGATGCCCCGCACGCCCGGCTGCTCGCCGGCCCAGCCGATCATCGCCCGCGTGGCCTCCTCGGCGTATCCGCGCCGGCGGTGCTCGGGGAACACCATGTAGCCGATCTCGACGTACCCGTCGGCGCCCGGCGGCTCGTGGAAGCCGATCTGCCCGATCGCCACCGGTGGCACCTCACGGCTGACGATGCCGCGCAGCAGCCACGGCTGCTCGGAGGGGTCGCGGCGCATCTGGTCCCGGCGCAGGGCGAACACGAACCGCTCCCCCTCCATCCACTCGGTGGGGGGATCGACGCCCAGCAGCACCGCGGCCGTCGAGCCGTCGCCCTCGAGCATCCCCTCCAGCGCGTCGGGGGTCAGCGGCACCAGCCGCAGCCGGACGCTGAGGATGTTGTCGCTCACCGGTTGCGCTCCCAGATCAGTCGCAGGCCATCCAGCGTCAGCCAGGGCGCGACCTCGTCCACGGTCTCGCAATGCGGCGTGACCAGGCCGGCCAGCCCGCCGGTGGCGATCACGCTGAGGCTGCCCAGCTCGCCGGCGAACCGGCGCACCATGCCGTCGACCAGGCCGGCGAAGCCGAAGATGGCGCCCGACTGCATGTTCTCGGCGGTGTTCTTGCCGATCGCCGCCGGGGGGGTTGCCAGCTCGATCCCGAACAGCCGCGCGGCCCGCTCCCCCAGCGCGTTGACCGACACCTCCAGCCCCGGGGCGATCGCGCCGCCCACGAACTCGCCGGCCGCCGACACGGCGTCGAAGTTGATCGCCGTCCCGAAGTCGACGACCACCAGCGGGCCGGGGTGCCGCTCCAGCGCCGCCACGCAGTTCGCAACCCGATCGGCCCCCACCTCGTGCGGGTTGTCGACCAGCAACGGGAGGCCGGTGCGCACGCCGGGGCCGACCACCAGCGCCTCGTGGCCGAAGTGCGACCGGGCCATCTCCGACAGCGAGTCCGCCAGCTGAGGCACGCCCGATGAGGCCACGGTCGCCGACACGTCGGCGAACGACCGGCCGCGGATGGCCAGCAGGCCCGCCAGCTCCACGGCCAGCTCGTCGGCCGTGTGCGTCCGCACGCTGGTCGTCCGCCAGTGCTCGGCCAGCGTCCCCCCGTCGTACAGGCCGACGACGGTCTGGGTGTTCCCCACGTCGAGTGCGAGCAGCACCCGCGCCTACTCGTCGGTCAGTTCGAAGCCGATCGGCAGCGTGGTGTCGATGTCGCCGCTCTTCAGCTCCTCGACCGTCACGTCCTGTGACGTGTGCACCTCGGTGCGGGGGATGATCCGGCTGGGACGGTTCTTGTCCCACACCCAGACGTCCTCCATCTTCAGGTGGACGAGCGGGTACGAGGGCTGGTGGGCCTGATCGATCTCGAGGTGGTTGCAGAGATACGTGGCCTCGGCTGTCAGGACGCAGTAGCGGAACAGCCCGAAGACGGTTGCGTACTCCCGCTTCAGCCGGAGCTCGAGCTCGGCGTCGTATTCCTCGAGGTCGTCGATGTTGGACATGTGCCGAAGTCTACGTCCTGCCACCCGGGCGCGTCCACGGCCGCCACCGACTCACAGCACCGGCTGCGCCGCCTCGAACGCCGGGCGGCCGCAGACCGTGTCCCGCCAGCGCTCGAGGTTGGGGTAGGCGTCGAGCCTCATCCCCGTGTTGCGCGTGCGGTAGAGCGCGGGCGCGGCCGCGCAGTCGGCGATCGTGAACCGGCCCAGCGCGTAGCCGCCGGCGTCGATCAGGCCGTCGAACACCCGCAGCGTCTCGGCCACCCTGCCCATCTGCTCCAGCGCCGCCACCGGATCGCGCGGCCGGCTGTCGAAACCGGATGCCGCGTCGAAGCCGAGCGCCAGCTTCTCGACCGAGAACAGCGCCGGCCGCAGCGTCAGCGAGTAGCGGTCGAGCAGCTCGTCGACCGGCGCCCGCTCGACCGCGTCGGGCGGGTACAGGGACCCGTCCCCGTAGCGTGCGGCCAGGTAGCGGAGGATGGCGTTCGACTCCGCCAGCACGAGGTCGCCGTCGACCAGGGTGGGGATGCCGGCCAGCGGGTTGACCGCGACGTAGCCGGCCGGCCGGGGGCGGGAGATGGCCACCTCGCGGCGCTCGTAGTCCAGGCCGAGCTCGGCGAGCAGGAACCGCACCTTGAGGGCATTCGACGAGATCGGGTTGTCGTACAGCGCGAGCACGCGCTGCCGAGGCTACACCAGGCCGGGAATCAGCCGCTTGGTTCCGCGTGCGTAATCCTCGTACTCGGGGAACTCGGCGCGCAGGCCGGCCTCCTCGTAGCGGGTGCGGATCAGCTGGACGCCGACGCAGAGCAGCCAGACGCCGGCCGCCGGCAGCGCCTCCCGGGCGCCGATCACGAGCCCCAGCGACGCGGCCAGCTCGCCCAGGTAGAGCGGATGGCGGACGAGCCGGTAGGGGCCCCGCGTGACCAGGCCGCGGACGTCTGGCAGCACACCGAAGCAGCGGCCGAGGAACGCGACCGATGCCACCGCCACCAGCATCCCCGCGATCAGCAGTCCGTCGCTGATCAGGATGCGGGTGCCGGCCGTGGTTTCCTGGGACAGCACGCCGACCCCGATGAAGGCGAACTGCGCGACCAGTGCGGCCAGCACGCCGACGATCGACCGGCCGCGGCGGATCGGCGCCGGCCGGACGTTGACCAGAACGACGAACATCGCCCACAGCGAGGCGGAGAGCAGGAAGTAGACGACCTGCGAGGCGCCGTCCGCCGAGCCGATCCGGATCGCCGAGTTGACGGCCATGAAGCCGAACAGGAAGCTGGGCACGCCGCGCGAGCCGAACAGGTGCAGCAGGCGGGGGAAGGACATGTCCTCCCTATCGGCACCCGCTCAGGCCGGCATGAGGCGTCCGGAGACCGCCCTCACCCCCTGTGGGGGCAGCCGGTCCAGCAGCTCGGAGACGGCCGCTCCCCGCAGGCGGAGGTCGGGCGCCAGGTCGGCCAGCGGGCGCAGCACGAACTCCCGCTCGTGGGCCCGCGGGTGCGGCAGGGTGAGCTCGGGGCCGTCCCGCTGCTGCCCCTCGTACCAGAGCAGATCGAGGTCGAGCGTGCGCGGCCCCCAGCGGATGGTGCGCTCGCGGCCCATCCCGGCCTCGATCTCGTGCAGTGCCGCCAGCAGCCGCTCGGGATCGAGCTCGGTGTCCAGCGCGACCACGGCGTTGGTGAACGGCGGCTGGTCGGTGTAGCCGACCGGCTCAGTCTCGTACACCGACGAGGCGCCGGCCACCCGGCCGAGCGCGTGAAGCCGCTCCACTGCGGCTTGCAGCGCGCCCAGGGCATCGCCCAGGTTGGCCCCCAGGCCGATGTAGGCACGTGACCCTTGTGAGGGATTTGATGATGAATCCATTAACAAATCCTCACAAATGCGGCATGGTGTGTGCGGGGGTTCGGATATTCGCGTTGACGGGTCCCCACTCCTGGTTCACCCCGAATGGATGGTGCCATGTCGACCCTCATGGAACTGACCGTCGTGTTGGTGGTGTGCCCCGCCCTGCTGGCCGCTTGGGTGGACGCACGCTACCCGCAGCTCCGGCCCACCGAGCTGCGCCGCACCGCACTGCACCTGGGACTCACCGGGCTGCTTGCGTTCGTCTGTCTGCGCCCCGCGCTGCTCGCGGTGGCCTGGCTGCTCGACGGATCCGTCGCCCGCGCGACCTCGTTCGCCGTCGCGTGCATCGTGATCACCTACGCGCTGACCGTGTCGCTGTGGGTGATGCGCAGCGCAGCCGAGCTGGCCAAGGCCGCTCGCTGAGGAAGCGCTTTCCGGGCCCGGGCTGCCGGCACTACGCCGGCGGTTCGGGCCCTACGCGTGCTGTCAGGCGACGGTCTCCCGCAGCACCGACGCCGCCTCCGCACGCGTTCTGGCTCCCAGCTTGCGCAGGATCGCCTTGACGTGCCAGCGCACCGTCTCGGGCGAGAGGAACAGCCGCTCCGCGATCTCGCGGGTTGTCCCGCCGGCCGCGATCAGCTGCAGGATCTCGAGC
>DATLLX010000250.1:0-5362 GCA_035537595.1 Gaiellales bacterium | reverse complement strand
ACCCTCGGCCGCGGCCGCGCCGGTGATGCCCTCGCCGATCCGCATCCGCGGGCGGTTGGCAGGATCGTCGAACCGCGTGCCGTGCGTGGCCCGCAGCTCGAGCACGTCGCGCGTCTCGTCGTACAGGTAGACGAAGCAGGCATCGGTGTCCATCGCCGTCGCCACCTTGGAGGCGATCTGCTCGAACACCTCGGCCAGGTCGAGGGAGGACGTGACCGCGGTCACGGTGTCGGTGAGCAGCTGCAGGTGGCGGGCCGTGCGGTCGGTCGTGCTCACAGCGGGTTCACCACCCCCAGCGGTCGCAGCACCTGCGCGGCCCCCTCCCGCTCCACCACGGCAGCGTCCTCCTGGCCGGCGGCCTCGAGTGCATCGGCGAGATCGAGCCGCGCGCAGGCCTCGTCGTACGGCGCTTCCCTGAGCTGTTCCAGCTCGACCACCCGCCGCAGCGCGCCGAGGGCCTCGTCCGTGCGGCCATGATGGGACGCGACCACGCCCTGGAAGAGCGCGGCGGCGGCCGCGGGCTGGAGCCCCGACGACTCGTCGGGAGAGAGCTCGTGGCGCATCTCGCTCCACAGCCCCTCCAGCTCGTCGCCCGCTCCGATCCGCTTCATCACTCGCGGCGCCGTGAGCCCGAGCTCCCAGGCGAACCCAACGGACAGCCGGCCCCGCTGGTTCTCGCGCGCAACGCCGAGGTGGTGGAGCGCCTCCTCCGCGCGGCCCTGAACGGCGGCCAGCTTCGCGGCCAGGCACCGGATCGGCGTGATTCGCTGCGGCTCACTGGTCCGGTCCGACCACATCAGAGCTTCCTCGATCAGCGGCTCGGCCCGCTCGACCTGGCCACGCGCGAGGGCCAGCGAGGCACGCAGCTGCAGCCATAGCATCAGGGTGGTCGACTGCCTCGCCGCAGCGTCACGGCCGCCGTCGACATCGATCTCGTCCCACCGGCCCGAGGGCATGTGCACGAAGAGGTGATAGCTGAGGTCGAAGTACAGGTGGTACCCGCTGATCAGCATCATCGAGTCGCGTACGACCATCGACCGCTCGAGCCCCTCCAGCAGCTCACTGATCGGGATCAGCGGCGCCGCCGTCCACAGGTAGTTGACCCGTGCCCGGATGGCCTCCTCGTCCGCTCCGCACTCCACCGCGATGCGGGCGGCCTGGATGAACCTCTGGATCACCTCTGACGCCGTGTCACCTCTGAACATCTCGGCGCTGGCGAGGTTGATCATGGCGTTCGCCTCCGAGTAGCGATCTCCGATGCGGCGGGCGACGTCGATCGCCTCAGCGGCATGTGGGACCGCCTCGGGCAGGGCCGCCAGCATCTCGATCTGGCTGCGGCGGGCCAGCGCCCTGGCCAGGGCGGGCGTCTCGTCCAATCCCTCGAGCACCCGGACGGACCCGGTGGCCGCCTCGAGGGCGTCACTCTGCCGCGCCCGGTACCAGTAGCCGCGGGACAGCTGAGCCAGCACGTCGGCCAGCAGCGGGCCGTCGCCGAGCCCCTCGAACCTGCGCCGCGCGCTCTCGAGCAGGGCGATGGCCTCGTCGACCTCGTTCAGCCACAGGTCTGCCTGGCCGAGCTCCAGCTCGACGCGGCCGCGGTCGTGGTCGTCAGTCGCCAGGTCGAGCGCCCGGCGCAGGTTCGCCCGGGCGGGCTCTCCGGCCGACCGACGCACGGCGGCGGAACCGGCGGCGATCAGAGCGTCGAGCGCCCGTGCGCGGACCGCGGGGTCGTCCTCACCGCTGTCCACCGCTTCCGCGTAATGGTGCGCGACCAGGTCGGCCACCTCCAGGCCGCGATCTGAGGACATCTGCTCGATCCACTCGGCGACCTGCACGTGCAGCCGCCGCCGCTCGGCTCGGGGGAGCGCGGCATAGGCCACCTCGCGGGTCAGCGCATGCTTGAACGTGTACTCGTGCTCGGACTCGACCGTGGAATGCCCGCGCTGGGAGACCAGCTCGCGGCGGGCCAGGCTGGCGAGCACGGCCGGGTCCGCGCCGACCGCGCCCGGCCAGAACCGGCGGCCGACCACCGCGCACTCGCGCAGCACCCGCCGCTCGTCGGCGCCCAGCAGGTCGATCCGCGCCGCGATCACGCCGTGCACGGAGTCGGGGATCGGCAGCTCTTCCAGCCGCCTGGCGGCGACCCAGCGTCCCCCCCGCTCCGCCAGCGCCCCGCCGTCGATCAGCATGCGCAGGATCTCCTCGGTGTAGAACGGGTTGCCCTCGGCCCGCTCGCGGATCCGGCGGTGCAGCGCCTCACCGATCTGATCGACGTCAAGCAGCGCGGAGATCAGGACGTCGGCGTCCTCGGCGCGGAGCGGCGACAACGTCATGGCCGTGGCGTTGCGCTTGCCGGCGCCCCACGACGGCCGATCGTCCAGCAGCTCGGGCCGGGAGGGGCAGAGGATCATCACCTCGCTGTCAGCGAGGCCGTCGCTGACGTGCTCGATCAGGTCGAGTAGCGGCGGCGAGGCCCAGTGGATGTCCTCGAACACGACCAGCGCCGGCCCCCTCCTGCCCAGCTCCCCGAGGTAGCGTGTCCACGCCCTCACCAGCGCCCGGCGCACATCCAGGCCGTCCAGCTGGGCGATCCGCGAGCCCGGCTCCTCGATGCCGATGGTGTAGGAGACCGCGTCCAGCAGCGTCTCGTCGCCCAGGGGCATCAGCGCGGCCGCGAGCTTCACCCGGGCGATGGCCGCGGGATCGCTCTCCAGGATGCCCGCGTGGTCCTTGACGATCTCGGCCAGCGGCCACCAGGTTACGGCATCGCCGTAGGGCAGGCAGCGGCCGACCAGCACCAGGGCGTCGGGCTGGGTCGCCACGAACTCCCGCAGCAGGCGGGACTTGCCAACGCCGGCGGCACCGAACAGGGTGACCAGCTGCGGCACCCGCTCACGGCGCACCCGCCGGGCCAGGGTCGAGAGCAGCGCCAGCTCGTCGTCGCGGCCGATCATCGGCGAGTGAAGGCCGGGGATGCCGCGCTCCACCGGATCGCCGATCGGGCGCAGCGCGGGCAGCGCCACCAGCCCGCCGTCCTTGCCCTTGGCGGCGACGGTGCGCGGCTCGCCGAACTCGACGGTGCGCCGGGCCGCGGCCTCGGTGCGCTCACCGACCAGCACCTCCCCCGGCACTGCGGCCTGCTGCAGCCTGGCCGCCACGTTGACGGCATCGCCGCTGACCATCAGCTCGCCGCGGGACGCCGCCTCCCGGCCCGACACCACCTCGCCCGTGTTGACCCCGATCCGTACGCCCACGTCGCCGCCATGGCGGGCCCGGACGCCGGCCGCGAACTCGCCGAAGGCGTCACGCACCGCGAGCGCCGCCAGCGTCGCCCTGGTGGCGTCGTCCTCGTGCGCCTGCGGGATCCCGAACACGACCAGCACGGCGTCGCCGGCGAACTTCTCTGTTACGCCGCCGAACGCCTCCACTCGCTCGGCCACCAGCCCGTACAGCTCCTGCTGGACGGCGCGCACGTCCTCGGGGTCGAGCCGGCCGCCCAGCGCCGTCGATCCCGCCAGGTCAGCGAACAGCAGGCTGACCACCCGCCGCTCCTCGGCCCCGGCGGCGGCCGATGCTCGACGCACGCCGTCGCGCAGCGGCGTGCCGCAGGCCGAGCAGAAGGCAGCCGAGGCCGCCAGCTCGGTGCCGCAGTTGGGGCAGGCGATGTGCAGCGCCGCTCCACAGCTGCTGCAGAAGCGGGCATCAGCCGGATGTTCGGCGCCACATGAAGGGCACGCAGGCACACCGCGAGTCTACGTGCGGGCGGAACAACGGGGTCTGACCCCGTTGTTCCGCCCGGGTCGAGGTGGCGTCAGAGGATCGGCAGGTAGCGCTCCATCTCCCACTGCGTGAGCTGCACCCGGTACTCGTCCCACTCCTTGCGCTTGAGCGCCACCAGGCGGTCGCGGAGCTCGGCGCCCAGGGCCTTCTCGACGATCTCGGAGTCCTCGGCGCAGGCGATGGCCTCGCCCAGCGACTCCGGCAGCGCCTCGATGCCCAGCGACTTGCGCTCGGGGACGGTCAGCTCGTAGAGATTCGTCTCCATCGGATCCGGCAGCTCGTAGCCCCGCTCGATGCCCTCGAGGCCCGCGTGCAGCAGGGCGGCGAACGCCAGATAGGGATTGCAGGCCGGGTCCGGGCAGCGGATCTCCGCCCGCGTCGCCTTCTCCTTGCCGGGGTGGTACAGCGGCACCCGGATCAGCGCCGAGCGATTGCGCCGCGACCAGGCGATGTAGACCGGGGCCTCATAGCCGGGCACCAGCCGCTTGTAGCTGTTGACCCACTGGGCGAACAGCAGCGAGATCTCGCGGGCGTGCCGCAGCTGCCCGGCGATGAAGCTCTTCGCCACGTCCGACAGATAGGCGCGGTCGTCGGGATCGTGGAAGGCGTTGGTGTCCCCGATGAACAGCGACTGGTGGGTGTGCATCCCCGACCCGTTCTCGCCGAACAGCGGCTTGGGCATGAACGTGGCGTAGACGCCGTGGCGCTGCGCCACCTCCTTGACGATCGACCGGTAGGTCATGCAGTGGTCGGCCATCTGCAGCGCGTCGGCGTAGCGGACGTCGATCTCGTGCTGGCTGGGCCCGACCTCGTGGTGCAGGTACTCGACCGGGATGCCCATGTCCTCGAGCGCGAGCACGATGTCCTTGCGCAGCACCACGGCGGCGTCGGCGGTGGTGTCCTCGAAGTAGCCGCCGGCGTCGAGCGTGTGGGGGCGGCCCGCCTCGTCCAGGCGGAACAGGAAGAACTCCAGCTCCGGGCCGATCTTGAAGCTGTCGAAGCCCATCGAGCGCATGCGGTCGAGCGCGTTTCGCAGCACGTGCCGGGAGTCGGCCTCGTAGGGCTCGCCGTCCGGCGTGCGGATATCGCAGAACATGCGGGCCACGGCTCGCTCGCCCGACTGGCGGGGGAGCATCCGGAACGTCGCCGGGTCGGGCATCGCGATCATGTCGGACTCCTCGATCGCGTTGAAGCCGGTGACCGAGGAGCCGTCGAAGCCCATCCCGTGATCGAGCGCCGACTCGAGCTCGTCGCGGGTGATGGCGAAGCTCTTGAGGCGGCCCACCACGTCGGTGAACCAGAGGCGGATGAACTTGACCTCCGCCTGCGTGACGTCGCGGATCACCTTGTCGCGGGCCTCCGCGAGGCTGGTGCCGGTGCCGTTCCATGTCTCCATCTGCCGCTCCTTCCGCCCGATTCGGGCATAAAAAAACGCCCCCAAGCGGCCCGAAAAGGTCGCTTGGAGGCGCCGTTGCCTCCCATCGCCCCGGCATCGTCGCCGTGGCGAGGCTTCGAATGAAGCATACCGCCGCCGACGGACGTGCGCACACCCGGCCCGCTCGGGTAGCGTTCCCGGCATGGG
>DATLLX010000249.1:0-5357 GCA_035537595.1 Gaiellales bacterium | reverse complement strand
TTCGGCGTCGACGGGGTTGACGAGCTGGGCGTGCCGCTGCCCAATGTGCTGGTCGACGCGCTGGGGCCCCGGCTGGGGGAGGGACTGGCCCTGCCGCTCGCCCAGTCCTGCGTGGATTCGGGTCGCTCGCCGCAGCACGTCGCCGAGGCGGTGGCCGCCGGCGAGCCGCTGGGCGAGTCCAGCACGTCGGAGGCGCGCGAGCTGGCGTTCCGGCTGGCGGCCGAGGGCGACCGGCGGATCGTGCGCCGCCGCGGCGAGCGGGACGCGATGGTGGCGGCCCACGGGGACCCGCCGACGCCCTGGGTGTATGTGATCGTGGCCACCGGCGACATCCACGAGGATGCGCGCCAGGCTCAGGCGGCGGCCCGGGCCGGTGCCGATGTGATCGCGGTGATCCGCTCCACGGCCCAGAGCCTGCTCGACTACGTGCCCTACGGCGAGACGACGGAGGGGTTCGGCGGCACCTACGCGACGCAGGCGAACTTTCGGCTCGTTCGGGCGGCACTCGACGAGGTCGTCCCCGAGGTCGGGCGTTACGTCCGCCTGACCAACTACGCCTCCGGGCTGTGCATGCCCGAGATCGCAGCCTGCGGTGCCCTCGAGCGGCTCGACATGATGCTGAACGACTCCATGTACGGAATCCTGTTCCGCGACATCAACCCGCAGCGGACGTTCTGCGATCAGTACGTGAGCCGGATGATCAACGGCCGGGCGGGGGTGATCATCAACACCGGCGAGGACAACTACCTGACCACCTCCCCGGGGCACGAGTCCGGGCACACGGTCGTGGCGTCGAACTTCATCAACCGGGCGCTGGCGCTGGCCGCCGGCATCCCCGAGGGCCAGATCGGCCTCGGCCACGCCTTCGAGATCGACCCCGACCGCCCCGGACAGCTGATGGAGGAATGGGCGATCGCGCTGTTGATCCGCGAGCTGTTCCCGGACTGCCCGATCAAGTACATGCCGCCGACCAAGCACGTCACAGGTGACATCTTTCGCACCCAGTCGCTGGGCACCATGTTCAACCTGGTGGGCGTCGCCACCGGCCAGCACATCCAGCTGCTGTCGATCCTGACGGAAGCGGTGCACACGCCCTTCCTGGCCGACCGGCTGCTGGCGATCCAGGACGCCCGGCGCGTGTTCGACGCCGCCCGGCCGCTGCGCGAGTCGCTGCAGGCGGTGCCCGGCGGGCCGCTCGACCGCCGATCCGCAGCCGTGCTTGCGCAGACCGTGGGGCTGCTGCGAGAGGTGGCCGGGGTGGGCATGTTCGACGCCATCGAGCGGGGATGGTTCGCCGACACCCCGCGCCGCCGTGACGGCGGCCGCGGCCTGGAGGGTGTGGCCGAACGGGCGCCCGGCTACCACAACCCGTTCCTCGAGCTGTGGGAGCCGCAGCTCGCCGCCTGGTCGGCGGGCGGTGCAGATGGCTGAGCTCGTTCCCTACGGCGACACTCTTGGAGACGGCATGGTGCAGCTCAGCTTCACCCTGCCGGTGCCGGCCGACGCCCGGGCCCGGGAGGTCGGCCTGCAGTTTCTCCGCAACAACGGCTTCCGCGAGCCGCAGGTTGTGCACGCGGCGGCGGCCGACCGGGACATGACGTTCTACGTCGCCTACGCCAGGGCCCCAGCCGGGGTGGATCCGGCCCAGGTCACGGCCACCGAGGTCGAGGCGCCGGCCCTGGGGTTCGCCGAGGTGAACGCCCTGATCGAGGGGCAGCTCGGCCGGCGGCTGGTCGTGATCGGGGCGGCGATCGAATCCGATGCGCACACCGTGGGGATCGACGCGATCATGAACATGAAGGGTTTCGCCGGCGACTACGGCCTCGAGCGGTATCCGTGGATCGAGGCGGTCAACCTGGGGGCTCAGGTGCCCTGCGAGCGGCTGCTTCGCGAGGCGCAGGAGCGGCATGCGGATGCGATCCTGGTCTCGCAGGTGGTTACCCAGAAGCAGGTGCACACCCGCCAGCTGACCAAGCTGGTCGACCTGCTCGAGGCCGAGGGGCTGCGAGACCGTTACGTGCTGGTCTGCGGCGGTCCCCGGCTCTCGAACACGTTCGCCAAGGAGCTTGGGTACGATGCCGGCTTCGGGCCGGGAGCGACGCCCTCGAAGGTCGCCGCGTGGATCGCCCAGGAGCTCGTCAAACGCGTGAGGACGGAGGGGTGATGGAGGGACTCAACGTCGAGCTTCGCATGCGGTTGTCCGCTGCGGATGCGCACTACGGCGGCCACCTGGTGGACGGGGCGCACGGCCTGGAGATCTTCGGCGACATCGTCACCGAGCTCGCCATCCATACCGACGGCGACGAAGGGCTGTTCGCGGGCTACGAGAAGGTGGAGTTCCTGGCGCCGCTGGCCGCCGGCGACTTCGTGCGCGCCACCGGCACGATCGTCCGCATGGGCAACACCAGCCGCACCGTCGACCTGGAGCTGTGGAAGGAGATCGCCGCCCGGCCCGACATCAGCGACTCCGCGGCCGACTACCTCGAGCAGCCGGTGCTCGCGACCCGCGCCCGCGGCACCTACGTGGTGCGCAAGGATCACTCGCGCGGTCCGCAGGGCAGGGCGGTCGCAGCCGGCGAGCGCTTCAACCCACCCGCGTAGCCGGGCAATGGACGACCTGATCGTGACGGTGGCGCCGTGCGGTGCCGAGACGACCCGCGAGCAGGCGCCCGCCGTGCCCTTCACCCCGGCCGAGATCGCCGCCGAGACCCGCCGGGCGTTCGACGCCGGCGCGCGGATGGTGCACGTCCATTCCCGGTGGGACGACGGTACCCCGACCCAGGACGGTGCCCGCTACACCGAGACCGTGGCGGCGATCCGCTCGCAGGTGCCGGAGATCATCGTGCAGGTCTCGACCGGCGGTGCGATCGGCATGTCGGCGGAGGAGCGGCTGGGCTCCCTCGAGGCCGCCCCGGAGATGGCGAGCCTGACCTGCGGAACGGTCAACTTCGGCCGCGGGGTGTTCGAGAACCCTGCGCCGCTGATGCTCGAGTTCGCCCGCGCGCAGCTGGCGGCAGGAGTCAAGCCGGAGCTCGAGATCTTCGACGCCGGCCACCTCGACAACGCCGCCTGGCTGGTCGGCAAGGCGCCGCTGGCCGGCTCCCAGCATTTCGACCTGGTACTGAACGTGCCCGGGGGCCTGCGCGGCACGCCCGCCAACCTGCTGATGCTCGCGGGGCGGCTGCCCGAGGGCTCTACCTGGTCGGCGACCGGCATCGGCCGCGCCTTCCTGCCGATCTCGGCCACCGCGCTCGCGGCGGGCGGCCATGTTCGCTGCGGCTTCGAGGACCAGGTCGAGCTCGAGCCGGGCGTTCGCGCCCGGTCGAATGCCGATCTCGTCGAGCGGATCGTCGGCCTGGCCGGACTGCTCGGACGTGCCCCCGCCTCGCCGGCCCGGGCACGCGAGATCCTCGGCCTTCGGCCGGCGAAGTGAACCCGAAGCGGCCGGCGGGCGTCAGATGGGCATGAGACCGATCATCCTCATCCTTCTGCTCCTGGCATCCGGCTGCGGAAGCGCCGCAGGCAGCGGCGGCTCGCAGGCCGGCTCGGGGAGCGACGGCAGCCCCACCGGCACGGTCATGGTGAAGGTGGTGTCGGGGCCCAGCTGCCCGGTCGTTCGCGATGACGACGATCCCCAATGCCGGCCCCGGCCGGTCGACCATGCCGAGCTGTCCGTGCAGGCCAAGGACGGCACCGAAGCCGCCACCCTGACCGTCGTTCACGGCCGCGCCGAGGGCAACCTGGCCCCCGGCAGCTACCTGCTGATGCCGCAGCGCGTCGCCGGCCTGATGGGCGTGGCCAAGCCGGTCCCCTTCCGCGTCGCCGCCGGGCGGACGGTGCACCTCGACGTCGTCTACGACACCGGCATCCGCTGAGCCACCGCACGCAGCGGCCGGTGCCCGGCTCGCTGCTGGGCCTAGACCTCCACGGCCGGCTGATGTTCGAGCAGCAGCTGGCGAACGCGCTCCTCGGACACCGGCGGAAACTCCTCGTAGAACTGCCCGACGGCGCGGAACCGCTGTGGAGCGCGCAGCGTGACCAGCCGGTCGCACTCGCGGGCCATTCGCTCGGCGGCGGGCTGCGGGAGCACGGGCAGGGCGATGATCAGCTGACGGGCCATCGCGTTGCGGACGGCCGCCAGCGCTGCCCGCACGGAGGCGCCCGTGGCGGCGCCGTCGTCGACGATCACCGCGATCCGGCCGGCCAGGTTGAGGGGGACGCCGCCCCGCAGCCGCTCGTCCATGGCACGCGCCTCGGCGGTGGCGGCGTCGTAGGCCGCCTCGATCTCGCGCGTGGACAAGGCGGAGGCGATCCGGCGGTTGGTGAACCGCTCCCCCTGAGGGGCGACGGCGCCCATGGCCAGTTCGGGATACCCGGGCATCGGCACCTTCTTGATGCAGAGCACGTCCATCGGCAGCTCGAGCAGCCGCGCCATCTCGGCGCCGACCTCGACGCCACCGCGCGCGAGGCCGATGATGGTGGCATTGGGCCGTCCCCGCAGATCAGGCAGGGCGGCCGCGAGTCCCCCTCCGGCCTGGATCCGATCCCTGAACACGCGTCGATCATTCCAACCTCGATGCCTCAGGTCAAGGTTGTCATCCGGTGACTGTGACGGATGTCCTTCGCTGCCCCGCCGCCCCGAGGGGCCGCCGATGCCGTCCGCTATACTCCAATCCTGGCAAAGCAGAGGCATCAGCTTCTCACCTGCCGGGGCCCACGGCGCTCGCGCAGGTTCAACCGAGTTTCATCGGATGGGTGACCGCATTGGCGGTCGCGAGACGGGTGCCCGCGTGGCGCCCGTTTTCCGTTTACGACGAAAGGACACCGCAAGCTTGTATCAGATCGTGACTGGGCACATCTCTTGAGGCCGCGAAGGCGTTTCGACCAGCGGCCGCAGGAGCCGACGACCCGGATCAACGAGGCCATCCGCGTTCCGCAGGTGCGCCTGATCGATGCCGATGGGTCACAGATCGGCATCAAGAGCACGGAGGATGCTCAGCGGTACGCGTGGGACAAGAACCTCGACCTGGTCGAGGTGGCCCCCGACGCGAAGCCGCCCGTGTGCCGGGTGATGGACTACTCGAAGTACAAGTACGAGCAGGAGCAGAAGGCGAAGCTCGCACGCAAGCACCAGTCCACCATCACGATCAAGGAGATCAAGCTCCGTCCGAAGATCGACCCACACGACTACGCGACCAAGAAGGGCCACGTCGTCCGCTTCCTGAAGAACCGTGACAAGGTCAAGGTGACGATCATGTTCCGGGGACGCGAGATGACGCATCCCGAGCGTGGACGGGCGCTGCTGCTGAAGATGGCAGAGGAGGTCGCCGAGCTCGGGGTCATCGAATCGAACCCGC
>DATLLX010000248.1:0-2181 GCA_035537595.1 Gaiellales bacterium | reverse complement strand
GCGCCAGCCTGACGAGGTCGCCGCCTGACAGACGCCGTCGACGATCTGCGCCGGCGGCTGGCGCACGTCCGCTGGCTGGGGGGCGGCAGTGGGGCCGGCAAGTCGACCGTCGCCACCCGGCTCGCCGAGCACCACCATCTGACGATCTACGAGACGGAGCCGTTCTTGAAGCACCTGGCGCGCTCCACGCCGGCGGACGCTCCGCTGCTGCACGAGTTCGCGGAGATGGACATGGACGAGCGCTGGGTGCCCCGGTCGCCCGACGTGATGCTGCGGACGTTCGATGCTTTTCGGGGCGAGACGTTCCCGCTCGTCCTCGAAGACCTGCTCGCCCTTCCGGCCGACCGGCCGGTGCTGGCCGAGGGCTTCAGCCTCTTGCCGGCGCTCGTGGCTCCGCTGGTGAGCACGCCGCTGCGGGCAGTGTGGCTGTTGCCAACGCCGCAGTTTCGCCGCCACGCGTTTGCCAGCCGCGGGTCGATGTCGGCCATCGCAGGCAGGACGAGCGATCCGGAGCGGGCGCTGGCCAACCTGCTCGAGCGCGATCGCCTGTTCACCGACCAGCTCCGGCGCGACTGTGCGGCACTCGAGCTGCAGACACTGAACGTCGACGGCCGCCTCACGGTCGATCAGCTCACCGATCGCGTCGGCCGACTGCTCGAGCTCGACTGACGCGCATCCCTCGTTTCACCGCGCCCCGGGGCGCGGTGGCGGTTTGACGCCTGCCCACCGGGGGCCCTACGATCTGATCACGAGCAGTGCGGATGTCGTCGGGAGCTTCCCGGCAATGTCGCATCAAGAGAGGTGGAGGGACCGGCCCTTCGAAGCCTCGGCAACCTTCCCCGGCGGGAAAGGTGCCAAATCCGGCGGAGCCGCCAGGCTCCGGACGATGTGAACCGGCCACCTGGCCCGACCTGAGGATCCCGATGTACGCAACCCATCTCGTCTGCAAAGGCTGTTCGGCCGAGTACCCGCTGGACGCCCGCTTCGCCTGCGACCGCTGCTTCGGCCCGCTGGAGGCGGCCTACGACCGGGAGGCGATCGCCGCCGCGATCAGTCGCGAGTCGGTCGCCCAGGGGCCGCATACGCTGTGGCGCTGGTCGGCGTTCCTGCCGGTCGCGGCGCCGTCGCGCGGCCTGCCGGTCGGCAACTCGCCGCTGATCCGGGCCGATCGCCTGGCCCGGGAGCTGGGGCTCTCGTGCCGGCTCCACGTCAAGACCGAGACGTCGAATCCCACCCACTCGTTCAAGGATCGGGTGGTCGCGGTGGCCGCTGCGAAGTCCGTCGAGCTGGGCTTCGAGGCGCTGGCCTGCGCGTCGACAGGGAACCTGGCCGGGGCCACCGCCGCGGCCGGAGCGGCCCTCGGGCTGCCCACCTACATCTTCGTGCCCGACGACCTGGAGCGGGAGAAGATCCTCTCGGCGGCGGCCTACGGGGCGACGGTGTTCGCGGTCGACGGCACCTACGACGATGTCAACCGGCTGTGCTCGGAGCTTGCCTACGACCGCCCCTGGGCGTTCGTCAACGTCAACATGCGGCCCTACTACGCCGAGGGGTCGAAGACGATCGCGCTGGAGACGCTGGAGCAGCTGGGCTGGCGGGTGCCCGACCGGGTGGTGGCGCCGATCGCCTCCGGCTCGCTGTACACCAAGATCCTGCGCGGCTTCGAGGAGGCGCGGGCGGCGGGGATCGCCGACCAGGGCCCGGCCCCGGTCATGCACGGCGCGCAGGGCGCCGGCTGCTCCCCGGTCGCCCAGGCGTTCGCAGGCGGCACCGACCACGTGATCCCGGTGCGACCGACCGGGATCGCCAAGTCGCTGGCCATCGGCAACCCGGCCGACGGCGTGTTCGCGCTCGACGTCGCTCGCCGCACCGGTGGCAGCATCGAGTCGGTGACCGACGAGGAGATCGTGGAGGGCATCCGCACGCTGGCCCGCACCACCGGCATCTTCACCGAGACGGCCGGCGGCGTGACCACGGCCGTGCTGCAGAAGCTGGCGGAGCGGGGCGAGATCGGGGACGACGAGACGGTCGTTCTGTACATCACCGGTGACGGCCTGAAGACCATCGACGCCGTCGAGCCGACCGTAGAGACGGTAGCGATCGAGCCGGACGTCGACGCGGTCGACGCCGCGCTCGAGCGCCGGGTCACCGTCTGAGCGTCGCGGTGAGGTCGACCTGTCT
>DATLLX010000247.1:0-5050 GCA_035537595.1 Gaiellales bacterium | reverse complement strand
CCGTTCTCTGCCGATCGCTCTGCCAGCGGCCGCCGCCCGCCCAGCAGACGCAGCACCCGGCGCCGCAGCCCATCCAGCGCGAATCGGGCCAGGCCGAGCACGACCGCGGCCAGAGCGGACAGCGCGACGACGATCACGATCGCGTTTCGATGCTCGGGCGAGCTGAGGCAGGAGAGCGGCGACATGTGGAGCCCGGCCCGGCTGTGCAGCCACGACTCGCCGGTGGCGAAGAGCGCCACGCCGGCCGTCGACAGCCAGGCTGCCTCGGCGACCATCGCCCGCGGCGTGATCCGCGGGGTGGCGGTCGCCCAGGCGCCCTGCTCGACGGCCCGCCGCTCGCGAACGCCCATCCGCACCAGCCAGATGCCCAGCGCCGACGCCACGCCCACCGCCAGCAGGGCGGCCACCGCGACCCAGACCGCCGCCGGGCCGCCGGCCTCGCCGGCGAAGCGCTCGCTGAGCGGGCGGCTGGGCGCCAGCCCGTAGGCGATCTGGCGCGCCAGCCCCACGACCGACGCGAGCACGAGCAGTCGCAGCGCGAACCGGCTCGTCATCATCACACGACCTTCAGCGTGTACGGCACGGTGACCACGGTACCGTCGATCTTGCACTGGAGGAAGAGCCGCCAGGTGCCCTTCTGGGGCAGCAGCACGCCCACGCTGAGCAGGCCCGGTCTCTGTGACACGCCGCTGATCGGGCTACCCGCGGCGCACGCGGCCGTCGCCTGACCGCAGATGTGGGTGTGGAAGTAGGTCAGGCTGCCGTGGCGAAAGAAGATCGCGTGGCCGAGCGCGCCGAACCACGGCTCGAACGCCACCGGACGGCCGCCCTTCGTCACCCGGATGTTCAGGAGCGCTGCCTGGAGGGCGCGCACCCGGGGCGGCTGCAGCAGCTGGAAGGTGACGCCGTCGACGGTCTGCCGCAGGCCGGACGGCGGCGGCTGGGCGGGCGGCGGCGGGCCGGCCACCATGATCGAGCGCTTGAGCTGGAAGTTGGCGGGCATGCCGCCGACCGGCTGCGGGTAGGCGTCGACCACGAGCTCGTAGCGGCCCCCGCCGGGGAAGCGCACGTCCTCGCTGACCCTGCCGTCGCTGCCGATCGGTGGGTGCAGGTGGATGATGCGTGAGAGATCATCCCGCACGATGATCACGTGCACCCCGGTGTGCGGGCCCGACCCGGTGCGGTATGCGGTGAGCGGTTTGCCGTCGGGCTTCTGGATCGTGAACGAGAGGTGCACCGGCGATGTGGACGACGCCGTCCCCGCGGGGCTGAAGCCGGCCAGCTGGTACGTCCGGGCCGGCGCGATGGTGGGAGCCGTCACACCCGTCCCACCGCCGCAGGCGGCGGTGAGCATTGCCGCCGCGGCGGCCAGCAGGGCGATCCTGGGGTTCACGACGTCCTTCGCGAGCGGGTGCCGGAGATGCAGCGGAATGTAGCGGCCGGCGGCGGTGAGACCGGCAGCCCAGCGACACCTACTGTGACCGGGTGTCGGAGCCGTCGTCTGCCGGCTCCGCGGCTGCATCGAGCTCTTTCAGATCCGACAGGGAGCGCTTCTCGCCCTTCTTCTTGCGGGACTCGCGCACCATCTCGCGGGTCGTCGACCAGCCGAAGGTGGTCGCCATCAGCACCAGCCCGAAGGTGATGTTCCAGGCCATCAGGATCAGCTGCTGAGCCAGCGAGTAGGCGGTCACGGTGGACGCGGGAGCGACGTTGGCCAGGGCCACCGAGGCCATGGCCTGCTGGGTGCCGACGCCGCCCGGAGTGACCGCGAACGTCGAGGAGATCGAGTTGGCCGCGATGATCAGGAAGACGTTGCGCAGGGTGACCGGGATCCCGAAGGCGTACATGAAGGTGCCGTTGACGCCCAGCCGGGCGGCGTAGCTCGTGACCTGCAGGAGGAGCACCCGCCTGATGTAGCGCCCCGGATGCCCCAGGATCACCGCGCCGGCCTTGGCCTCCTCCCACAGCTTGTGAAAATGCTTCCAGAGCAGCCGGATCACGAAGGCCAGCAGGAGCCCGGCGAGGGCGATGATCACCAGCTTCACGCCCTTGTCGGCGGTCACCTCGTGCTGCGCCTTTTCACCCGAGCCCGGCCGCGTGGCGAACAGGAAGAGGTAGTTCAACGTCCCGACGACGCCGAAGAACAGGTTCTGCACGACCCCGCCGGCCAGGATGCCGGCAAAGGTCGATCCGGCGATGATGGTGCGGAACATCCCGAAGTAGGCGATCGTGCCCGCCTGCGCCGGCAGGAACGAGTTGAGGCCGATGCCGCCGGCGTATGCGGACAGCATCGGCCGTGTGGGAACATTCTCCTGCCCGTAGGACTCGCCCAGGATGTTCCTCCAGGCCAGCCCGTTCAGCAGTGTCTGGACCGTCTGCAGCGCGCAGCCGAGGATCAGGTACTGGATGTCGACCGACTTGATCTGATCCCAGACCTCGCCGAGCCAGCCGGCCAGGTCGCTGAAGATGTTGAGCTCGATCACGGACGCGGCCTGGTCATGCCGACTCCACCGCGTCGTCGAAGAAGCCGCTCTCGACGAGCTCCCTGTACACGCACCAGGCGATGGCGACCGTCGGCACGGCGAGCACGCCGCCCAGCACCCCGGCGATGGCGATGCCGGCGATCGCGGACAGCAGCACCACCAGCGGGTGCAGGTTCACGTTGTGGCCGACCACGAACGGCGACAGGAGCCCCTCGCCCTGGTTCACGGCCAGCGTCAGCAGCAGCACCAGGGCGCCGTCGACGAAGCCGCCCGAGGCGATCCCGATCAACACCGCGATACCACCGGACACCACCGCTCCCACCTGCGGGATGAAGGCCAGGAAGAAGGTCAGCACGGCGATCGGCAGCACCAGGGGCAGGCCGATCAGCCACACCCCCAGGCCGATGGCGACGGCGTCGAACGTGGCGATCACCGCCTGGCCTCGCACGTATCCGCGCACGATGTCCCACGACCGGTCGCCGATCCGCTCCAGCAACGGCACGTTCACCGACGGCACCTGGCGCACGATCCAGACCCACAGGCGGCGGCCGTCTCGCAGGTAGAAGAAGGTGATGATCAGCGTCAGTATCAGCTGGGACGCCAGCGCCGCAACCACCGGCACCACGGTCACCAGGCCCGATATCAGAGGCCCGGCGAGCTCGTGAACGGTGTCGGTCGCGGTGTCCTTGGCGTCCGCGGCCTGGCCCGTACTGGCGCCGACGCTCCCGTCCTCCAGCCAGTGCTGGATGTGGGTGGCGCCGGCATCGATCTGCGTCCGCAGCTCCTCGGCGTTGGCCCACACCTGGGACGCCAGCAGCCACGCACCGGCGGCCAGACCTGCGAGCAGGATCAGGAGCGTCGCCAGCGCGGCCATGCCGGGGCTCAGGCCGCGTGTTCGGAGCGCCTGGGCGGGCCAGCTGAGCACGGTGGTCAGCAGCAATGCGAACACCAGTGGAAGCAGCACCACCTGGAGGGCGACCAGCAGCCCGATCAGCACCCCGGCCAGGACGAGCACGACCAGCAGCCGCCACGAGAAGCCGGCGGCCCGGTCGAGCCATGGCGGAGGACGCCAACCGGCGCGAGCCTCGCTCACAGCAGGGCGTTTTTCGAGCACGCGCTACCCGGTCAGCACACGGGCTTTGAGCTTGGCGAACTCGTCCGCCGAGATTGCGCCCGCGTCCAGCAGCTCCTTGCCGCGCGCGATCTCCGACGCCGCACCGCCGCCGGCGACGCTGCGGATGTAGTCGTCCGTCTGCGACTGCGCCGCGGCGACGTCCCCCATCCGCCGCCTGGCCATACCCTCGCCGTTCACGATCATGTAGGCGATCAGCGCGATCACCGGCGCCACCAGCAGGAACAGCAACCACAACGCCTTGTTTGCTCCGGAGGCATCCCGGCGGAACACGTCGACGATCACCTGGAACAGGATCAGGAAGTAGCTGACCATGAAGAAGATCACAAGCAGCGACCACAGCAGGTCGCCCAATGACACGTCACCGAGAACCATGATTGCTCCCTTCAGCTCGGCTTCCGAGCGAACACCCTCCGCGGGCACCCTATAGCATCGAATGCCGCCTGGGGAATAAAGTCAGCAAGTGGCGGTGCGGGCGCTGTCAGCCGGGGTTGCCGCCTCCCTCGCGCGTCTCCCGGAGGAGATCGGCCAGCTGGCGCTCGATCGCCTCCAGCCGATCGCCCACCGCCAGCTTCTCCTTCTCCCCGCGGCGGCTGAGAGCGCCTTCGAACAGCGCAGAGGCGACGAACGCGGTCAGCACCGACGAGGCCGCGATGCCCAGCAGCATGACCGCTCCGGCGATCATCTGTCCGCGGGCGGAGGTGGGGACGATGTCGCCGTAGCCGACTGTGGTGACGGTCTGAAGCGACCACCACATGGCCTCGCCGAACCCGGCGAACTCCCGGCGATCGAGCAGCGTCATCATCAGAGCGCTTCCGAGCACGACCACGGTCGTTCCGACCGCGATCAGCAGCACGGCGGATCGCAGCCGCAGGTTGACAAGCCGGCTGTGCATGACACCGGGTTTCCCGCCGGCAGCGCGAATCCTTCACCGGCGTCCCTTCCCACCACCCCGCGGCCCCGTAACCGCGGTGGCCCGCCCATACCGTCTGCGACACTGGCGCCGTGGAGACCGCGACCCAGACGCTTCACCGGCTGACGTCCTACGAGCCCGGCCGCGAATGGACGGATCCCATCGACGACCCCCGCGTTCTTCAGGATCTCGAGGTCAACGACATCCACCGCCTGCCCTGGTTTTACAAGCGGTACCAGGCGTCGCTGCCGAGCGTGCCCCTGCCCCGCGAACTGCCGGCGACCACGGCCCCCGCCGTCGCCGTGCTGGCGGGTACCGCGGACGTCCCCCGCACCGACCTCGACCTGGCCGGGCTCTCGCGGCTGCTGCACCTGGCGGCGGGCGTGGTGCGCACGACGGCTCGGTCCTATGGCACCTATCTATTCCGGGCCGCCGGGTCGGCGGGCGGCCGCTTTCCGCTCGAGCTGTACGTGGCCGTGCCCGAGGGATCACCGCTTCCGGCCGGCGTCCACTTCTACGAGC
>DATLLX010000246.1:0-4547 GCA_035537595.1 Gaiellales bacterium | reverse complement strand
GGTCAGCCTGATCTTCCTGGCCGGGCTGCAGTCGATCCCCGAGGAGGTGTACAGCGCCTCCGCCGTCGACGGCGCCGGCCCATTCCGCCAGTTCCGGCACATCACGCTGCCGCTGCTGCGCCCCTCGATGGCGATCGCGCTGACCGTCGGCACGCTGCTGGCGATCGCCATCTTCGACGAGATCTACGTGCTCAACGGCACCGCGCTGAACACGCGGTCGATCCTGATCCAGGTCTACAACACGACGTTCGCCCAGGCCGACTTCGCCCACGGCACCGCGCTGGCGTTCCTGCTGGCGGCGGTGACGGCGGTGTTCGGCGGGCTGTACGCGCTGGCGCTGCGGAGGTCGACGGTATGACGTCTGTCGGCTGGCGGATCGCCAAGGTGCTGGCCATCCTGGCCATCGTGATCTGGTCGATCGGACCGATCCTGATCGGCGTCTCGACCAGCGTCTCCACGCAGCGCGAGGTGAACGACGTGCCCACCAAGTGGGTACCCCACTCGCCCACGCTGCAGGCCTACCACGACCTGCTGGGCGGCACCTCGAGCCAGCGCGGCGGCGGCACGGTGACCGAGAAGGGCACGTTCACCCGCTCCGTCTACAACAGCGCTCTGCTGTCGGCGGTGTCCACCGTGTTCGTGCTGGTCTTCGCGTCGATGGCCGCCTACGCGTTCGGCCGCCTGAAGTTCCGGTTCGGCGGCGCCATCCTGGCCATCCTGGTGGGGACGATGATCGTCCCCATCTTCGTGATCGTGATCTCGCTGTTCAAGGTGCTGGCCGACCACCAGCTGATCGATACCAGACGCGGGCTGGTGCTGGTGTTCGTGGCCACGTTGACCCCATTGGCGACATGGCTGCTCTACACGCAGGTGCGGGAGATGCCGACCGAGCCCGAGGAGGCCGCATTGATCGACGGTTGCCGGCGCTGGCAGGCGTTCGTCCGGGTGGTGATCCCGCAGATGAGCTCAGGCATCGCCGCCGTGGGCGCGATCGTCGCGCTGTCCGTGTGGGGGGAGTTCCTGATCCCGCTGCTGCTGACCCAGACCATGAACGCCAAGCCGGTGACCGTGCAGATCACCGAGTACGTTGGCAAGTACACGACCAACTACCCGATCCTGGCGGCCGCCGGGGTGCTGGCGCTGATCCCGCCGGCCCTGCTCGCGCTGGCCCTGAACAAGCGGATCACCGGCATGCTGGCGGGCTCATCGTGAGCGGCACGATCTCGCTGGAGGGCGTCTCCAAGCAGTTCCCCGGCGGGGTGCTGGCGGTCGACGACCTCAGCCTGGAGGTCGAGCCGGGCGAGTTCCTGGTGCTGGTCGGCCCCTCCGGCTGCGGCAAGACGACGGCGCTGCGGATGGTGGCCGGGCTGGAGCCGGTGACCGGCGGCGAGATCCGGATCAACGACCGGGTGGTCACGCGGATGCCGCCGCGCGACCGCGACATCGCGATGGTCTTCCAGAACTACGCGCTGTACGCGCACATGAGCGTGCGCAACAACATGGCGTTCGGGCTGAAGATGGCGGGCACGCCGAAGGCCGACATCCGCACCCGGGTGGACGAGGCGGCGGCGATGCTGGGGCTGACCGAGCTGCTGAACCGCAAGCCCCGGCAGCTGTCCGGCGGCCAGCGGCAGCGGGTGGCGATGGGGCGGGCGATCGTCCGCGAGCCGGCGGCGTTCCTGATGGACGAGCCGCTGTCCAACCTGGACGCCAAGCTGCGCGTGGAGATGCGCGGCGAGAACATCCGCGTGCAGCGGCGGATCGCGGCGCCGACGCTCTACGTGACGCACGACCAGACCGAAGCGATGACGATGGGCGACCGCGTCGCCATCCTCCGCGACGGCGTGCTGCAGCAGCTGGGGACGCCCGACGAGATCTACGACCACCCGGTCAACGTGTTCGTCGCCGGGTTCATCGGGTCGCCGTCGATGAACCTGATCGGCGCGCGGCTGGAGGGCACCGTCGCGTCGTTCGGCGCCTCGCGGCTGGAGCTGGGGCCGCGGCCCGGGCTGGCCGCCTACGACGGCCGCGACCTGGTGGTCGGCATCCGCCCGGAGGACTTCCGCACCGGCGGCCCCGGCGGCCTGGAGCTGACCGTCAACCGCGTCGAGTCGCTGGGCTCGGAGCTGGTCGTCTACCTCGAATCGGGCGAGCCGGGGGCCGAGATCACCGCCCGGCTGGAGCGCAAGGCCGGCGTCGAGGAGGGCAAGCCGGTGCCGCTGTCGGTCGACCTCGACCGGCTGTACTTCTTCGACCCGGAGACGGGGAGCGCGGTGCGGTGACCCGCAGCGTGCGGCTGCCGCCGCGGTGGGCCAGCTTCCTGGTCGCCGCCTGGCTGCTGGTCGACGGGCTGGCGCTGGCGGCGTCGGATTCGCCGAACCAGTTCACGATCGCCCTGGCGCTGGCCCCGTTCATCCTGCTGTCGCTGTGGTGGCACCGGGTGTGGGACACGGCGGGCCGGCCGCAGCGAAACTGGCCGCTGCGCTTCAAACTGGCGATCCCCTCGATCGCGCTGGTGGTGGCGGCGCTCGTCGTCTGGGCGGCCAGCGGCAACCGCTCGGCCTTCCTCGGCATCGTGCTGGTCGCGTTCGCGTGCACGACCATCACCGACGACTTCGTGCAGCGGAGGGAGCTGCGCAACAACGGGGTCTGACCCCTTTGTTGCGTCAGCTGACCAGCACGCTGATGATCTCGTGCGGCCGGTAGGCGAGCTCGATCTCGCCGTCTGAGACCGGCAGCTCGGCGCCCGCGTCCTCGAGCAGGTTGCAGAGCCGCGCCGCCGTGAACGGAACGCCGACCCGCAGGCGGGCCGTGCCGCGGGCGCCGTGGCACTCGTACAGCCGCAGCACCAGCGCGTCCGAATCCTCGGCGCGCTTGACGGTGTCCAGCACCAGGTTGGGGTCGTCGACCGCGAAGAACGAGCGGCCAACCGCCGCCGGCGCCCAGCGGATCGGCGACTCGAAGCGCGCCGCCTCGGCCACCACGCCGGCCTCGCGCCAGCCGCCGGCGTGCGGCATCACCGCGTAGGCGAATTGGTGGCGGCCGACGTCGGCGTTCGGGTCGGGCACCTGCGGCGAGCGCAGCAGGCTGATCCGCATCTCGTTGCCGTAGGTCGAGTAGCCGTACTTGCAGTCGGTCAGCAGGGCCACGCCGAAGCCGTGCTCGGACAGATCGGCGAAGCGGTGGCCGGGCACCTCGTAGCGCGCCAGGTCGTGGCTGGTCGAGTAGTGCGTCGGCCGCTCGGCGTGCCCGAACTGCATCTGGTAGGTGGCATTGGGAGCGTGGACGGCCACCGGGAACAGCACCTTCAGCATCGTGTTCGACTCGCGCCAGTCGGCCTCGCAGTGGAACTCCAGCCGCGGCGAGCCGGCATCCAGCCGGACGACCTGGCGCATCGTGCTGCTCGGGCCGATCCGCCGCTCGATCGCCACCTCGGCGCGCAGCCGGCCTGAGCTGAGGACGGTGCACGACGCGGCGGGCGGTGCGTCTCTGACCGTCTCCAGGTGGAACGGGTCGACGTCCCAGGCGTCGTAGGCCGTCGGCCGGTCGTCGTAGAGCTGCATGGCGTTGCCCGGCCCGGCCAGCGCCTCGCGGCCGGTCGCCCGCTCGACCAGCGAGCGCAATAGGCCGTCGCGGCCCAGCTCGGCTCGCAGCCGGCCGTTCTCGAGCACGATCGCGTCTGCGGTCTCGGTCACCGCGGCGGCGTCCGGGGCCTCGCCGGTACGGCCGTAGCCGTACGACGGCGCCTCGATCCAGACCGGCCCGTCCGCCACCTCCGAGCGGGCGAAGCCGATCGTGTTCAGCGGCGTCGCCGGCTCGCCCTCGCCCAGCGCCTCGCCGATCAGCCGCCCGGCGCCGTCGATCACCGCCGCCTGGTCGCGGGCCGCGTCCTCGTACACCTCGGCGATGCTCGACCCGGGCAGGATGTCGTGGAACTGGTTCAGCAGCAGCAGCTGCCAGAGCTCGGCCAGCCGCTCACGCGGCTGCTCGCCGCCGCTCACCGCCCACAGAAACTCGGCGTCGTGCAGCGCCCGCTCCCCCGCCCGGTTGCCTCTTTTGACAGCGGACTGGGTGGTGTAGGTGCCGCGGTGGTACTCGAAGTACAGCTCGCCGACCACCGTCGCCAGCTGACCGGCGTCCGCCTCCAGCGCATCGAAGAACTCGTCGCTGGTCGTCATCGACGTGCGCGGCACGCCCTGCAGGTCGGCGACCCGGCGCAGCGTCTCCAGCATCTCCGGCGTCGGGCCGCCGCCGCCGTCGCCCCAGCCGAACACCAGCAGGCTGCGGCCGGAGCGGTCGTGGTCCTTGTAGTCGCGCGCGGTGCGGCGCAGCTCGGCGACCTCCACGGTGGCGTTGTAGGTGTCGGCCGGCGGGAAGTGGGCGAGCACCTGGGAGCCGTCGATGCCCTGCCAGGTGAACGTGTGGTACGGCGGCGGGTTGAAGCGGTTCCAGGACAGCTTCTGCGTCAGGAACCGGCCGATCCCGGCGCCGCGCATGATCTGCGGCAGCTGGCCGTTGTAGCCGAACACGTCGGGGTTCCAGAACTC
>DATLLX010000245.1:0-8384 GCA_035537595.1 Gaiellales bacterium | reverse complement strand
GGATGGGCGGCGGTGGCAGCAGCGCTGATCGGGATCGTCGTCGTGGTCGGAATGAGCAGCGAGGCGACGCCGGTGCAGGTCGGGTTCCTGCTCGCCCGGGCGCCGGTCACCGCCCTCCTGTTCACGATCGCCTTCCCGCTGGGCCTGGTCGGGGCGCGTGCCGCCGGCATCAGCGTGACCACCGTGGCGGCGTTGCTCAACATGGTGTTCGCGGCGTCCGCGCTGGCCGGCCCCCTGGTCGCCGGCGCGCTCGACCAGCTGGCCGGCGACCGGTTCGCCTACCTGACCTCGATGGCGCTGTCGCTGGCCGTGGTCGCCTGGATGCTGCGCCGGCGCAGGCAGCGGCCCGCACCGGCCGAGCCCAGCGCATCGCGGGCCTGACCCCGTGCCGCCGTCAGGCGGGGGGTGCCTCGAGCAGCGCCTTCAAGCGTTCCAGATCACGGCGGTTCGCACGGCGCATGGAGGCCGCGATCAGCGGCGCCCCCAGCCTCGAGAATCCGGCCGGCTCGCCGCGGTTGGTCAGGCTCATCCGAGTGCTGCCGTCCGCCATCCGCTGCCAGGCGTAGGTCGTCTCCATCGGGAACGGCCCCTGATCGGTGCTCATCACCAGCCGCACGCCGGCCTCGTACTCCCGCACCTGATAGGTGTAGGACAGGCGCCGACCCAGGAACTCGGCGACGAAGGCGATCCGCGACCCCACCCGTAGCGGGGGATCGGTCTCCCACTCCACCCGCTTGATGTTGCTGTACCAGGCGGTGGCGTTGTCTGGATCGGAAGCGAACGCTGCCACCACGTCGGGCGGCCGGTCGATCTCGACCTGAGTGTTGACGTCAACGGCCATGCTGCTCCGATCGGCGGCCAGCCTAGCACCGTGCCGCACTCGGCAGCCGGGCCGGGAAACGGCTCCCTGCTAGAGTTCTTCCACGTTAGGACGTTCGACGGTTGCGCATCCCGCCTTCCCGACTCGTTCATGAGATCAGGGGAGGAGGTAGAGATATGGCAACCGGAGTAGTTAAGTGGTTCAACGACGCCAAGGGCTATGGATTCATTCAGCCCGACGAGGGCGGCAAGGATCTTTTCGTCCATCACACCGAGGTCGTCGGCAGCGGCTTCAAGAGCCTGACCGAGGGCGCGAAGGTGTCTTTCGAGTCGCGCGACGGTCAGAAGGGACCTGAGGCGACCCAGGTCGACACGATCGGCTGATGGGAGACGCATGAGCGTCAAGGAAGAGAAGGTGGAGCTCGAGGGCGAGGTGACCGAGGCCATGCGGGGATCACTGTTCCGGATCCAGCTGGACAACGGCCACCAGACGATCGGGTACATGTCGGGCAAGATGCGCCGGTACCGGATCCGCATCTCGCTCGGCGACCGGGTCAAGGTCGAGCTGTCGCCTTACGATCTGGCCCGCGGGCGGATCATCTACCGCCAGCGATGAACGTGGGAGGCGGCGATCGGAGGCCTAGCGGTCTTCGGCTGCCGCCTCCACGATCCGCTGCTGCCGCATCTGGCAGGAGGGGCAGAGCCCCCCTTGCCAACCCGAGGCCCGGATCGCGTCCTCCGCGCGGGCGCCTTCGAGCGGCTCGATCCGCCCGCACACCTGGCATTTGATGTTGTAGAGGGGGATGTCGCCGCCGCCTATGCGCGATCCGGCCGTTCGCCGGTGATGCGTCGCCGACGGCCGCCGGCGGGCGATCCGCTGCCCAGCGTCAGCCGCTTGTCGGAGGGCTCGATGCGCACGACCTCGGCCACCGGCACGGTGAACGTGCGCCGGACGAGCAGGCCCGAGCGGACGACCAGAGCCTCCGGCCGGTGCACCTCTCCGTCAAACCGCAGATGCAGAACCGTGCCCAGGCGGCCGTCGGTGCCGTAGACGTCGAAGCCCTCGCACCGGCAGAGCCAGTACGGGAAGTCGGCGGGCGCGGCTGCGCCGCCGGTGCCGGCCGTCCGAGGCTTGAGCGCTAGGCGATTCATGTGCCTCCCAGGCGTCGTGCGCTGGCGCGGCGTCCCTCTGCGGGCGGGGGATCGGGGCCAGGGCGCTTGCCGGCAACGGTTCGCCGGAGAACCGGGAGGATATCACCGCCGCCGACCGGTCAGACCGCCGGCAACCTCCAGAAGTCGCCGGTCAGCGACAGCCGCTCGAGGATCTCCTGGTTCTGCTGGACGCTGTGCGGGCGCCAGCCGGGGTCGAGACGATCGCCCCACCAGGCCTGGGCCAGCTCGCTCAGCCGGGCCCCGGGCAGGGTCACGCCCGCCGGCCGGCCGCCCAGCCAGCGCTCGATGTGCTCCTCCGACCGGAAGAGGTTCATCGTGCTTCAGGTGAACACGATGTCGTCCCACCACCGCGCCGCCGGGACGAGGCAGTGGTAGAGCAGGCGGTCATCGCCGGGACGGCCGTCCTTCACCTCGACCGCGAGCGGCTCGCCGCAATCCGGGCACGAGCTCTCGATCCGCCCGTCGGCGTGGAGCGCGGCGCAGATGCCGAACGCATCCCAGGCACAGTTGGCATACCACCACCGGCCGGCGGCGTGTACCCGGTGCGCGGTGGGCACCGCCGAGAAGGGGTTCGCCATCCGCAGCTCCATCGCCGACGTGCTGAGCACCAGCGCATGGGCATCGTGCAGCTGCCGCCAGCCGGCGTGCACCGATGGGACGTCGATCCCGGCGGCCTTCGCCGTCTCCGCCGCGGTGGGCGCCCGGCCACCCTGCACGAACAGTCGGTACGTGGCGTTTCGCAGCTCGAGATCGGCGGCATCCACGGCCCGATCCTCTCACGCCAACGGGCCGCAGCCGCTGCCAGGTGGTCGAGCGCTGCGAGTGCGACAATCCCCACATGGCCTTGACCCAGGGCGATCGTTCGGCACCCCAGGATCGGTTCGACGTCTCCCGGCTGACCGTGCTGGCCGGCTCGCGACCGGCGGCGGCCGGCACGGCGGCGGCGCTGGTGATCGCCTGCACGGGGGTGGTCGAGGTGGTCACGCCCACGGTGCCCCATGACGCGGCGGGGGTAATCTACCTGGTCGGCGTGCTCGCCGTGTCGTCGCTGTTCGGGCTGTGGTGGGGACTGGCCACCAGCGTGGCATCGGCGCTGGCATTCAACTTCTTCTTCCTGCCGCCGGCGCACACCCTGGTGGTCAGCTCGTCGAGCGACTGGGCGGCGCTCGGCGCATTCGTCCTGACAGCGCTGGTCACCTCGAACCTGTCCGCCCGGGCTCGCCGCGAGCGGGACGAGGCCGCCCGGCGCGCTGCGGAGGCGCGCCTCAGCGAGTCGTTCGCCACCCTGATCGCCGACGCCTCCGACGTGGCCAGCGTGCTGCCAGCTCTCGCACGGCAGGCCGCCCGCGCGCTGGGAGCCGCGGACGGCGCCATCCACCGGGGCAACCCGTCCCCTGCGGGGCGAAGCCATTCGGCGCTGACGCTCGACTTCAACGGCCGGTGGATGGGGGAGCTGCGCCTGATCGAGGCGCCGCCGGACGCCCTGCGGGCACCGGCCGCGCAGCGGATCGCCCGCAGCCTGGCCGGCCTGATCGCACTCGGCGAGGAACGGGAACGGCGGCTGCAACAGCAGGTGCAGGCCGAGGCGCTGTCGCGGTCGAACGAGCTCAAGACCGCGCTGCTGCGGGCGGTGTCGCACGACATGCGGTCACCGCTGATGGCGATCACCACGGCGGCCGGAGGCCTCCGGTATGCGCGGCTGGACGGCGACGACCGCGAGCTGCTGGAGACGATCACCGACCAGAGCTCGCGCATGAGCCGGATGATCGAGAACCTGCTCGACCTGTCCAAGCTGCAGGCGGGCGCCGCCGCCGCGCGGGCGGACTGGCTCGACCCTCGCGAACTGGTCGAGGCGGCGGTCGACGAGCTGATGCGCGGCGGCCAGCAGGAGCCGCCACTGGTGCTCGACTTCGCGCACGATCCACCGCTGGTGCGCGGGGACGCCTCGCAGCTGCAGCGGGTGCTGGTCAACCTGCTGGAGAACGCCCTCAAGTTCTCGCCGCCGGGCTCCGAGGTGCGGGTCGAAGTGCGGCACACCGGCCCGGACGTCGAGATCGCGGTGGCCGATCATGGTCCGGGCATACCGGCGGAGGAGGCCGACCGGATCTTCGAGCCGTTCCACCGCGGGTCGGCCGACCCGCAGACGCCGGGGTCGGGGCTGGGGCTGGCCATCGCCCGCGGCCTGGCGGCGGCCAACGGCTGCCGGCTGACGCTCGATTCCCAGCCCGGTGCAGGCAGCCGGTTCGTGCTGGCCCTCCCGCTTCCCCACGGCGACCGGCGGCCATGAGCAGCGGCGCGAGCATCCTCGTCGCCGATGACGAGCGGCCGATCCGCCGTGCGCTCGAGGTGACGCTGTCGAAGGCCGGCTACGCCGTGGACACGGCAACGGACGCCGCCGAGACGCTGACCAAGGCGGCGCTGACGCCCCCCGACCTGGTGATCCTCGACCTGATGCTGCCCGACGCCGACGGGGCCGACGTCTGCCGGCAGCTTCGCGACTGGCTGCGCGCCCCGATCCTGCTGATCTCGGCGGTCGGTGACGAGCAGGACAAGATCCGCGCGCTCGACGCCGGCGCCGACGACTACCTGACCAAGCCGTTCGGGATCGGCGAACTGCTGGCCCGCGTGAGAGCGCTCCTCCGCCGCTCCGAGGCGGGCGCCTCCGGCGAACAGGTGATCGAGATCGGCGCGCTGGCGATCGACCTCCCCCACCGGATGGTTCGCGCGCACGGCGGCGAGGTGCACCTGACACCGACCGAGTTCCAGCTGCTGAAGGAGCTGGCGCTGGCCGAGGGCCGGCCGCTGACCCACACCATGCTGTTGCGCAGCGTCTGGGGCCCCGGCTACGCGCAGGAGATGCAGCTGCTGCGCACGCACATGGGGCGGCTGAGGGACAAGCTGGAGCAGCACGGCGTGCCGCGGACGTCGATCGAGACGCTGACCGGCGTCGGATACCGGCTCCGCGGGTAGCACGGCGGCCGGTGATGCGGTCGTGATGCCGGCGTGATGCAACCGGGTCGCCGCGCCCGGAAATCGTGATGCCCGCGTGAGGCGATCGCTGCCACGCTTCATGCATAACGTCTGTATCCCCCGCACCCCCGGTCCCCGGCCGCCGAGGAGGCGACCCCGATCGCGCCGCGGCGGCCGGATTCCATGCCATCGTGGTGCCGGTCAATACTCGGCAGGGTCAGCTGCCGGCCGACATCCTGCACCTTGCCTGCCGGCTGGCGGCCGAACGGCGGGCGCAGATCGCGCTGCTCGCCTTCACCGACATCCCCTTGTGGGAGGAGATGGACGTCGACCTGCCCGAGGCGGAGGAGACGGCGCTGCGATGGGCGGCGGAGGCGCGGGCGCTGGCGTCACGCTACGGAGTCGGCATCCTGGTCAGCCACCGGCGCACCCGAGATCCCGCCGAGCTGATCCTTGCCGAGGCCCGCCGCCGTCGCGCACAGCTGATCCTGCTGGGCGCAACCGGGCACCGCCGGGACACGTACCGCGCACTGGCCGGCGACACCACCACCCGGCGGGTGCTCCAGCAGGCGGACGTGCGCACGATGTTCATCCAGGCGGAGCCGGCGGCGTGACCGACGCCTCGGCCGCCGTTCGCGCCCCGCGGCTGAGCGACGACCCGGCCGCCGGACGCGCCGCGAAGCGGACATCCCGATGGGCGGGCCTCGCGCTTTCGGTGGGAGCCCTCGGTGTCGTCTATGGAGACATCGGCACCAGCCCGCTCTACACCATCCAGCTGATCTTCACGGTGCATCCCCTGTCGCCGTCGCCGGGCCACGTGTACGGGGCGATCTCGCTGATCTTCTGGTCGCTGGTGATGGTGGTCACGCTCAAGTACGTGCTGCTGATCCTGCGCGCCGACAACCACGGCGACGGCGGCATCATGGCGCTGGTCGCGCTGGTGCAGCAGTCGGTATCGGGCCGCAGGCGGACGTTTCTGATCACGATCGGGATCCTCGGCGCCGCCCTGTTCTACGGCGACAGCATGCTGACGCCGGCCATCTCGGTGGTGTCGGCGGTATCCGGCCTGCAGATCGCCTCGCCGTCGCTGGCCGCCCAGATCGTGCCGTTCTCGGTCGCCATCCTGATCGCCCTGTTCGCACTGCAGCGATTCGGCACCGGCGCCGTGGGCGCCCTGTTCGGCCCGATCATGCTGGTCTGGTTCGCGGTGCTGGCGGTGATCGGCGGCAACGAGGTCGCCGCCCATCCGGGCATCCTCCGCTCGCTGTCGCCCACATATGCCGCCAGCTTCCTGGCCGGCGATCCCGGAGCCGCCTTCCTCTCCCTGGCCTCGGTGTTCCTGGCGGTCACCGGCGGCGAGGCGATCTACGCCGACATGGGGCACTTCGGCCGCCGGGCGATCACCCGATCGTGGCTGTGCGTGGCATTTCCGGCCCTGATGCTGAACTACCTGGGCCAGGGCGCGCTGATCCTCCACCGGCCCGAGGCGGTGTCCAACCCGTTCTTCCTGATGGTGCCCGGCGGCCAGGCCGGCCAGACGCTGATGGTGGTGCTGGCCACCCTGGCCACCGTGATCGCATCTCAGGCGGTGATCTCCGGCGCCTTCTCGGTCACGCAGCAGCTCGTCCAGCTGGGGTTCCTGCCGCGGCTGACGATCCGGCACACCTCGCGGCGGATCATCGGGCAGATCTACATCCCGGTCGTGAACTGGCTCCTGCTCGCGGCCGTGATCGGCCTGACGCTGGGCTTCCGCAACCCCGAGCACCTGGCCGCCGCCTATGGCGTCGCCCTGAGCGCGATCTTCGCAACCAACACGCTGCTCGCGTTCACCGTGTTCCGGGCCAGGTGGCGAAAGCCGCTGTGGCTGGTGCTGCCGGGCGCAGCAATGTTCCTGACCGTCGAGCTGGCCTTCTTCGCCGCCAACCTGGGCAAGCTGTTCAGCGGCGGCTGGCTCCCGCTGGCGGTCGGCGCGCTGTTCTTCACCGTCCTCACCACCTGGCGCGAGGGACGGGCGGCCGTGGCCCGCCAGGTTCGGGAGGACCGGGTGCCCGTGAGGCGGTTCCTGAACCGGCTGATCGACGAGCAGCCGGTCAGGGTTCCAGGGACGGCGGTGTACCTCTCCTCCACGCCGGAAACCGTGCCGGCCGCGCTGCTCAGCAACCTCGAGCACAACCACATCGTGCATCAGCAGGTGATTCTGCTGACCGTCGAGACGGTCGGCCGCCCGCACGTCCCGCAGCGTGCCGGCCTGACGGTCGAGCACCTGCGGATCGGCTTCACCCGCATCGTCGCCCGCGTCGGCTACCAGGACGCGCCCAACGTGCCGGCCATCCTGCGGCTGGCGGGGAACGAGGGTCTGGCCATCGACCCTGCCAGCACCTCCTACTACGTCAACCACGTCACCCTGATCCCCGCCGGCGGGAGCCGGATGGCGGCCTGGCGGCGGCGGCTGTTCACCGTGCTCTACCGGAACTCGATCCCGGCCGCCCGCTACTTCAACATCCCACCCGACCGCGTGTTCGAGGTCGGCGCCTACGTGCAGATCTGACGAGGCCCGACCGGCATATCGCTCGCAGTCGGCAACCGGTTCCGCGATCCAGTCCCGCCCGAGCACCTCCGCTGTGTTCGATCACCTGCTCCGTAGTTTCCCGAGCATCCGTACGCGGATCCGCCGTGGCCGTGGCGATCCGGCGTTGTCACGCTTGTCGCATGGAGGGCCGCCCGCAACACAGCGATGCCACCATCGTCGGCCTGGCGGTGGCCGCCATCGTGCTGGTGATCGGCGCGGTCGCGTTCGCCGCCTACCACGCCGGCAAGGGCAACGCGACCTCCGCACCGGCGGCCGCAGGCGCCGTCTCGACGGCGCCGCCCGCCGTGCCGCAGCAGGTGGCTTTCGGGGCTCACGCCTTCGTCCAGTTCGCGTGTGCCCAGTGCCACGGCAACCGCGGCGCCGGCGGCGTGTCGCCGGACGTGCCCGCGCTGCAGAAGGTGGCGCCCACGCTGACGGTTTCGGAGCTGACGTCGATCATCGAGCACGGAGCCGGTGTCTCCGGCGATCCGTCCCGACCGTTCATGCCGGTCTGGCACGGCGTGATCTCGACGGAGCAGATCACGGCGCTGGTGGCCTACATGAAGGCGGGGTTCCCGCAGGTGCAGTACGCCGATCCCCAGCCGGTCCCCAACGAGCAGGGCGACGCGACGGCCGGCGCAGCCCTCTACGAGCGCTACGGATGCGTCAACTGCCACGGTCCCAACGGACTGGGCGGAGTCCCCAACCCGCAGTCCCCGGACACCACCATCCCGCCCTTGGTCGGCAAGGCCTTCCACGACGAGTTCAGCGACAAGGACATCGCGGAGATCATCCGCTCCGGCAGCGTGCTCGGGACGGCGCCGATCGTCAGCATGCCGCACTGGGGGTCGAT
>DATLLX010000244.1:0-2432 GCA_035537595.1 Gaiellales bacterium | reverse complement strand
GGCCCACGCGCGAGCGCGTGGGCCTGTTCGACGAGAGCTCGTTCGCCAAGTTCGAGGTGCACGGCCCCGGCTCGCCGGAGCTGCTCGACTACCTCTGCGGCAACGACGTGTCGCGCCCGCCCGGCTCGGTCACCTACACCCAGATGCTGAACGCACGCGGCGGCATCGAGTGCGACTTCACCGTGACCCGGCTGGAGCAGCACCGCTTCCGGATCGTGACCGGTACCGCCTTCGGCAACCACGACATGGCCTGGGTGCGCAAGCACCTGCCGGCCGACGGCAGCGCCCAGGTGAGCGACGTGACGTCGGCGTACGCCTGCTTAGGCATCTGGGGCCCGCGCGCCCGCGAGGTGCTGGCGCCGCTGACCACGAGCGACCTCTCCAACGAGGCATTCCCCTACATGACGGCGCAGGAGATCTCGATCGGCTCGGTGCCGTGCCTCGCGGTGCGGGTCACCTACGTCGGCGAACTGGGGTGGGAGCTGTACTGCCCCAGCGAGTACGGCCAGGCGCTGTGGGACTCGCTCTGGGCCGCGGGCCAGGAGCACGGCATCCGCGCCTGCGGCTACCGCGCCATCGACGCCCTGCGGATCGAGAAGGGCTACCGCGTCTGGGGCGCCGACATGACGCCGGAGGAGACGCCCGACCAGGCCGGCCTGGCGTTCGCGGTGAAACCCGACAAGGGCGACTTCAAGGGCCGCGGGGCGCTGCTCGAGTCGCGCACGCGCGAGCCGGGGCCACGGCTCTGCTGCCTGCTGCTGGCCGACGCGCGATCGGTGTGCCTGGGCTCGGAGCCGGTGCGGATCGGCGATCAGGTCGTGGGGCGCGTCACCACCGGCAGCTACGGCTACGCCGTCGAGCGCTCGATCGCCTACGCCTACCTGCCCGCGGCATCGGCCGAGGCCGGCACCTCCGTCGAGGTCGAGGTGTTCGGCGAGTGGGTGGCGGCCGAGGTCGCCGCCGAGCCGCTCTGGGATCCTGCAGGCGCCCGCATCCGCGCCTGAGCCGGGCACGACAATCGTGTAACAACCGCCCGCAGAAGGCCGTGCCGGGTGACCCATCTCGTACGCTTGGATGGTGGAACAGCACACGATCCTGCTGGTCGAGGACGACGCCACCATCCGCGAGATGACGCAGCTGTCGCTCGAGCGCGACGGCTTCGTGGTCGACACCGCCGCCGACGGCCCGGCCGGGCTCGAGGCCTTCCGTGCCGGCAGCCCCGACCTGGTGCTGCTGGACGTGATGCTGCCGGGGCTGGACGGCGTCTCGGTGTGCCGCGCGATCCGCGAGTCGAGCGTGGTGCCGGTGGTGATGCTGACGGCCCGCACCGATGCCGTGGATGTGGTGCTGGGCCTGGAGGCGGGCGCCGACGACTACGTCACGAAGCCGTTCGAACCGTCGGTGCTGGCGGCCCGGCTGCGGGCGGTGCTGCGGCGCGCCACCCGCGCCGCTCCCCAGCAGCCGCTGCGGTTCGGCGATCTCGAGATCGACCCGCTGGGCATGGTGGTGACCCGCGGCGGCGAGGAGCTGTCGCTGACCCCGACCGAGTACCGGCTGCTGCTGATGCTGGCCGAGAACGCCGGCGTGGTGCTCGGCCGCGAGCGGCTGCTGGAGGAGGTGTGGGGATACGTGTGGGCCGGCGACACACGCCTGGTCGACATGCACGTGCGGCGGCTGCGCGGCAAGGTCGGGCCCGAGGTGATCGAAACCGTGCGCGGCGCCGGCTACAAGATGGTGCGGCCGTGAGGTCGCTGCGGGTACGGCTGGCGCTGGCCTTCGCGCTGGTGGCGGCGCTGGTCGCGACGTTCGTGGGCGTGGCCGTGTACCAGCTGTCGGCGCAGGACCTGCTCGACCGGGCCCGCGCCAAGTCGGTGGCCAACGTGCGGTCGGCGGCCCGGCTGTACCCGCTGACCAAGCCGCTCACCCCGTACCCGGCCCTGCCCGTGAACGACCGCTCCGTGCCGACGCCGCTGCGCGCAGCCGTGGCCTCGCGCCACGTCGCCACCTACCGCGGCAACTGGAACGGCAAGCCCGTAATCTGGGCTGGACGGCCGGCCGCCGACGGCACGCCGCTGTTCGTGCGCGCCTCGTTCCAGGCCGAGCAGCAGTCGCTGAACGACCTGCGCACCAAGCTGATCGGCGCGGCGCTGGCGGCGGCGCTGGCCGGCGCGATGGTGGGCGTGGCGCTGGCGAGCCGCCTGTCACTGCGTCTCAGGCGGGCAGCGGCGACGGCCGAGCGCGTGGCCGGCGGTGACCTGGACGCGCGCATCGGCGCCACCGGGGGCGACGAGGTGGCGGCCATGAGCGACGCGGTCGACCGGATGGCCGAGGCCCTGCAGCAACGGCTGGAGCGCGAGCAGCGGTTCGTGGCCGACGTCGCTCACGATCTGCGCACGCCCCTGACCGGCCTGACTGCCGCGGCCAGCCTGCTC
>DATLLX010000243.1:0-17309 GCA_035537595.1 Gaiellales bacterium | reverse complement strand
AGCACCGGTCAACCTTCCGAGCCCTGACCGAAGGTCGTGAGTGGTGGAGCTCGATCACGTTCTGATCGCCGTATCCGACCTGCCCGGTGCCGGCCGCCGCATGGAATCGCTGTTCGGCCTCGCGTCGGTGGCAGGCGGCCGTCATCCGGGGTGGGGCACCGCGAATCGCATCATCCCCCTCGGAGATGCGTATCTCGAGCTCGTCACGGTGGTCGACTCGGAGGCTGCGACGGCGAGTCCCTTCGGCCGGTGGGTCTGCAGAGCCTGCGAGTCGGCGCCGGCGTTCATGGGCTGGGCCGTGCGCACGCAGGATCTCGATCGGATCGCAAAGCGGCTGGACCTGACACCCGACGAAGGATCACGTGCCGGCCGGGACGGCGCACTGATCCGCTGGCGGATGGCCGGGGTGCAGCAGGCCGCCGCTGAGCCCCTGCTGCCGTTCTTCATCGAGTGGGGGCAGGATACGCGGCTGCCGGGGCGCGCCCAGGATTCGCATCCCGCCGCCGCCGTCAGCATCGAGAAGGTGCTCGTTCGTGGGAACGAGCAGCGCATGGATGCATGGCTCGGCGGCGACACCCTTCCACTCGAGGTGACGGCTGGCGCCCCGGCCGTGGTTGGCCTCGTGCTCTCAGTCGCCGGCGGCGCGATTCACGTCGGGCCGGACCTGTGACCCTCGCCGCCCATTCCGGCAATGGACTCCAGGTCATCGGCCACTTCATCGACCGGCTTGCGGGTGTCGATCTCCGCGGTCGCACCCGCGCGCAGCAACGGCTCGACAACCTGTCGGTCGCGGAGAATGGCCGCGCGCTCGGCGTCGGTCTTGCCATAGTCGTTCGTCCGCCGGGTGATCACGCGTTCGACCAGCACATCCACCGGCACGCTCAACAGCACGATCGCACTGAACCGAGGGTAGAACTTCGCCTGGTTCGCGACGCATCCCGAGACGAACAACGCGCCCCGGGAGTGCTCGGCGAGCAGGGTCTCCATCCGATCTTCGCGCCACAGGCGCTCCGACCCGGCTTGGCCGGCCATCGGCACGTCATCACTCCAGTCGCCGTAGTCGGTATCGACCACGCGGTGGCCCCTGCGTGCAAGCTCGGCCAGGACGGTGGACTTCCCGCTGCCTGACATGCCGGTCACGAGCACGGTCGTCATGGTCGCAGCGTAGGCGCCGCTCGGCGTGATGCGCTCGACGGTTCGTCCTCAGCCTCGCTCGATGAGCCCAGAGAAGTGGCCGAGGAGGGGTACAAGCGGCTTCCGACTGACGGCACGGCGTCGATGGTAGAGATTCCGCAGTACGGGATGCAGGTGATGCTTGCGGTCTGGGCGGCTGCCGCGCTCCCGATGGCGTTGCTCGCCTGGCTCGTTGCGCCGGCGCTCGCCGACCGGCTCACCGGCGACGGGAACGTGCCGATGGTGAAGGCGCTGCTCCTGTGTCTCACAGGCGGGCCTGATCTGGCAGTTCGTGCTGCTCGCCGTACTGCTCTGGCGCGAGCAGCACACGTTTCGCTGGTCGACGACTCGCCAAGCCCTCTGGCTTCGCTCTCCAAGCAGCCCGCGGAGCGGCCGCTGCGGCGGAAAGCTGTGGCTGATTCTGATCCCGCTCATCGTGGCATTCACGGTCGTGGACGGCGTCCCATGGGTGACAGGTCCGGATGACCGAGACTTTTCGGTGTTCCTCGACTCGAACCCGGGGCACGCCTTCCTGAACGGGGCATGGATCTTCACGCTCGTCGTCTGAGAGGGCCGCAGACCTGTCCGAGCCGCTGGCCGGGACGCCGAGAACGCCAGGTTGCGGGATCGAACGTTCTTGACGCGCCGATCGGCGGGTGCCACAGGCGCTATAAGGTGAGCGGTCGTTAGCTCCGCTCGATGAGCTCGATCCTGTAGCCGTAGGAGTAGGATCGCGGGGTTCTGATGGAAGCCTTCTCGCACATGGACCGGTTGCTCCCGGTGCGTATCTCGGAACACCGGGCTCCACTCGAACGGCTCGAGGGCCGGCCGGCTCCGCGCTGGCCGCTGTAGCCCCGGGGCGCGATGCGGGAGCTGCCCACAGGGACGGTCACGCTGCTCTTCACGGACATCGAGGGCTCGACCAAGCTGCTGTACGAGCTCGGCGACGAGTATGCGACGGCCTTGGACAGTCATCGCCGGGTCATCCGTGAGGCGATGGCCGATCGAGGCGGGGTGGAGATGGGCACTGAGGGCGACGCGTTCTTCTACGCCTTTGCCCGCGCGTCTGACGCAGCCGGCGGAGCTGCAGCCGCCCAGACGGCGCTCGCGGCCGGGCGGGTCCGCGTGCGGATGGGGCTGCACACGGGCGAGCCTCGGCTGACGAAGGAAGGCTACGTCGGACTGGACGTGCACACGGCGGCTCGGATAGCCGGGTGCGCCCACGGCGGCCAGGTGGTGCTCTCGCGGCGTACCCGCGAGCTGCTCGCCGACGTCGCCGTCACCGACCTGGGCGACCACCGGCTGAAGGACATTGCCGAGCCTCTGCGCCTCTTCCAGCTGGGCGATGAGCGCTTCCCGCCGCTGCGCAGCCTATCCCCGACCACACTGCCGCAGCCCGTGAGCACGTTCGTCGGCCGGGAGCGGGAGCTGAGCGCCGCCGCGGAGGCCCTGGCGCGCGCCCGCGTCCTGACGGTCACCGGCCCCGGCGGCGTCGGCAAGACCCGGTTTGCCATCGCGCTGGCGCGTGCCGCGCTCGATGCGTACCCCGACGGGGTCTGGTGGGTGCCGCTGGCCGCGATTCCCGAGCCGGCGATGGTCGTCACCAGCATCGAACGCGCCGTCGGCGCCGCCGACCTAGAGCGGTGGGCACCCGGTCGGCGTGCTCTGCTCCTGCTCGACAACTTCGAGCACGTGGTCGCAGCGGCGCCCGCGCTCTCACCGATCCTGGCCGAGGCGCACGATCTCAGCCTGCTCGTGACCAGTCGTGAGCTGCTCCGCATCCAGGGGGAGCGGGAGTTCACGCTCGAACCCCTGATCGAGGACGAAGGCGTGGCGCTGTTCTGTGACCGTGCCGACATGCAGCCGACCGACGCAGTCCGCGAGCTGTGCCAGCGCCTCGAGGAGCTGCCGCTGGCCATCGAGTTGGCGGCGGCCCGCGCAGGGCTGCTCGAGCCGGCCCAGATCCTGGGCCGGCTGGGCGACCGGCTCGACCTGTTCACGGGGGGCCGGGATGTGGATCCCCGACACTCCACCCTACGGGCGACCATCGAGTGGAGCCATGAGCTGCTCGACGCAGAGGAGCAGGTTCTGTTCGCGCGGCTGGGCGTCTTCGCCGGCGGTGCCACGTTCGAAGCGGCCGAGGTCGTGGTCAGCGCACGGCCCGATCCGATGCAGTCGCTGCTGGACAAGAGCCTGCTGCGCCGCACCGGCGACCGCCTCTGGCAGCTCGACACGATCCGGGCGTACGCGGTGGAGAAGCTGGAGGCTTCCGGCGACGCGGCGGAGCTGCGCGACCGGCACGCCCGGTACTACCTCGAGATCGCCGAGGCGGCCGGGCTCTGGGACTGGGCGCCGGGCGAAGAGCGTCATGACCTGGCGCTCGACGAGCTTGGGAACTTCCGCGCGGCGCTGGGTTGGGCCGCGTCGGGTGGTGACGCCGAGGTGGGGCTGCGAACCGCCGCTGCGCTCGAGGGCCTGTGGGTGACGACCGATCCCGACGAGGGCGCTCGCTGGTTCGAAGCGCTGCTGCCCGTCTCGGAGACCGTCTCCCCGGGCGTTCGCGCCGGCGCGTTGCTCACCTACGGGGGCACGCTGCACCCGCGCGGCGACGAGATGCGGGCCGAGCACGTCTACCGGCAGAGCCTGGCCGGATACCGGAGCGTGGGTGACCGGGGCGGCGCGGCATCGGTGCTCGTGCGGCTCGGCCATACCGCCTGGTACCGCGGCGACCCGGAGAGGGCGCTGCGACTCGGCCGGGAGGGGCTGGAGGACAGCCGCGAGGCGGGCAACCCGCGCAGCGAGGCGCAGGCCCTGGGGCTGATCGGCGAGCTTGAGTTCGAGCGTGGATCCCACGGCTTCGGCCTCGAGCTGCTCGGCGAGAGCCGCGATATCGCCGGAGCGTGCGGGTTCAGGTGGTGGCAGGCACGGATGGGGCTCCGGCGGGCAAAGCGCCTGCGCGAGCTGAGGCGGCCGGCGGAGGCCCGCGAGGAGGCGCTCGCCGGACTTCGGCGCTCGGTCGTCATCGGCGACCGGCGCCGCATCATCCAGCTGCTCGACCTGCTCGCCCTACTGGATGCGGATGAGGCGCTGACGGAGCGGGCCGGTCGCTTTCGTGGCGCGATCGAGGCCGAGCTCGACCGCGAGCCGCTCTCAGCCTGGGAGATGACCGACCTCGGCGCCGCAACCGGCTCGGTGGCGTTCGCCCGCGGGCGTGCGCATGGACTGGCGATGCCGCTCGAGGCGGCCGTGCGCGAAGCCCTGTCCTAGGCACTGCGGTAGGCATCGGTACCTCAGCCGCGCTCGATGAGCTCGATCCTGTAGTCGTCCGGGTCGCGGACGAAGCACAGCCGGCTGCCGCCCTCGCTGATGGTGTACGGCGGGCGCTCGGGCTCGATGCCCTGGCCTTTGAGCTGCTCCAGCGTGGCATCGAGGTCACTGACGCCGACGGCGATGTGGCCGTAGCCGGTGCCGTTGTCGTACGTCCGCCCGTCGTGGTTGAAGGTCAGCTCCAGGACGTTGTCCTGGCCGGGCAGGCTGAAGAAGTAGTTGGTCGCCTCGAGCTCGCCGTTGCGGACGATCGGCGTCTCGCGGCCGGGGGTGAAGCCGAGCGCCTCGTAGAAGGTGCGGCTGCGATCGGGGTCGGTGATTCTCACCATGGTGTGAAGGTAGGTCGTCATGCGCTGATCGTAGCCCGATGACTCTCACGCGCGGCGAGCCCGCCGCGTTGATCCTGCATGGAACTCCTGATGCTCATCTTCGTGCTGGCCATCGGCCCGCTGGCGGTGGTCTGGGGCGCCGATTCGCGGCCCCGCGACACCCGCCGCACGGCGGACTGGTGGCCGGGCCGCGCGCGGCGGAACAACGGGGTCTGACCCCCGGCTCACCAGTCGGCCAGCACGTTCTCCTCGATCGACCCGGCGTCGATCGCCCGCTCGAAGGCGGCGACCTCCTCGTCGGGCATCGTGTAGGCGTGTTCGGGCGCGGGGTACTGGTGGTCGCGCACCTCCTCCGCGTACGTGCGCACGGCATCGCCAATCGCCTCGCCGATCTCGGCGTAGCGCTTGACGAAGCGCGGCCGGTGCCCGCCGGGCCCGTTGATGCCCAGCACGTCGTGGAGCACCAGCACCTGGCCGTCGGTGTCGGCGCCGGAGCCGATGCCGATGGTGGGGATCGAGAGCCGCCGGGTGATGGCCGCGGCCACCTGCGGTGCGACCGCCTCCAGCACCAGCGCGAAGCAGCCCGCGTCCTGCAGGGCGATCGCCGCCAGGTAGAGCTGCCGCGCGGTGTCCCGCTCGCGGCCCTGGGCCTTGTGGCCGCCCATCGATGTGGCTGTCTGCGGCGTCAGGCCGAGGTGGCCCATCACCGGGATGCCGGCGGCGACCAGCGCCTTCACCCGGTCGAGCATCGGCCCTGCGCCCTCCAGCTTGACCACGTCGGCGCCGCCCTCCTTGACCAGCCGGCCGCCGTTTCGCACCGCCTCCTCGTCGGACACCTGGTAGGACATGAACGGCAGGTCGCCGACCACGATCGCGCGCGCCACGCCGCGGCTGACGGCTGCCGTCAGCATCGTCATCTGATCCATCGTCGCCGGCACGGTCGAATCGAGGCCCAGCACGTTGTTGGCCGCGGAGTCTCCCACCAGGACGATGTCCACCCCGACCTCGTCCACGATGCGGCCGGTGGGGTGATCATAGGCGGTGATCATCACGATCGGCCGGCCGTCGCGCTTCATCTGGCGCAGATCTGGCAGGGACAGTTTCACGGTGCCTCCAGGACGATGTTGTCGATCATGCGGGCGCCGCCGAAGCGGGCGGCCCCGATCACCAGCGCGCCGGGCCGCGGATCGACCTTGTCGAACGTGTCGGGATCGACGACAGCCAGGTAGTCCAGCTCGCCCTCGACCAGCGACGGGTCGCGAGCGACCAGGGCTCGGTGCAGCGATGTCGCCCGTACCCGCTCGGCCGCCGACAGGTACGCGTTGCGCGACGCCAGGGCGAGCCCGTCGGAATCGCGGACGGTGGGCACCGAACGGATGTCGACCGGGACGTCGAGGTCGCGCACCATCCGCCGGATCACCGCCAGCTGCTGGGCGTCCTTCTGGCCGAAGTAGGCGGCTGACGGGCGCACCCGCTGCAGCAGCTTCATCACCACGGTGGCGACACCGGCGAAATGACCGGGCCGGAAGGCGCCCTCGAAGCGGCTGCCCAGCGGGCCGACGTCGATCGCAGTGGCGAACCCGGACGGGTACATGTCGTCCACCGCCGGCGCGAACACCTCGTCGACCCCTTCCTCGGCCGCGATCGCGCGATCGCGGCCCTCGTCGCGGGGATAGCGTTCGAAATCCTCGCCCTTCCCGAACTGGGTCGGGTTCACGAACAGGCTCATCACGACCCGGTCGTTCTCGCCCCGGGCGGCCCGCAGCAGCGCCCGGTGGCCGTCGTGCAGCGCGCCCATTGTGGGAACGAGGCCCACGGTCACAGCAGCGGCCTCACGGCCGCGGCGGAGGATGCCGGCACAAGCGGCAGCGTGGCCCGCCCCAGCGACCGGTAGAGCTCTGCCAGGCCGGGGCTGAGCACGGCCAGATGCGCCTCGACGGTGCCGGCGTCGCCGCGGGCGATGGGGCCGGTGGGCGGCCCCGGGGCCACCTCGACCGTGCGCTCTTGGAGCGGGCGCAGCGCCGAGTACGCCAGCTGCTCGTCGATCCCGGCCTGCTGCATCAGGCCGGCCGCCACGTGGGTCAGCGTGACCAGATAGTTCGACGCGAAGGCAGTGGCGGCGTGATACACCGGCTTCGCCTCGTCGGCCAGCGGGAACGGCGTCATGCCCAGCTCCCGGGCCAGCCGCTCGCCGGTCGCCGCGTCCCCGGTCACCGCCGCATAGGCACCCTCCAGCTGCCGGGGGCCGCGATCGGGCCAGATGGTCTGCAGCGGGTGCACGCAGGCGGCCGGGCCGGGCGCGGCGTCGAGCGCGTGCACCGAGGTCGCCCCCGAGAAGTGGACGACCGCGCAGCCGGCGGGCAGCCGCGCCGCGATCCGCGTGCAGACCTCGGCGATCGCGCCGTCGGGCACGGCAAGCAGCACCCGCTCGGCCGTGTCGAGATCGGGCTGGTCGCGGCCGTGCACCAGCAGTGACCCCTCGAGCCGGGCGGCGACGGTCTGGCCGACCCTGCCGGCCCCGATGACGACGGTGGTGGTATGCATTGGCTCCAGTTCCCGCGGGGGGATACCAGGCGAAGAAACTGTACCGCTCGCTATGCTCTGGCCGTGCCGATCTACGAATACCTGTGCGCCGGGTGCTCTGAGAGCTTCGAGGAGCTCGTGCCGGCCGGCGGTGACTCGACCGTCACCTGCCCGGACTGCGGCAGCGCCACGGTCACTCGGCTGCTGTCCTCGTTCGCGACCTCGCGCCCCCAGGGCGCGGCCGTCGGCGGCGGAGGCGGATGCTGCGGCGGCAGCTGCGGCTGCGGCCATTGATCGCCGCCCCGCTCCTCGACTGACACACATCCATCCGGATACCGTGGCAGAATCGTGACCATGGATGCAGCAGGGCGAGGAGCGGAGCTGCTTCGGCTCTCGGAGGAGTGGAGGTCGTGCACGCGGTGCGCGCTGGCGGAGGGCCGCACCCAGGTGGTGGTCGGCGCCGGCGACCTCGATGCCGACCTGATGTTCGTCGGCGAGGCGCCGGGGTTCCACGAGGACCGCCAGGGCGTGCCGTTCGTCGGCCAGGCGGGCAGGCTCCTGTCCACGCTGCTCGAGGAGATCGGTCTCAGCCGGGAGGCTGTGTATATCGCCAACGTGCTCAAGTGCCGTCCGCCGGGCAATCGCGACCCCCGGCCCGAGGAGATCGAGGCCTGCGAGGGCTACCTGTTCACCCAGGTGGCCAAGATCCGGCCGCGCGTGATCTGCACGCTGGGCAACTTCGCGACGAAGCTCCTGTCCGGCCGCCCGGAGGGCATCACCCGGGTGCACGGGCGGCCGCGGCCGCACCGGATCGGCGACGTCGAGGTCAACCTGTACCCGATCTACCACCCGGCTGCGGCGCTCTACACGCCGCGCATGCTCGACACCCTGCGCGAGGATTTCAGCCGGCTGCCGGAGCTCCTGCGCGACGGCCCGGCGCCCCCGCCCCGGCAGCCCGCCCCAGCGATCCCGGTCGCTCCGCCGCCGATCAAGGTCGCCGTCGCCGTTGGCGAGCCAGAGCCCGCACAGCTGGGCCTTTTCTAGCCGCTCCGCCGCCGACACTGCCGCCCTGGCCGCCGCGGTGGCCGGTCTGCTGCGGGTCGGCGACGTGGTCGAGCTGGAGGGTGACCTGGGCAGCGGCAAGACCACCTTCGTCCAGGCCGCCGCCCGGGCGCTGGGGGTGACCGCGCCGGTGACCAGCCCCACCTACACGATCGGCGCCCTGCACCCGTCACCCCGCGGCCGGGTGGCGCACCTCGACCTCTACCGCTCGACCGGCTTGACCATCGAGGAGTGGGCCGACCTCGAGCCCTATTTCGACGACACCATCGCCTTCGTCGAGTGGCCGGCCGCCGGGCGCGGCGTGCTGCCGCCCGCGCGGGTGCTCCTGGACCTGCGCCACGAGGGGGGCGATGCTAGGCTGATCACGCTGGTTTGCAACGATGCGGACCTGCTTGACGCCGTTGCTCGCTCTCTCGCTTGACACCTCGACCGACCTGACCACGGCCTGCATCAGTCGCGACCGCGAGGTGCTCGCGGAGAGCGTCACCCGCGGGAGGTCGTCGGGCGCCCAGCACGTGCTTGCGGATGTCGACCACCTGCTGCGGGCGGCCCGCGTCGGCACGGCAGAGCTGGGGCTGATCGTGGCCGGCACCGGGCCGGGGACCTTCACCGGGCTTCGGATCGGGCTGTCCACGGCCACGGCCCTGGGCTTCGCGCTCGGCATCGAGGTGCGCGGAGTGGGCACGCTGGAGGCGTTGCTGCACGGCGACGGCGCCGAGGTCGCCTGCGTCGACGCCCGCCGCGGAGAGGTGTTCGCGCTCGGCCCGGCCGTGCCGCTGGCCGCCTATCTCCCCGAGCAGCTGGCCGCGCTGCTGCCGCCGGGCGCGGTCGTGGTCGGCGACGGCGCCATCCGCTACCGCGACCGGCTGGGCGGCGCGGCGATCCCGGCGGACGGCTCGCCGCTGCACGTCCCCTGGGCCAGGCACCACGCGGCGCTGGCCGGCACCGCCGGGCCACCGCTCCCGCAGTACGTGCGGGCGCCGGACGCCGACCGGGTGCTGACCGCAAGGGCCGCCGGATGATGACGGCGGTCGAGATGCGGCGCCTGCGGTCGTCCGACCTCGACGCCATCGAGCGGATCGAGCGCCAGTCGTACGCCACACCCTGGTCGCGATCGATGTTCGCCGGCGAGCTGGCCAAGCCCAACGGGGTCTGCCTGGGCGCCTTCCAGGGCGCCGACATGCTGGGCTACCTGATCGTCGCCAAGTACGTCGACGCCTGGCACGTGATGAACGTCGCCGTCGACCTGAACTACCGCGGCCGGGGCGTGGCCAGAGCGCTGCTGGAGCGGCTGTTCGAGCTCACCGTGGACGACGCCGAGCGTGGGTACACGCTGGAGGTGCGGGTGTCGAACGACGCCGCCGTCAACCTGTACTCGAGCCTGGGCTTCGTCGAGACCGGCGTTCGCCGGGGCTACTACACCGACAACCGCGAGGACGCGCTGATCATGTGGCGCGATCCCGACCGCACGCAGTGATCCTCGCCATCGAGACGTCGTGTGACGAGACGGCCGCGGCCGTGGTCGACCGTGCCGGGGTGCTCCGCTCGAGCGTCGTCTCCTCGCAGGCCGAGCTTCACGCGCCGTACGGCGGCGTCGTGCCCGAGGTGGCGTCGCGGCGGCACCTGGAGCTGACCGTGCCGGTGGTGGGCAGCGCCCTGTCCGAAGCGGGCGCCACGCTCGACGACCTCGACTCGGTCGCCGTCACCAGCGGGCCGGGGCTGATCGGCGCGCTGCTGGTCGGGGTCGCCGCGGCGAAGGCGCTGGCCTTCTCACGCAGGCTGCCGCTGATCGCGGTCGACCATCTTCACGGCCACATCGCCAGCCTCTACCTCGCGCCCCGGCCGCTGGAGTCGCCGTTCCTGTGCCTGCTGGCCTCGGGCGGGCACACCCTGCTGGCCGAGGTCGACGACCGCCGCGGCTACCGGGTGATCGGCTCGACCCTGGATGACGCTGCCGGCGAGGCGTTCGACAAGGGAGCTCGCCTGCTCGGGCTGGGCTACCCGGGCGGCGCGCTGCTCGAGGCTGCCGCCCAGGGCGGCGACCCAGAAGCGTTCGACCTCCCGGTCTCGATGCTCGGCCGGCCCGGGCACGACCTGTCGTTCAGCGGCCTCAAGACCGCCCTGCTGTATGCCGTGCAGGCGGTCGCGGACGTCGACGGCTGGCGAGCCGATCTGGCGGCCTCGTACCAGCGGGCGATCGTGCGGACGCTGGTGGGGCGGACGATGGAGGCGCTGGCCGCCACGGGGCTGCGGACGCTGGCCGTGGTCGGCGGGGTGGCCGCGAACGGCGCGCTGCGCGGCGCGTTCGCCGACGCCTGCGCGCGGGACGGGATCGAGCTGGCGCTGGCACCGCTCGCGCTGTGCTCCGACAACGCCGCGATGATCGCGTCGGCGGCGCGCTTCACCGACCCAATCCCCTATCCCGCCTATCTCGACCTCGACGCGCACTCGTCGCGGGTGGCATGACGTGAGCGTCGAGGTCGTGCTGTACGGCGCGCCCGGCTGCCATCTGTGCGACGTGGCAAAGGAGCAGCTGTCGACCCAGCAGGAGGCTCTGGGGTACGAGCTTCGCGTGGTCGACATCAGCGGCGATCCCGACCTCGAGGCAGCGCATCGCCAGGAGATCCCGGTGGTCTTCGTCGGCGGCCGCAAGGCCTTCAAATATCGCGTCGAGCTCGGCGAGCTGCGCCGCCGGGTGTTAGCCGCAGTGTCACAAAGCGGTCGTTGATGGGCCGCCTTGTGGCATGCGGAGCCCCGTCCAGACGGGCGTGGCTACACTGGATCGTGACATGACACAGAGCACGATCGAGAAGGGGGACTCGTTGGCTTCGGATCGACTGACCGTCGGTGTGGCCGCGCGCCTTTCGCGGTATCTGCAGGTGCTGACCCAGGCGAAGAAGCAGGGCCGGAGCTCGATCTCCTCGCAGGAGATCGGCGAGTACACCCACGTGAACGCTACCCAGATCCGCCGCGACCTCTCGGGGTTCGGCAAGTTCGGCAAGCGCGGGGTGGGGTACAACATCGACTTTCTGATCGCCGAGATCCGCAAGATCCTGCGCACCTCGGGGCAGCACAACATCGCGCTAGTCGGCGCCGGTCAGCTGGGCCAGGCGATCGCCTCGTCGAACATCTTCGTCGACCACGGCTTCCACATCGCCGGGGTGTTCGACGCCGACCCCAAGAAGGCCGGGCGCGCCGTGGACAGCCTGAGCGTGCAGCCGATGGCCGAGCTGACCGAGACGATCCGCGACAAGAACATCATCGTCGGCGTGCTGGCCGTGCCGCCGGCCGCCGCCCAGCCGGCCGCCGATGCCCTGGTGGACGGCGGAGTCAAGATCATCTTCAGCTACTCGGACGCCCTGATCGACACCCCGGCCGACGTCACGGTTCACCGCAGCAACCCGGCCGAGCAGCTGCTCTACGCGCTCTACTTCTACCTCTCGTAGATCCCGCCGCCGTTCGTAGACTGCTGCCGTGCGCCTGATCATCTGGCACGGCTACCTGCTCGCCGACACCGGCTCCAACATCTACACCCGGCACATCGCCCGCGCCTGGGACCGGCTGGGCCATGACGTCACGGTGCTGTGCCAGGAGCCGCACCCCGAGCGGTATGACCTCGGCCGCCGGGTGCGGATCGTCCGGCCGGACATCGGCCCGCTGCTGCCGGTGTTCGTGGTCGACCGATACGAGGGGCTCGAGGCGCGCCATGTCGCCGACCTGACGGCCGACCAGCTCGAGCGCTACACCGGCGCGAACATCCGTGCCCTGGAGGCCGAGATCGCGGCCGGGCCGCCGCCGGCGATGGTGCTCGCGAACCACGCCCTGATGGGCGGGCCGGTGGCGGCGGGAGGCTGCGCCGCCAGCGCGACGCCCTACGCAGTGAAGGTGCACGGCTCCGAGCTCGAGTACGCGATCCGAGGCCGCCCACCGCTCGCGCTGATGGCGCGGGCCGGCCTCGACGGCGCGGCCAGGGTGTACGCCGGATCCCAGCACATCGTCGACGTCACCCGGGAGCTGCTGGGCGGCGGCTCCTACCTCGAGCGCACGGCGATCGTCCCGCCCGGTGTCGACCTCGAGCTGTTCCGGCCCGGCGGCGGGTCGCGGCCGCGGCTCGCCCAGCTGCTGGCGCGCCCCCGGGCGGATGGTCACGCCGAGCGGCTCCCCGACCCCGACGTCGGGGAGCGGCTGGAGGCGGTCGACCGGTTCGTGCTCTATTTCGGAAAGCTGCTGCGCCAGAAGGGCGTGCACACGCTGCTCGACGCCTGGCGGGAAGCGGCCCCTCGCCATCCCGGTCACTCGCTGGTGATCGTCGGATTCGGCTCCGACCGCCAGCAGCTCGAGCGGGCCGCCGGGGAACGGGTGGTGTTCACCGGTGCGATGGATCACGAGGAGCTGGCGGCGCTGATCCCGCTGGCCGATGCGGCCGTCGTCCCGTCGGTGCTGCCTGAGGCCTTCGGCATGGTCGCCGCGGAGGCCGCCGCCTGCGGGGTGATCCCGATAGTGTCCGATCACTCCGGCCTGGCCGAGGTGGCCGCCGGGCTGGGCCCGGCCGCCCGCACATTCGACGGCACGGCGGGCCAGCTGGCCGACCGGATCGAGGGGGTGCTGGGCCTGGCAGGGGCCGAGCGCAGACGACTGGGCGACCTGGGGAGGCAGGCCGTCGCGGACCGCTGGAGCTGGGAGCGGGTGGCCTCGCGGCTGATCGAGGGCGTCGCGGTCGATACCGGCGCGGCCGGTCGCCCTTAAAGGGCCGGCTCCTGATCGCCGATAGGGCCAGGAGACGGTGCCGCCTTGGGGTGGCACCAGCTAAGGCTCGAACGACCGCGGAATGGGCCCGGATGCCCATCCGCCCAGGGGGACCGATGGACGGATCGACGGTGAAGGTGCTCGTTGCAGACGACGAACCGCATCTGCTGAGACTGGTGAAATTCCGGCTCGAGCGTGAGGGGTATCAGGTGCTGACAGCCACCGACGGCGAGGCGGCGCTGAAGGCGGCGCGAGAGCAGAAGCCCGACGTGTGCGTGCTCGACGTCATGATGCCAAAGTGCAGCGGGTTCGATGTGCTGCGGGGGATTCGAAGCGACGAGTCGTGTGCGGGGATGAAGGTGATCATGCTGACCGCCGATGCACAGGATCGGGACGTCGACGTCGGATTCTCGCTGGGGGCAGATGACTTCATCACCAAGCCGTTCAGCCCACAAGAGCTGCGTGTCCGGATCCGGACGCATCTGCCCGCGGCCTGATCGACCATCCATCGGCTCCGGTGCGCTTGGGTGGGGAGGCGCACCCGCCTTGTCGCGTTATCGTCAGGGGCATGGCCGAGGTCTCCCTGCTCCGACCGGACGCGCTGACCGAGGCCATGCCAAGGCTGGTCGAGATCTACGCCGCGGCATTCTCCGAGCCGCCGCACGTGCAGAGCGACGGCGAACCGGAGCGGTTCCGCGCCGTCCTGGCCGACCATCGGATGCGCGACGGCTTCCTGCTGGTCGCCGCCAGTGAGGACGACGAGCTGCACGGATTCGCATACGGCTACCCGGGAGGGCCCGGGGAGTGGTGGCACGATCGGGTGGCCGCAGCGATCGACCCCGCGCAGGCGGCCCGCTGGCTGGCGCCCGGGTACCTCGAGGTGGTCGAGCTGGCGGTGGCGCCCAGCCATCAGCGACGGGGTCTGGGCGAGTCGCTGCTGGACACGCTGACGGCGGCCAGCGGCGCCTCCTGCGCCGTGCTCTCGACCCGGGTGGACGCTCCCGCCCTGGACTTCTACGCCCGCCGCAACTGGCAGGCGATCGGGGAGCTGCGGTTCGCGGAGACGGGCCCGGTCTATGTCATCCTGGCCCGCGACCTGCGGCCGGGCGGGTAGAGCCGAACCCCCGCGGTGCAGCAGACCTCGATCGCGGCCCAGGCCAGCAGCGGCAGCAACACGATCCCGAGCAGCCAGCCGACAGCCGCGGCCAGGCCCAGGGTCAGCACGTAGGTCCGTGCCATCAACGTCACGGATGTGACATCGGCAGCCCTCCGCGCGAGATTGAGACCGGTTTCGGTATCGTCCCGGAGCCGTGGGCGAGTCACCCAAGATCAGCGATCCGCTGGTTGCCCTCGAGGAGGCGCGCCGGGGCTTCGAGCAGGCCGAGGACTTCACCATCGCCGTGGAGGAGGAGTTCGCGATCCTCGATCCGGAGACGCTCGACATGACAGCGGGGTTCGAACGCTTCGCCGCGGCTGCGGACGGCCACCCGGGGCTCGACGGCATGGTCGCCGGCGAGCTGATCCGCTCCGAGGTCGAGGTCAAGACGGGCAAGTGCCAGACGTTCGACGAGGCGGCGGAGGCGATGGCCCGGAGGCGCGTCGACCTGGCGGGTGTGGCGTCGGGGCTCGATCTGCGGCTATCGGCAGCCGGCACCCACCCCTGGGCGCGATGGCAGGACCAGCAGGTGATCGACACGCCGCACTACCACATTGTCGAGCAGACGCTGCGCTACGTCGCCTGGCGCAACAACACGTTCGGGCTGCACGTCCACGTCGGCATCCACGGGGCCGACCGGGCGGTGGCCGTGGCCAGCGCCATGCGCACCGTGCTTCCCGAGCTGCTGGCGTTCTCCACCAGCTCCCCCTGGCTGGAGGAGCGCCACACGCATCTGCACTCGACCCGCACCCAGATCTTCACCCGCTTCTTCCCGCGCTGCGGAATCCCCGACTCCTTCGCCGGCTGGGAGGACTACGCGGCGTTCGTGCGCTTCCTGATCGACACCGGCTCGATCCGCGAGCACACCGAGATCTGGTGGAGCGTCAGGCCCCACCAGGCGTACCCGACCGTCGAGACGCGGATCTGCGACGGCCAGCCGGACTTCGCGCGGTCGGTCGGCCTGGCCGGGCTGATGGTGGCCCTGACCGCCGACTTCGCGCGCCGTCATGATGCCGGCGAGCCGCTGCCCGACCATCCGCATCGCGACCTCGAGGAGAACTTCTGGCGGGCCATCCGCTGGGGCATGTCGGGCGAGCTGATCGACCTCGACGGGCGCAGGGCGATCCCCGCCGCCGAGCGGCTCGAGCAGTTGCTCGACCAGGTGGCCGGCACCGCCGACGACCTGGGTATCACGCCCCACCTGGCGGTGCTCCGCGAGCCGACCATGTCGCAGCAGGTGTGGCCGGCCCTGGAGGCGGGGAAGGACCTGCGCGTGCTGCTGGCCGAGGCGGTCGAGCGGTCGGAGTGCTCGGCAACGGAATGGCTGTCGGTGAGGAGAAGCGCATGAGCGACCAGGCACCACCGCAGGAGGGCCAGCCGCAGGAGCTGCCCAGCGTCCCCGACGTCCTTTTGTCCAGCGTCCACCTGCTGATCACCCTGGCGGCCGACGCGATCGCCCGCCGTGAGCGGCTGGAGGAGGCCGCCCTGGCCATCGACGCCCTGGCGGCGCTGATCCCCCAGGTCGAGCGGATTATCCCCGCCGATGCGCTGAGCGGCTACCGTCAGGCGCTCAGCGAGCTGCAGTTGGCGTATGCCGGCGCGCTCTCAGGCCCGCCCGCGGAGCAGCCGGCGGAGCAGCCCGAGGCGCCCAAGCCCGCCGCCGAGCGGCCGCGGATCTGGACACCGGGAGGAGATGTATGAGCGACGCGGAGATCGGCGTGTTCGGAGGATCGGGGTTCTACTCCTTCCTCGAGCAGGCGAAGGAGGTGGCGGTCGACACGCCCTACGGGCCGACGTCCGACCGGTTCGTGATCGGCGACGTGGGCGGCAGGCGGGTGGCCTTCATGCCCCGCCACGGCCGCCATCATCACCTGCCGCCGCACGCCATCCCCTACCGCGCCAACCTGTGGGCGATGAAGGAGCTCGGCGTGCGGCGGGTGATCGGCCCCTGCGCGTCGGGGAGCCTCTCCAAGGACCTGCCGCCGGGCACCTTCGTGGTCTGCGACCAGTTCGTCGACCGCACCAGCGGCCGCCGCGACACCTTCTACGACGGCCCGGTGACCACCCACGTGTCGGCGGCCGACCCCTACTGCCCCGATCTGCGGGCGATCCTCGTCGGCACCGGCCGCGAGCAGGGGCTCGACATCCGCGACGGCGGGACGGTGGTGACGATCCAGGGCCCGCGGTTCTCGACCCGCGCCGAGTCGAAGTGGTTCAGCAGCGTGGGCTGGGGGGTGATCAACATGACCGCCTACCCGGAGGGATGGCTGGCCCGGGAGCTCGAGCTCTGCTACGCCAACATCTCGCTGATCACCGACTACGACGTCGGGCTGGAGGACGATCCGGATGTCGAGCCGGTCAGCCACGAGGCCGTGGTCAAGGTGTTCACCGAGAACAACGAGCGGCTGCGGTCGCTGCTGTTCGCTGCCATCCCGAAGATCGGTCCGCAACCGGACGACCTCTGCGCGACCGCGCTCGAAGGCGCCAGGTTCTAGTCACAAACAGGGCCGGGAATCGGCTGTCCAAGCCGAGGGCGTTGGTACGATCCCTCGGTCGTCTACGTCATCTCGAAGGAGCTGTCCACGTTGAGTTCACTGGTTGACCATGCGGTGCTGATCGCGCTCGTCTGTGGCGTGGCGGCGGTCGCGTACGGGCTGGGACTGACCCAATGGGTGCTGAAGCAGCCCGCCGGCAACGACCGTATGCGGGAGATCGCCCATGCGATCCAGGAGGGCGCCGCTGCATACCTGCGCCGGCAGTACGCCACCATCGCCGCCGTCGCCGTCGTCGTGGCGGCCGCCATCGCCGGTGCCGCGCTCTTCACCGACAGCGCCTCACTGGGGCCGAAGGTGGCGATCGGCTTCGTGATCGGCGCCATCCTCTCGGCAGCCACCGGGTTCATCGGGATGAACGTCGCCGTGCGGGCGAACGTGCGCACCGCCGAGGCCGCCCGCGACGGGCTCAAACCGGCGCTCGACGTTGCGTTCCGCGCA
>DATLLX010000242.1:0-5198 GCA_035537595.1 Gaiellales bacterium | reverse complement strand
GCCGGCCGCGGGCGTCACGGTTGCCGGCGCCACGCCGATCGGCTTCGACGCCGCCGACGCCGGTGTCGGCATCGATCCGGCGAGCCTGATCGTGACCGTCGACGGCTCCGACGTGACCGCCTGGGGCAACTTCGCCGGCGGCCGCTTCGTCTACAGCCCGGGGAACCTGGGGGCCGGCGTCCACACCATCGGTGTGACGGTGGCCGACCTGTCGGGCAATATTGCCGGGCCGGTGCTGTGGCAGTTCGCCGTCGCCGACCCTGCGCGGCTCGACCTCGTGGCCGGCACGGCGCCCGGCTCCCTGCTGTACGGCCGGCGCGGCGTCATCACGGCGATCGCTCGGTCGAACGGCGTCCCGCTCGCAGGCGCCGAGGTGCGGGTCTCCAGCCGCCCCGCCGGATCGGCGGCGTTCGGGCCCTCCCGGGTGCTGGTCTCGTCGGCCGGCGGGGAGGTGCGCTGGGAGATCGCACCGTCCCTGAACACCGAGTACCGGCTGGAGCTGGCCGCCGCCGCGGACGAGGTGCTGACGCGGACGGTGACCGTGCGCCAGCGGGTGTCGCTGCGTGCCGGCTCGCTGCTGGTGAGGCGCGGAATGCCCATCCGCCTGGCCGGAGCGGTGGCGCCGCGGACGGCCTCCAGAGTCCGCGTGCAGCTGCTGACCGCCGGCGGCTGGCGCACGGTCGCCACGCCGCGACCGGGCCTGCGGGGCGGCTACTCGGCGGTGGTCGTCCCCGGTATCCGGGGCAGGTACCTGTTCCGGACGGTCGCCCCGGCAACGGCCCGAAACGGAGCCGGGATCAGCGGCGCGATCGCCGTGCGGGTGCGCTGAGGGGGCGGGCGACCGGTACGGCCGGCCCCGTCCGGGCAGGGCGGGGCCGGCCATTGCCCCGGGTAGAATCCGTCAGGTGACGACCTCCCCCGACCACGCCATCATCCTCACCGTCGGGGACGAGATCACCTCCGGCGACGTGGCCAACACCAACGGCACCTGGCTGGCGCAGCGGCTGGCCGCGATCGGCCTCACGGTGCTGATGCTGGCCGCCGTGCGCGACGACGTGGGGGAGATCGCCGACGCCGTCCGCGCGGCCCGCGAGCGGTGCGCCCTGCTGGTGGTCACCGGCGGCCTGGGCGGCACCCCCGACGACGTCACCCGGGAGGCGGTGGCGGAGGCCTTCGGCGTCCCGCTGGAGCTCCACCGCGGGGCGGCGGATCTCCTCCACGGCAGGTTCCCCGATCGCACCCACGCCTACGTCGACCGCTTCGCCCAGCTGCCCGCGGGCGCGCTGCCGGTCACCAACCCGCTGGGCGGAGCCCCCGGCTTCCGGCTCGGGAACGTGCTCGTCCTGGCCGGGGTGCCGGCCGAGATGATGGCGACGTTCGAGGCCTGCGAGGAGGCCCTGGAGGCCGAGCACGGCTGCCCGCCGATCCGGTCGGTGCGGCTGGCCTACAGCACCACCGAGTCCGACATCGTCGACGTGCTCGAGCGGGCGTCGTCCGGGCACCCCGGCGTGTCGGTGGGCAGCTACCCGCATTACGAGGACGGGCACAAGCGGGTCGAGATCGTGCTCAAGTCGAGCGATCCCGGCGCGCTCGAGGCGGCCCGGAGATGGCTCGAGAGCGCCGTGGGAGAGGCGCTCGCCACCCGATGATCGAATCGCGGACGCAGGCCCTGGAGACGCTCAACCCCCAGCAGCGCGAGGCCGTGCTGTACACGCAGGGGCCGCTGCTGGTGATCGCCGGCGCCGGCTCCGGAAAGACCCGCGTGCTGACCCACCGCGTCGCGCACCTGATCGCCGAGGACCTGGCCGACCCGCCGCAGATCCTCGCCATCACCTTCACCAACCGCGCCGCCACCGAGATGAAGGAGCGGGTCGAGCAGCTGGTCGGCGGCCGCGTGTCACGGCAGATGTGGGTGATGACGTTCCACTCGGCGTGCGGGCGGATGCTCCGCCGTGACGCCGAGCTGATCGGCTACCGGTCGAGCTTCACCATCTACGACCAGGCCGACCAGGTGCGGCTGGTCAAGAACTGCATCGAGGATCTGGGCAAGGACCCCAAGCGGTTCGTGCCCCGCGCGGTGCACGGCGCCATCTCGCGGGCGAAGGACAGGCTGCTGACGGCCGGCGAGTACGCCGACCAGATCGGCTCCTTCTTCGAGCAGTCGGTTGCCGAGGTGTACGACCTCTACGAGCGGCGGATGCACGACGCCAACGCCATGGACTTCGACGATCTGATCATGAAGACCGTGCTGCTGCTGGAGCACGTGCCCGATGCCCGCCGCCACTGGCAGAACGCCTTCCGCTACGTGATGGTCGACGAGTACCAGGACACCAACCACGCGCAGTTCAAGCTGGTCTCGATCCTGGCCGAGAAGCACACCAACCTGGCCGTGGTGGGCGATCAGGATCAGTCGATCTACGCCTTCCGGGGCGCCGACATCCGCAACATCTCCGAGTTCGAGCAGGACTTCCCCAACGCCCGCGTGATCGCGCTGGAGCAGAACTACCGTTCGACGCAGACGATCCTCGACGCCGCCAACTCGGTGATCTCGCACAACCGCGACCGCAAGCCGAAGAACCTGTGGTCGGATCTGGGCAGCGGCGACCCCGTTCGGGTGGTCGAGGCCGAGGACGAGCACGCGGAGGCCCGCTACGTGGCCGGCCGCATCCAGTCGGCGCTGGACGAGGGCTACGGCCCGGCCGACATCGCGGTCTTCTACCGGATGAACGCCCAGTCGCGGGTGCTGGAGGACCTGCTGACCCGCCAGTCGATCGACTACCGCGTCGTCGGCGGCCCCAAGTTCTACGAGCGGGCCGAGATCAAGGACGCGATCGCCTACCTGCAGGTGCTCGACAACCCGGCGGACGAGGTATCGCTGCGGCGGATCGTGAACCAGCCCCGGCGGGGGATCGGCAACACGACGCTCGACCGGCTGGCGATGGCGGCTCGGGCCCGCGGGATCGGCCTGTGGGAGGCGATCGCCGCCGTCGAGGCGGCCGGGCTGGCCGCTGCCGCCACCGGCAGCGTGGCTCGTTTCCGCGACATGATGGCCGCCCTCCGCGAGCGGGCAGCCGAGGCGTCGGTCGCCGACCTGCTGGAGCAGGTGCTCGCGGACACCGGCTACATGGAGGTGCTGGCCGCCGAGCGCACGATCGAGTCGCAGGGCCGCACCGAGAACCTGCAGGAGCTGGTGGGGGTCGCCCGCGAGTACGAGGCGCGCGGGGAGGAGGTCGAGACCGCCTCGCTGTCCGACTTCCTGCAGGAGATCTCGCTCTACACCGACCAGGACGCGATCGACGAGGAGCGAGGCCGGGTGACGCTGATGACGCTCCACAACGCGAAGGGGCTGGAGTTCCCGGTGGTGTTCGTGATCGGCCTCGAGGAGGGGCTGTTCCCGCACCAGCGCTCGCTCGACGAGCACAACGAGGAGGAGGAGCGCAGGCTCTGCTACGTGGGCATGACCCGCTCCCGGGAGCGGCTGACCCTGACCTACGCCCGCTCGCGGACGATCTTCGGCGCCCGCGGCTTCAACATGCCGTCCCGGTTCCTCGACGAGCTGCCCGCCGACTCGGTCGAGTGGGAGCGGCAGGCTTCGAGCTGGGGCACGCCGTCGCCGGCCGCAGGCGGCCGCGGTTCCTCTCCGTCAGCGGCCTTCCGGGCGCCGGACATCGACCGGCCCTCGCTGTCGGTCGGCGACGAGGTGCGCCACTCGACGCTGGGTGAGGGCATCGTCACCGGCGTCGACCGCGATGGCATCGTGGTCGTGCGGTTTCGCGACGATCGGTCGGAGCGCCGGCTGGTGCTCGGCTACGCGCCGCTCGAGAAGATCTGAGCGGCTTCAGCCGCCGATGCGCACGGCGCCGTCGTAATGCCTGGCGTACCAGCCGCGCATCTGGCTGGCCTTGACGACGTCTCCGGTACGCGGCGCGTGCAGGAACCAGCCATGGCCGATCCACAGCGCGACATGACCGCGATGGTGGAAGAAGACCAGATCGCCGGGGCGGAGGTGCCGGCGGCCGATGTGGGGACCGGCATACCACTGGGCGTACGTGACCCGGGGGATCTCGACGCCCAGCCGGCGGTAGGCGTACCAGATCAGGCCGGAGCAGTCGAAGCCCTTCGGGGTCGAGCCGCCCCAGACGTACGGCACGCCGACGTACTGGCGCGCGACCGCCAGCGCTTGGGCGGCGAGCGAGCGGTGGTGGCCGCCTCCCCCGCCGCTGCCCCGGTGCGTGAGAGCGGCCCAGGTCGCGGGGCCCACCTCGCCGTCGACCAGCAGCCCGTGGCGGCGCTGGAAGCCGCGCACCGCCAGCCACGTGCGGCGGTCGAACAGCCGGTTCACGCGGATGTGCAGGAGCCGCTGCAGCCTGCCCACCGCGTGGCCCTTCTCACCGCGCTGGAGCACGCCGTCACCCTTGCGGCTGCGGTGCTTGCCTCCGCCCTTGCCGTGATGCTTCTGCTTGCCCGCCGCACCTGTATGCAGCGCCCGCCAGGTGTGGGGGCCGACCTCGCCGTCGACGAACAGCCCGCGGCGTCTCTGGAACGAGCTGACGGCCAGGAACGTGCGCTGGTCGAACAGGCGGTTGACGCGGATCCCCAGCAGCCGCTGCACCTCGCCCACCCGGGTGCCCTTCTCGCCCTTGCGGAGGATGCCGTCCGACTTGGGGTGCGCCCGCGATCCACCCGATCGGTGACGGAGCGCCTTCCACGTGCCGGATCCGATCTGACCGTCGACCAGCAGGTGGTGGGCCCGCTGGAACGTGCGCACCGCCTTCGCCGTGCCCCGGCCGAAGATCCCGTCCGCGGGAACGTGGAGCAGCCGCTGGGCCTTCGCCACCGCGGGCCCGTGCGAGCCCAGGTGGAGCAGCGGCATGCGCGCTGCCGACGACGGTGCGGCTGCGAGTGACAGCAGCAGCAACCCCGCCACCAGCGTCGCGAGTGCCAGCCGCGACGGCCTGCTCAGGTGCGTGCCCACGAACATGCGACGGAACGCCACGCTAGGCGACCTGGTGACGGCGTCGGGTGAAATGACCGTAAGCAAACATTGAGCGACGTGTTATTCGCGCGCGTCCCTTTGGGAGGAGCCCGGGCGGGCCGTCGGGCCGCGCGGAAGCTCATATCGGTCGCGGCTGCGTTCGACTTGAACGCTGCGCCCGGGTCAGGGCGCGTGGTGGCTCGGGTCGGCCGCTAACGTGGTG
>DATLLX010000241.1:0-8983 GCA_035537595.1 Gaiellales bacterium | reverse complement strand
CTCTCGGCCACACGCTCGGCGACCACGGCCGTGTTGCGGTCGCCGTATGCTCGCCGGAGATCGGGGTCGCCCAGAAGCTTGATCAGCGCCGCAGCGACCGCGTCGACGTCGCGGCACTCGACCATCTCGGCCCCCTCGCCCGGCCTGATCCACTCGTCGATCGACGGGCACCAGCCGCCCACGATCGGCCGGCCGCTCGCCATCGCCTCCAGCAGCGACGACGGCGACGAGTCCGTGTCGGCGATCGTCACCACCACGTCCCCTGAGGCGACGAGCACCGGCAGCTGCTCCGGCTCGACCCGGTGAAAGCGCACGAGATCCTCGAGACCGAGCTCCCTGACGGCCCGCTCGACCGGCTCGCGTTCGGCCCCGCCGCGGGCGGCCAGCACCAGCCGCGCCTGGGGGATCGCGCGGCGGACGGCGTCGAAGGCCCGCACCAGCACATCGATGTTCGTCCGGGCCTGAAAGTTTCTCAGCGACATCACGATCACGCTGTCCGCCGGGAGGTCGAGACCGCGGCGCAGGGCCACCGGATCGCCACGATCGGGGGCGAAGCCCGACAGCTGCGTATGCCAGATGACGTGCGAGATCCGTGCCCGGTCGGCGCCGGCCTCGATCGCAGCCTGCTCGATCGCCGCCGAGTTGACCACCAGCCAGTCCGCGGCCTCGAGCGCGATCCGCGACCGCGTGCGGCCGGGCTCGTGATGGGCGTCCAGCAGCACATCGCGGCCCCACGGACTGACCACGAGCGGATGCACGCCGCTCTGCGCCGCCCAGTATGCGTACGGTCCGATGCCGTGGCCGTGGACCACGTCGGCGTCGATCCGCGCAGCGAGATTGGCGATCGCCCTGCCGAACCACCGCCGGCGAAGGCCGCGCACGCGGGTCAGGAGGTCGAGCGTCCGGACATCGTGGAAATGGATGCCCGCGGCCAGCCTGTCGGTGGAACCGACGCGGTCGGAGACGATGTGCACCTCGTGGCCTCGGTCGACCAGCCGGCGGGCGAAGCGGAGCGTGTGAATCGAGCGGCCGTCGGCGATTACAAGGATCCGTAAAGGCCTGTCCGGCATGGCCACGATGGTAGCGAGCGACCCTGCACATGGGGACGGTCGGCCCAGCCCAGCCTGCGCGGCACGCACGGAGCGGACGGTACTATCTCGACCGCATGAGCCGGACCTCCGACCTCGGCGCCGGCAAGGTGCCGGCAAACGCGCCAGAGGCCGCGCCGCGAATCCGCAGTCTTGTCTCGCAGTCACTGACCTACGGTCTGGGCAGCGTGGCCAGCCGGGCGGTCGGCTTCTTCCTGGTGCCGGTGTACCTGCACGCCGCCGGCGCCGTCGCCTTCGGCATCGTCGAGCTGGTCACCTCGGCGCTGATCGTGGTCGCGATCATCCTGCGCATGGGGATCGTCTCCTCGATGACCCGGTTCACCCTCGGTGACCCGGAGCGCGGGGACTGGTCGCCGGTGGTGCACACGATCTTCGCGTTCGTGATGGCTGCCTCGACGCTCGGCGTGCTGGTGGGCGTGCTGTTCCACTCGCAGCTGGCCAGCCTGCTGGGCACCAGCGACGGTGTCGTGTACACCGGCCTGCTGGGCCTCTGGGTGACCATGAACTTCGACGTCATGGCCCGCATCTACCGGATCGAGCGGCGGGCCGGCGCCTGGGTGCGCTACACGCTCCTGAACGTCGCCGTCACCGCCGTCCTGACGGTGCTGCTGGTGACGGTGTTCGACCAGGGGGCCGTCGGCCTCTTGTTCGGCAACTTCGGCGGCACGCTGCTGGTGTACGCGATCATGCTGGTGCAGCGGCGGCGCACGATCGGCATCCGTCACTTCGACTCCCAGGTGCTGCGCGAGCTGCTGCACTTCTCGATTCCGCTGATGCCGGCCGGCCTCGCCCTGTGGGCCCTCAACCTGGCCGACCGGGTGCAGGTGAAGGGCCTGGCCGGGGCGCACGACCTGGGCGTCTACTCGGCCGCGGCCAAGGTGGCGCTGGGAGTGATGGTGGTGGTGGGCGCCTTCCAGACCGCCTGGCCGCCGTTCGCGCACTCGATCCGCGGCGAGGCGACGGCCAAGGACACATTCCGGCTGGTGTTCAGCTACTGGGCGATGCTGATGGGCTGGATCGTGGTGGCCCTGACGCTGCTGTCCGCGCCGTATATCGCGCTGTCGTTCCCCGAGGCCACGCATGGAGCGATCCCCGTGGTGCCGCTCTTGATGGCCGGATCGGTCATGTACGGTGGCTACCTGGTCATCAACACGGGCGTCACGTTCAGCAAGAAGACGCGGATGACCCCCGTGATCGCAGCCGCAGCGGCGGGGATCAACATCGGCCTCAACTTCTGGGCGATCCCCGCCTACGGCATCGTCGGCGCCGGCGTGACCACGGTGATCGGCTATGCCGCGCTGCTCTACATGGGCTGGGCCAACGCCCAGCGCAGCTACCCGGTCAACTACGACTGGAACCGCGTGCTCCGGGTGTCGGCGGTCGCCGCCGCCTACGTCGCGATCTCGATCTGGCTGGTGCCCGACTCCGGAGCCGTGCCGATCGCCGTGCGGGTGCTCCTGATCGGCAGCTTCCCGCTGGCGCTGTTCGCCGTCGGCGCGTTGAGCCGGGGCGACCGGGCGCGGGTGGCCGGGCTGCTGCAGCAGCGCAGTGCCGCCCGCCGGCGGCCGCACGAGCCCGACGAGGTGGCGGTCGACGATCAGCGGCTGGCCGACGAGGAGCCGACTCCATGACGCTGCCGCCCAGGGCTCAGAACCGGCTGCGCGGCATGCGCGGCTCGCCGCGGCCCCCGGCGATCGTCCTCGACTGCTCCTACGTCAACGGTCTCTCGGCCGTCCGCCAGCTCGCCGGCGCCGGCCCGCCGGTGGTGGCACTCGACCACCGGCCACAGGCCCTGGGGCTTCGCTCCCGGCTGGCCGTTCCCGTCGTCTGCCCGAATCCGGCCGTCGACGAGCCCGGGTTCGCCGCCCTGCTGGGCGAGGTGGTCGAGGTGCTGGGCGGCCGGGCGGTCGCCTTCCCCACCCACGACGATCACCTGGTGGCCGTCAACCGGGCGAACATCCGCGGCCTGATCCTGCCGTTCGGACCGCCCGAGCTGATCGAGCCGATCCAGTCCAAGCGCTTCCAGTACGAGGCCGCGCAGCGGGCCGGCGTCGGGCTGCCGCTCACCTTCCACCCCCGCAGCGAGACCGAGGCTCGGGAGGCGGCCGGGCGGATGCGCTACCCGGCCGTGATGAAGCCGGCGCTGGGCGCGGGCTTCAAGCGGCTGCACAACCGGCCGCTGATCGAGGCCGACACGCCGGAAGGACTGATCGAGGCCTACCGGACGGGCGCCCCCTTCGAGCCGATGCTGCAGGAGCGGATCCCCGGCGGGGACGACTGCCTGTGGACGGTGGGCAGCCACCTGTCCGCCGGCGGCGCCGCCCTGGGGGTGTTCTGCGGCCGCAAGCTCTTGCAGGCGCCGGCCGGAGTGGGCACCTGCAGGGTGGGCGAGGCCCGCTGGGACGACGTGGCCGTCGACGGCGCCCTGGCGCTGCTGCGCGAGCTGGGCTTCTACGGCACGTCGCAGGTCGAGTACAAGCGCGACCCCCGCGACGGCTCGCTGAAGCTGATGGAGGTGAACGCGCGGCTCTGGCAGTGGCACTCGCTGGCCGCGGCCTGCGGCGTGCCGCTGGTGACGATGGCCTATCGCGACGCCCTGGGAGAGACCGTCGAGCCGGCCACCAGCCGCGGCACCGACGGCCGGCGGTGGGTGGCGCTCGTCCGCCACCTGCGCGAGAGCCGCCGGGAGGGCACGGGCCTACGGGCGGCGCTGCGGCCGCTGCGGCCGCGCTTCGACGAGCCGGTGATCTCGCTGCGCGACCCGATGCCCGGGCTGCACCAGGTGTACGGGGCGCTGCGCGGGGCTGCTTCATGAGGCCGATCGACGTGACCGCCCCGCCGTCGTTCGCGGCCAAGGCGCGGTGGGTGATCCAGTCGTTCCTCGATGCCTCTGCGGCCGATGCGTCCGCCGAGCCGGTGCGCTACCCCTCGTCGGCGCTGGCCGGCTCTGAGGCCGCCGTGGCCTGGTTCGCGGAGGCCGGCGGCCGGCCGCCGGCCTCCGCCAGTGACGGTCTGATCGACTTCGGCGACGGCGTCGAGGACATCGTCGCCAGCGCGTTCTGGCACCTTTCGCGGTGGGAGGAGCGGGAGGGCTCGCCGCGCGACCGCCACGGCCGCTTCACCGCCGCGTTCTCGGCCGCCGACCCGGAGCGGCCGGCGGTCGACGCGCTGCTGCGCCGGTTCCAGGACGCCACCGGGCTGCCACCCCGATCCGGGTTCACGGTGGCGTTGACGCACGACATCGACACGCCCTGGCGGTGGAGCGGCCGGGCGGCGCTGCGGGCCGCGGCGGCCCAGGGCAAGGCAGCGCTGCGAGAGCGGCGCGCGAGCGACGTGCTGGCTGAGGCCGCCGGGCTGGCCGCGGTGCCCGTGCATCGACTGCGCGGCACCGATCCCAACTGGACGTTCGAGCGGATGCGCAAGATCGAACGCCGCCACGGCGGCCGCTCGACCCACTTCCTGATGGCCGGCCATGCCCACCGGCTCGACGGTGTGGACGCCGCGGCGTACGACCGCCTGCGCGGCCGGATCGTGCGCGTCGTCGCCGAGGGCGGCGACGAGGTCGGCCTGCACCCGTCCTACACGACCAGCGACGACCCCCACCGGCTGGCGGCCGAGAAGCACCTGCTCGAAGGGCTGACCGGCGGACCGGTGGCCAGCGTGCGGTTCCACTTCCTGCGCCATGACACCCACCGGACACTGCCGGCGCTTCCCCGCCTGGGGTTCCGGCTCGACTCGTCGCAGGGCTATCCCGACAGGCCGGGGCTGCGCGCCGGCTTCTCACACCCGTACCGCCCGTTCGACCTGGCCGCCGACCGGCCGGTCGACCTGATCGAGCTGCCGCTGGCGGTGATGGACGCGACGCTGCAGGATGCCCACTACCTGGGGCTCTCGCCGGGCGCCGGGCTGGCGCGGGCCACGGCGGTGCTCGAGCAGGTCGCCCGAAGCGGCGGGGCGGTCGCCATCCTGTGGCACAACAATCGCTTCTCGCGCACCTATGGTCGCGGCTGGGACCGCTGCTACGACCGCCTGCTGGGCTGGATCAGCGACCGCGGCGGCCGGCTGTGCGCGGCCGAGGACGTGCTCGCCGAGCGGTTCTGACGCCGCGCGGCGATGGTGTCGCGGTCGTGTCCGGGAGCCGGTGCTCAGGCGGCGCGGGAGAACCGCACCATGCGCTGGTTGCCGCGGCCGATGACGCGTTCGAGCGCTTCCACGGCGGCCGGCATGAACTGGGTGCCTGTGCAGCGCCGCAGCTCGGCGACCGCGCCCTCGACCGACATCGCCTTGCGGTAGACGCGGTCCTCGATCATGGCGTGAAAGGCGTCGCAGACCGCGATCACGTAGGCACCGCGGGGCACGTCGTTGCCGCCCAGGCCATCGGGGTAGCCGCGGCCGTCCCAGCGCTCGTGGGACGAGCGGACGAGGGCGACCACCTCCTCCATGCCCGGGATGCCGGCGATGATGTCGGCCCCGATCACCGTGTGCTGCTTCATCACCGTGAACTCGTCGTCGGTGAGCGGGCCCGGCTTGTTCAGGATCGACTCGGGGATTCCGATCTTGCCGACGTCGTGCAGCAGCGCGCCCATCCGCACCGAGCGCAGCTCGGCCCCTGACAGCTCCAGCTCCTCGCCCACCGCCACCGCGAACTCGGCGATCGTCTGGGCATGGTTGCCGGTGTAGGCATCCTTCGCCTCTAGGGCGGCGGCCAGCGCCGCCACGGTGGCCAGATGCTGCTCCTCCAGCTGCTCGGTCATCCGGACGGTGCCCAGCACGATGCCGGCGTGGTCGGCCAGGAGCCGGCAGAACCGGCGATCGTCGTGGGTGAATGTCCGCGGCCGGGTGTCGAAGAGCTCGATCAGGCCCACCGCCCGGCCGTGCACGACCAGCGGGGCGAGCAGGTTGGCCTTGAAGCCGTTCTCCTCGAGGAACGCGTGCTCGGCGGGATCTCCGCCATCGCCGATGGTGGTCGACTCGACGACCAGCTCGGTGACGACCCGCAGCGAGGTCGGGTACTCGCACAGCGGATAGTCCTCGGCGACGACGTTCAGCTTGGCAGGCGGGATCACGTACGCCGCCCAGTCGGTCACGGTCTCGGCGACATCGTCGAACTCGGAGATCAGGCAGGCGGAGGCGTCGAACAGCAGCGTCAGCTCGCGCGCGAACAGCGACATAGCCTCGGCGGTGTCGGCGGCCTCGGCAAGCTTGCGCGTCGACTCGATGACGGCGATCAGGTCATCGAACCGGAGCTGGTCGGTGTGGGTACGCGGCAGCATGCTCAGCCTGCATCGGCAACCCCGCGCAAACGAGTCACCCCCGTTCGGGTGACACCGGAATCACGCGATCAGCGGTGTCGGCCGTGCGGACGGCCGCGGCGGCGGCGGCGCCGCGCGACCGGGGCCTTCTCGCCGTCTGCCACGGGACGCGGGCCCTCGGCAACCGGCGTGGCGGTCGGGGCGGGCGCCGGGCGCCGGACGGTGGCCGGCGGCTCGACTCCGCCGTGCTTGGCCAGCTCCTCACGGCGGCGGACGAAGGCCGGCTCGCGATCGAGCAGCAGCGCCAGCAACGGCGATGCCACGAAGATCGAGGAGTACGCACCTGACGCGATACCGACGATCAGCGCGAACGCGAAGTCTTGCAGCGACCCCGACCCGAACCAGTAGAGCAGGGTGACCGGGATCAGCGTCACCAGGGAGGTGTTGAGGGAGCGTGTGATCGTCTCGGCCAGCGACTCGTTGACGAGCCGGGCGGCGGTCAGCCGGCGCAGGATGGGGATGTTCTCACGCACCCGGTCGAACACGATCACCGTGTCGTAGAGCGAGTAGCCGAGCACCGTCAGCACAGCGGCCACGGTGTCGGCCGTGACCTCCCGTTGGACGAGCGCGTAGAACCCGAGGGTGATCACGATGTCGTGGCCCAGGGCGACCATCACCGGCACCGCGAACCGCCACTCGAACCGGAACGTGATGTAGAGGAAGATGATGGCCAGGGAGAAGGCGATCGCCAGGTAGGCCGACTTCAACACCGACGAGCCGAACGAGCTCGATACGTTGCGAACGGTGATGTCGTCGCGCGAGATGCCGAACTTGGCCGACACGCTGCGGATCACCTCGTCCTGCACCTTCTGGGGCAACTGCTTGCTCTGGATCCGGAAGCCGTCGTAGCCGCCGCCGGTCTGGGAGCCGGTGCCGACCACCTGCGGCTCGGTGACGCCGGCGTCGTCCATCAGCTTCTGCACCTCGGACGTTGACACCGGAGATGTGGTCTTGAACTCGACCCGCGACCCGCCGGTGAAATCGATGCCCTCGTTGAGGCCGTTGTTGACCAGGGCGAACACCGATACAGCGACGGCGACGAACGAGATCGCAAACCAGATCCGGGTCTTCCCGATCAGGTCGTACTTCTTCCACCGGTCGCCCGTGCCGATCGACCCCAGCACCCGCGGGCTGGACATGAACCGGAAGCCGGCCAGCAGGCTGAGCATGGCCCGGGTGGCGACCACCGCCGTGAAGATCGACGTGACCACGCCGATCAGCAGCATCAGCGCGAAGCCCTTGACGCTGGACGTGGTCGAGATGTAGAGGATCGCAGCCGTGATCAGGGTGACCACGTTGGCGTCGACGATGGTGCGGAAGCCCCGGCCGTAGCCGACGCTGATCGCGGTGCGGATCGATTTGCCCGCCCGCACCTCCTCCTTGATGCGCTCGAAGATGACGATGTTCGCGTCGGCGGCGACGCCGATGGTGAGGATCGTGCCGGCGATGCCGGGCAGGGTCAGCGTGACCGGGATGGCCAGCACCACTCCCGCCAGCAGCGCCCCGTAGATCAGAAGCGCGATGTCTGCGACCAGGCCCAGGAAGCCGTAGAACAGGATCAGGAAGATCATCACGAAGATCAGTCCGGCGGCGCCGGCGATCAGCCCGTTGCGCAGCGAGTCGCTGCCCAGCGAGGCGCCGATCACCGTGGTCGACTGGGGGACGAACTGCACCGGCAGCGACCCCGACTGCACCTCCAGCGCGATCCGGTCGGCCTCGCTCTTGGAGACGCCGGTGATCAGGCTGCTGCCGCCGCCCGGCCCGGTGACGTCGATGCCGTTGGGGAACTGCTGGTAGTCGACCTGCGGCGTGGCGACCAGCTTGCCGTCGACCACGATCGCGTTCAGCAGCGGCGTGCCCGCCTGCGCGCCCTCCTGCGCGATCTCGGCGGTCATGTCGGTGAACTCCTGGGAGCCGCCGTTCTTATAGTTCAGCTGCACGGCCGGAGCGCCCTGCTCATCGGTCGACGACTTGGCGCCGACCTGGTCGCCCGTGATCACCTCGGGGTTGCCCTTCTCGCTGCGGTTCAGGTTGAACAGGTAGTAGAAGGTGCCGTTGGTGGCGGTGGCGCCGATGCAGCCGGTCTCGGCGGCGCAGCTGACCACCTCGGTGCCCTTGGGCACGGCCAGCCACAGCGGCTTGGCCGGCTGCGGATCGCCCTCGATGTCTTTGGTCACCTGCTGCTGGGACGGCTCGATGATCCCGAACTGTTTGTGCGAGCTCTTGTCGAACAGCGCCCACCCGGCGACATCGTTGGTGTTCTTGACCTGCGGCTGCACCTTCTTCAGCAGGTCGTAGAGCGAGTTCGAGGGGCTGGCCTGATACTGGCCGGCGGTCGAGACCGGGCTCAGGAACTTGAACAGGTTGAAGCTCTGCAGCTGGCCGCTGGACACCAGGAGCTCGGCGGCCTGCCGGGGATCCTTGATCCCCGGCACCGCCACCGTCACCGACTTGTCGGAGGCGCTGGTGCGGATCTCAGGCGACAGCACGCCCTGGGGGTCGATCCGCCTGCGCAGGATGTCGGCCGACTGGTTGAGAATGTCCTGGTTGACCGTGACGCCC
>DATLLX010000240.1:0-4993 GCA_035537595.1 Gaiellales bacterium | reverse complement strand
AGCCAGAACACCCGCGCGCGGGCCTCGGGGGCACACACCACCGAGGCTCGCGCGCTGCTGCATGGTCCGACTAGCCTGCCGCTGAGCGGGCACCCGCTGACCGACGCGATGGAGGACGGCACTCTCACCGAGCAGCGCGAGGCCCGCGTGCGGGTCGTCTTCGGCGCGCTCATGCTGGTCGTGCTGCTGGCCGCACTCGACCAGACGATCGTGGCCACCGCCCTGCCCACCATCGTCGGCGACCTGGGCGGCCTGGAGCACATCTCCTGGGTGGTGACCGCCTACCTGCTCGCGCAGACGGTGGTGACGCCGCTGTACGGCAAGCTGGGCGACATCTACGGCCGCAAGGTGGTGCTGCAGGCGGCGATCGTCATCTTCCTGATCGGCTCGGCGCTGTGCGGCGTGGCCCATGGGATGGTCGAGCTGATCATGTTCCGGGCGATCCAGGGCCTGGGCGGCGGCGGCCTGATGGTCACCGCCCAGGCGACCGTCGGCGACATCGTCCCGCCCCGGGAGCGCGGCCGGTACCAGGGACTGTTCGGGGCAGTGTTTGGCCTGGCGACGGTCGTCGGCCCGTTGATGGGCGGGTTCTTTGTCGAGCAGCTGTCCTGGCGCTGGATCTTCTACGTCAACATCCCCCTCGGCATCCTCGCCCTGGGCGTGATCGCCGTCGCGCTGCGGGCGCCGGTCAGCCGGCGGGCGCACGTCATCGACTACCCGGGGGCCGCGCTGATCGCCGGCGCGCTCACCTGCCTGGTGCTGGCGACCAGCCTGGGCGGCACCACCTACGCCTGGTCGTCCCCGCTGATCCTGGGCCTGCTCGGCGGCGGCATCATCCTGGCCTGCGCGTTCGTGCTGGTCGAGAGCCGGGCGGTCGAGCCGGTGCTGCCGCTCGAGCTGTTCCGAAACAGGGTGTTCACCGTGGCCAGCATGATCGGGCTGGTGGTCGGCTTCGCCCTGTTCGGCTCCGTCACGTTCATGCCGCTGTACCTGCAGGTGGTTCAGGGCGAGAGCCCGTCGAACGCGGGCCTGCTGATGGCGCCGATGATGGCCGGCCTGCTGGTCACATCGATCGCCAGCGGCCGGCTGATCATGAAGGTGGGCCGCTACAAGCCGTTCCCGATCGTGGGCACCGCGGTGACCGCCGTCGGCCTGCTGCTGCTGTCCCGGCTGGATGCCGGCTCGTCGCTGCCCGCCGCCTCGATCTCGATGCTGGTGCTCGGCCTCGGCCTGGGGGCGGTCATGCAGGTGCTGGTGCTGGCGGTGCAGAACGCCGTCGACTACGAGCACCTGGGAGTGGCCACGTCGGGCGCCACCCTGTTCCGCTCGATCGGCGGGTCGATCGGGGTGTCGGCCTTCGGCGCCATCTTCGCCAACCAGCTGCAGGGCGACCTGTCGGCGGAGCTGGGCGGCGGCGCCTCCCGGCTGCCGCAGACCCTGGAGCCGAGCGCGGTCAACGCCCTGCCGCCGGCGCTGCACCAGGCCTACGTGGTGGCGTTCTCCGACGCCCTGCACCCGGTGTTCCTGTCGGCCGCTTTCGTGGTGCTGGGCGCCTTCGCGCTGACCTGGCTGCTCGACGACCAGCCGCTGCGAAAGACGGTCGAGAGCGCAGGCACCGGCGAGAGCTTCGCGATGCCGCGCGATCAGACGTCGCTGGAGGAGATCGAGCAGGCGCTGACCTCGCTGGTCAGCCGCGAGAACCGCTACCGGGTCTACGGCCGGCTTGCCGCTCGCGCCGGGCTCGACCTGTCGCCCCGGGCGACGTGGCTGCTGGCGCGGCTGGGTGAGGGGCCCGCGGCCGGCTGCGACGAGCTGGCTGCCCGGCTGAGACTGGAGCCTCAGCGGTTGCGGCCGGTGATCGGCGAGCTCGCTGACGCCGGACTGGCCGAGGACGGCGATCCGGTGGAGCTGACGACGGCCGGCAGCGTCGCCCATGAGCGGCTGGTCGCGGCGCGCCGCGAGGGACTGGCCGAGCTGCTCCAGGACTGGTCGCCGGAGGAGCACGCGGAGGTCGCGGCCATGCTCAGCCGGCTGGCCCGGGCGATCACGGCCGAGGCGCCCCCGGCCGGCCGGTAGCCGCTCCACGGTGCGGGGGATCAGTCTGCAACGGGTGCTGGGCGCCGAGATCGACCGGGATCTGCTCCCGGTGCTGGCCGTCACCTTCGTCAGCCAGCTGGCGCTCTCGGCCCACTTCATCTTCCAGGGCATCTATGCGATCAGGGAGCTGGGAGCCTCGCCGGGCACGTTCGCCTGGGCGCTGCTGGCGGAGGCCGCGCTGACGATGTTCGCCGGCTATCTCGGCGGCCATCTGTCCGACCGCTACGGCCGTCGGCGGGTGATGCTGCTGTCGTGGAGCGGGCAGGCCGCGGCGCTGGTCGCGCTCGCGAGCGCCAGCGGGCTGTGGACCGGCCTCGGCCTGATCGTGCTGGCGGGGACGCTGGGCGGCCCGGGACGGGCAGCCGCTGCTGCGCTGATCGCCGACCTGGTGCCCCAGGAGCGCCAGGAGGCCGGGTACGCGGCGCAGCGCGTGGCGGAGAACCTGGCGGTGGTGACCGGCCCGCCGGCCGGCGGCCTGGTGCTGCTCAGCGGCAGCTGGCCCGCCCTGTTCGTTGGAGCGGCCGCCCTGGTCGCCGTGGCCGTCGCGATGGGCGCCAGGCTGCTGCCCGAGCGTCCCCCGCACGCACCCGACCGCCGGGGCGCGGACGGCGAACGCCCGCTGGCGCTGATCCGCCGTGACCACGCCTTCATGCTGTTCATGGTCGCCAGCACCCTGGCGTCGCTGGCGTTCATCGCGTCGGAGACCGTGCTGCCGATCGCCGCCGTCACCCTGTACGGGCTGAGCCCCTCGACGTGGGGGCTGATCGCCGGTCTGAACCCGCTGGCGGTCGTGCTGTTCCAGATGCGGATCACGCGCTGGACGCAGTTCGTTCCCGTGGTCCACAAGCTGACCGCGGCGATGGCGCTGATGGGGGCGCCGCTGCTGCTGCTTCCGCTGGATCGCGGGCTGTGGCTGATCGCAGCGGTGATCCTGATCTTCGTGATCGGCGAGATGCTGTGGGTGCCGAGCTCGCAGGCGATCGTCGCCCGGCTGGCGCCCGCCGAGGTGCGCGGCGCCTACATGGGAGCGGTGTCGAGCGCCGGCGCCGCGGCCTTCGCGCTGGGCCCGCTGATCGGCCTTCAGCTGCTCGAGCGGGTGGGCGACACCGCGATGTGGGGGTTCTATGCCGCGGGCTGCGCCGTCGCCACGGCGGCCGGCGCCTCGGCCGCGGTTCGGGCGGAGCGACGGCGGGCCCTGCCGCTCACCCCCCGCCCGCCCGCTGCGCCCACAGAAGCAGCAGCGCAGGTGGATCCAGCGGCGGGCGCCGGTAGGGACGGCCGCTGACCGGCACGTAGTCGCCGGTGAGGGGGTCCATGGGCAGCCCCCGCTCGACCGGATACCAGCGGTTGTGCGCGTCGATCAGTCGATTCACCGCCGACAGGTCCCAGCTTGCGATCTCGCGTCCCAGGCGGGCGCGGGCCAGCTCGCTGCCCGCCCCGTAGATGGCCTCCAGCCGCTCCGCCTCGGCTGTCACGCGGTCGCCCAGCCGGGCGATCATGCCATCGATCTCGGCCAGCCGCTGAGCGAACCGCGGAGGCCCGGCGGCGGCCAGCAGGATGCCCTCCAGGGTGGGCGGCGGGTGACCTGGCGCGGGCGGCAGCGGCAGGCCGTGAAGCGACGGGTCGAGCATCACCGAACAGGGTATCTCCACCCCGTGCCCACCTCCCCAGACGCCTGCACCAGGTCGAGGGAGAGGCATGGACGAAGAGCACTGGTCGCTCACGCGGCGGCTGCAATCATGGCCGCCAGCGACGCGCTCGCGCGCCGCGCCGGCCGCCGGCGCCCTGCTCCGCGACGCCTACCTCGAGGCCATCTGCTGGGCCGACGAGACCTGTCTGGCTGCCGCCTAGGCCGGGCTCTGGCTGACCGTGAAACCGCCCATCTCCTCGAGCACGCGGATGCGGTCCTCGAGCGGTGGGTGCGTGTCGAACAGCCCGCCCAGGCTGGAGCGGAGGCCCTTGTGGTCGCGCAGCGGCGACTCGATATACATGTGCGCGGTCGCCCGGGTCACCTTTTGCAGGGGGCGATGATCGTCGCGGAGCGCGGCCAGCGCCCGGGCCAGCCCTTCGGCGTCGCCGGTGGTCTCGACGGCGGAGGCATCGGCCAGGTACTCCCGGCGCCGTGAAAGCGCCATCTGCAGCAGCGCCGCGCCGATCGGGGCCAGCAGCGCCGCCAGGATGCCGATGATGGCGCCAAAGGCGCCCAGCCCGCCCTCACGGCGGTCGCCGCCCCCGAAGATGGTGATCCGCATCAGCATGTCGGAGGCCAGCGCGATCACGCCCACCAGCACCGCGGCCAGGCTCATCAGCCGCACGTCGCGGTTTCGGATGTGCGACACCTCGTGGGCCAGCACGCCCTCCAACTCGCGCTTGTCCATCATCTTGGCCAGGCCGGTGGTGACGGCGACGTACGCGTGCTCGGGATCGCGTCCGGCCGCGAACGCGTTGGGGGAGGGGTCGTCGATCATGTACAGGTCGGGGGTCTTGGCCAGGCCGGCCGCGATGCCCACGTTCTCGAGCGCCCGGTACAGCTCCGGCTGCTGCTCCTTGGTGACCTTGTGGGCGCCCGATGCGGCTGCGATCATCGCGCCGGCCGCGAACCACGAGACGATCCCGTAGACGATCGCGATGATGCCGATGAACCCTGCCACGCCCGGCTGGTAGGCGAAGTAGACGGCGGCCGAGAAGATGCCGACCAGGATCGCGAACCCGAACAGCACGAAGGTCGTGCGCACCCGGTTCGCGCGAATCTGCTGCTGCAGCGTCACGTCACACCGAGACGGCGACGGGGGCGCGGTCGCCGTCGTCGTCGAGCCGGAAGAACTCGCGCGGGGTGAAACCGAAGGTGCCGGCGACCACGCTGGCGGGGAACGTCTGCTGCCCGGTGTTGTAGGCC
>DATLLX010000239.1:0-28800 GCA_035537595.1 Gaiellales bacterium | reverse complement strand
ATCTCGGCCAGCAGGCGGTCGCGCAGCGCGGCCGCCGCCGGGCCCAGCGCCGCCATGCCGGCCGGGCTGCTCACACCGCCTGCAGCGCCGCCAGCGACTCCGGCAGCGTCTGGCCGCCGTCGACCACGATCGTCTGGCCGGTGATGTAGCCGGCCTCGTCGGTGGCCAGGAACAGCGCCGCCGCCCCGATCTCCTCGACCTCGCCCAGCCGGCCCAGCGGGATCGACGCCTCCATCGATGCCCGGTACTCGTCGCCCAGCTCGTCCAGGCCCTCCGACACGACGTTGCCGGGCATGACCGCGTTGACGGTGATCCCCCGCGGAGCCAGCTCGATGCAGGCGGTGCGCAGGAATCCCAGTTGCGCGGCCTTTGTGGCGCCGTAGTGCGACCAGCCGGGGAATCCGGTGATCGGGCCGGTGATCGAGCTGGTCAGGATCACGCGGCCGTGGCCGGACCGCTCCAGGTGGGGGATGCAGGCCTTCACGGTCAGCATGCAGCCCTTGACGTTGGTGGCGAAGATCGAATCGATGTCCTGCTCGGTCATGTCGGCTAGCTTGACGTCGGGGAAGACGCCGGCGTTGGCGCAGACGACGTCGATGCCGCCGAACCGCTCGGCCGTCCGGGCGGCCAGCCGCTCACAGTCGGCCGCCTGGGATACGTCGCCGCCGATGTAGGCGACCTCGCCGCCCTGCCCGGACAGCTGTCGCGCGGCGGCCTCGCCGGTGGCCGCGTCACGGCCGTTCACGACCACGTTCGCGCCGGCCCGCGCGAACACGCCGGCGATGCCCTTGCCGATGCCCTTGGTACCCCCGGTGACGAGAACCGTGCGGCCGGCGATGGGAGTGAACATTGCGTCTCCTCTCAGGTGTGTGACGACAGGTACCGCTCGGCAAGCGCGCACGAGCCCTCGGTGAACCCGGCGCCCAGCTCGGCCGCCTCGGTTGCGAACTCATGGTGGGAGCCGATCCAGGCCACCAGCAGCAGCCGGCGGAGCATCACGAACGTATCGAGCTCCGCCTCGTCGGCGGGGTCGAGCGGCGCCACCGAGCGGTAGCCCTCCACCCACGCGTCCTTCAGCTCGGGCACCTGGGGATGATCCTCGAAGAACGACACGGTGGTGGCGAAGTCGTACATGAACCACGAGAAGCCGCAGTCGTCGAAGTCGATCACCCGCACGTGCGGGCCGTCGACCAGCAGGTTGGCCAGCCGGATGTCGGCGTGCACCAGCCCGAACCGCTCCGGCCCCCTGCCGTACCGCTCGAGCCTGGTCCTGATCGCGCCGTCCAACCTGCCCAGCAGCTCGAGCTCCTCGCCGCCCATGCCCAGCCCGTCCTGCCAGCGGCCCCAGTGCCCCGCGGCGCCGAGTGTGGTGTCGTACTCCCAGGAGAACCGCTCGAACCCCGCGGGCCGTTGCCATGCCCTGGCGTGCCCGTGCATGCGGGCGGAGACGGCGCCCAGGGTGCGGAACCCCGATACCAGGTCGCGCCCTTCCGGCTCCGGCATGTCGCCGGACAGCCACTCGAACAGCACCACGTTCCGCTCGCCCAGCTCGGAGGTCTGCACCTGGCAGACCCGCTCACCGTCCGGCCCGGCAACGGCGTGTGCGGTCTCGACGGCCCGATCTTCGCGCAGGGCGTCGATCCAGCGGAGCTCGGAGTCGATCTCGCTGGCCGTGTGGTAGCCGGGGCGGTGGACGCGCAGCGCGAACGCGCGGCCGGTCGCCGGCTCGTCGATCCGGTAGGTCCAGTTCTCGGAGACGTTGATCAGCCGGACGGTCGAGTCCGGGTCGAGCCGGTAGCGGCCGAGAGCCCCGGCCGCCAGGCGGTCGATCGCCGCCTGATCAGTGCTCACGGCCCTCCACCGACTGCAGCACGCGGGTGATCTCGTCGCGCGCCCGGACGACGCTGTCCGCGCTGCCGCTGATGTAGATCCGGCCGGCCGCACCGATCATCGACACGGTGACCAGGGTGGCGTCGGGCGCCGCCCGTTCGGCCGCGTTCGCGGCCACCGCGGCGAACAGCGCCGGCGTGACCTCGTAGACGAGCAGCGTCTCGCCGGGGAGCACCATCGAGGCCTCCCGGTTGCGGTTGATGATCACCGCGTGCTGATCGGTGATCTGCTCGATCACGTCGGCGTAGAGGATATGCGGCCGGAGGGCATCCGCGGGCGTGGCACCGATCCCCTCCAGAATCGCTGCCCCGGCGCGGTCGACCAGCTCCTGGTCGGCGTGGTGCACCTCGAGCACGCCGAACTGGCGCTCGACGTAGAGGATGCCCGGCTCGATCTCGGGCACCGACTTCAGCGCCAGGTCGGTCACCCGCTCGATGGCCAGGGCCGGCGCCACCTCGATGATCAGGGCGTTGTCGCCCTCGATCGGCGGGTAGCCGCGCGCCCGGGTCGGCGTTCCCAGGTAGGCGGCGAACTGCCGCCCCAGGTCGGGGATCGGCAGGTACACCCGCAGCTGCACCTGCGTGTCGCCCGCGGCGGATGCCATATCGGCGGTCAGCCCGTTGCGCCTGCGAAGTGCTTGCCGAGCTCGGTGTGCGGTCGGGGAATGACGTGGACGGACACGATCTCGCCCACCGCCGAGGCGGTCTCCGCGCCGGCCTCGGTGGCCGCCTTGACCGCTCCCACGTCTCCCTGGATGACGACCGACACCAGGCCGTCGCCGACCTCCTCGCGGGCGACGATGGTGACGTTCGCGGCCTTGACCATCGCGTCGGCAGCGGCCAGCGCCGCCACGTACCCCTTGGTCTCGATCATGCCGAGGGCGTTGTCTGCCATTGCTTCCTCCTTCAGTCCCGCCGGGTGGCGGATTCGCTGGGCGACTCGTCGATCGAGCCGATGATGAGCGCGTCTATCGGGGCCGGGTGCTCCGCTGCGAACCAGCCGGACGCAACCGAGCCGGTTGCCACCAGCACGTGCTCGCCGACGCCGCTGCCGAGCACGTCGAACGCCACCAGGCGCCCGCCGCCCTCGACCTCGACCTCGAGGAACGCTCCGTGGGGAATCTTGTCGACTCGCCTGGTCGCCCAGACGGAGCCGGTGACGGTGGCTCTCAGCATGGTCGCTCCTTCTGGATCTCGACTCCCAGGCTTCGCGCCCGGTCGCGCGCCATCGGCGTCAGCACCGCTCGCGGTGCCAGCACCAGCCGGGCGCCGGACGCGTGCGCCTCGCGCACCGTGCGCTCGGTGACCGCTCCCTTCTCGACGCGCAGCACCGCCCCCGGGGAGGCGTCGGCGGCTGGGCCCGTCCCGCCCAGGGCGAACCGCAGCCTGCCGGACACGATCGCCATCCGGTCGCGAGGGTTCTCGAGCCGGCGGGCCAGCGCTCGCACGAAGGCGTCCAGGTCGGCGTCGCTGCGGAGGTCGACCCGCTCGACGTCGGCGGTATCCGCCGGGTCCGGTTGGGCGGCCGGAGCGGCTGCGGGGACGGCGGGCGGCTCGCCGGCCGGGGGCCGCCAGGTGCTGGGCCGGTGCACCTTCGCCACCGGCGGCGCCGGCACCTGCGGCACTGCCGCATCACCCTCGGCGGCCGCGGGCGGCGCGGGGTGGTGGCCGTTGCCGTTGCCGTTCTGGGGCGGCGTGGCCAGCGCCTCCTCCAGCAGCCCGGGCAGCAGCTCGGCCAGCACCTCTCGGGTCACGTTTCGCAGCAGGCCCTCGTCGCCGGCGCTCATGCCGCTCCTCCCAACGCCTGCACCGCCGCATCCGCCGCGGTGCGCACGTCGGCCTCCATGCCGGCCAGGTACACACGGCCGGTGGCGCCGATCATCCGGTAGTCGACCACCTTGATGCGAGCCGCCTTCTCGGCCTCGTTGGTGGCCAGGATGGCGTAGGAGGCCGGCTGCATCTCGAGCACGAACAGCGACTCGCCGGGTAGCGCCATCGAGCCGATCTTGTTGCGGTTGATCAGGAACGCGTGCTGATGGTCGATCCGCGTGATCAGCTTCGAGGCCAGGATCTGCGGCCGGGTGGCCTGCTCCGGCGTCGATCCCAGCGCGCCGAGCACCGCCGCGCTGGCCGACTGCACCGCCGCGGTCGACCGGGAGTGGATCTCCAGGTAGCCGAACTGCCGCTCGACGATCAGGATCCCGGCCTGCACCTCGGTCGACTTGAGGGCGACGTCGGTCAGCGGCTCGATGTCCAGGCCGGGGGCGATCTCGATGATCTGGGCGGCCATGTTCGTGCGCGGCAGCCGGCCGCGGATCCAGGTGCCCAGGTAGCACATGGTCTGCGGCTGCAGCTGGTCGAGGAAGATGAAGGAGCGGAGCTCGGCCATCAGCGCTTCACCAGCTCCCGCAGCTCCTCGAGCACCATCCGCCGGATCTCCTCGCGGGCCAGCTCGACGTCGCGGGGCATCTCGGGGGCCGCCACCGGCTCGGTGTCGAGCGCCGCGTTCCATGGCTGCAGGTCGGTGAAATCACCGAATCGCTCGGCCGGGTCGTGGGTGTACGCCAGCCTGGTGAGGTTGATCAGGTGGCGAGGCTCGAGGTTCTCGCCCAGCGACGAGCGGCCGAAGAAGCCGGTGCCGATGGTCATGGTGGGCGCGAGGTTGGTGTCGATGCCCGCCGAGCCGGTGCTGCCGCCGACGTTGACGGCCACCCGCAGCACCTGCACCGCCGACCCGTAGGCCATCACCGTCCGCGGGTCGTGCGAGTGGATCACCGCCGAGTGCCCGCCGCCGCCGATCCGCAGCATCGCCCGCGCCGCGTCGATGCCCCGCCGAGCGTCTGGCACGCGGACGAGGCCCAGCAGCGGGAACAGCTTCTCGCGGGCCAGCGGGTCCTCGGGCACGACCAGCGGGAACGGCGCCACCAGCACGCGGGTGCGGGGCGGCACGCGGATCCCGGCGGCCACCGCCAGGGCGGCCGCGTCCTTGCCGGCCAGATCGGTGCGCATCTTGCCGTCGGGGTAGATCTTCTCCCGCACGGCGGCGGCCTCCTCGGCCGACAGCACATGGCCGCCGTGGCGGGCCAGCTCGGCCTGGAAGGCGTCGGCGATCCGCTCCTCGACGATCGCGCACGACTCGTTGGTGCAGAGGATCGAGTTGTCGAAGCTCTTGGAGTCCATCAGCCGCTCCGCCGCCCTGTCGAGGTCGGCGGTGTGATCGACCAGCGCCGGCACGTTGCCGGGGCCGACCCCCCAGGCCGGGTTGCCTGACCGGTAGGCGGCGCGCACGACCGCGGTGCCGCCGGTGGCAACGATCACGTCGGTGGTGGGATCGCTCATCAGCGCCTCGATCAGGGGGATGGTCGGCTCCTCGACCACCTGCACGCAGCCGTCCGGTGCGCCGGCGGCGACCGCCGCCTGCGCCAGCAGCCTGGCGGCGTCGGTGCATACCTCGCGGGCCAGTGGGTGCGGGCTGACCACGACCGCGTTTCGGGTCATCAGCGACAGCAGCACCTTGAAGTAGAGCGTGGCCACGGGGTTGGTGGACGGCGTCAGCGCCAGCACCACTCCGGCCGGCCGCGGGATCTCGACGATCCGCTGGTCGGCGAGCACGCGGGCGCTCACGTAGTCCTCGCCGCCCCACCACTCGACCAGGCCCCGGGAGCAGGCCTCGTTCTTCAGCAGCTTGTGCTCGGCGACGCCCATGCCGGTCTCCGAGACCGCCCATTCGGCATACCTTTTGGCGTTTTGGTATGCCGCATCGGCGACCGCGTCGACGATCCGACGGGTGCGTTCGAGGTCGTAGCCGGCGAACGCCGTGGCCGCCCAGTGGGCCCGCTGAAGCATCATCCGGGCACGGGGCACGCCGGCTGCCTCGGACGGCCGCTCGCTCATCCGACCGCCGCCCTGGCCCGGTCGCCGCGGAGCTCCGCCAGCGCCTGGCCGATCGACACCTCGGTGCGATCGAGCACCTCGTCGACCAGCTCGGGGCCCAGCAGGATACCGGGCTTGAACTGCAGCACCCGCGGGTCGAGGGTCGAGAAGATGGCCCACACGCCGTTCTCGTAGAGGTGCTTCATGACCACCTTCGCGCCCTCCGGGTGGTCGAACTCGAGGCCCATCACGACGCCGTCCTGGCGGATGCCGACGAACCAGTCGGGGTACAGCTCCTGGATCGCCCGCAGGCCGCGCCCGAACCGGTCGGCGATGTAGTGCACCATCGAGCGCACCTCCGGCCGGCCGCAGATCTCGAGCACCTTGAGGCCGACGATGCAGCCCAGCTCGGCGCCGCCGCCGGTGGAGATGTGGCCGAAGCCGTCCTCCTTGAGCCAGGCCGAGCACTCCTCCGAGACGACCACGCACGCGATCGGGTACATGCCGCCGGTGATGCCCTTGCCGACGACCATGATGTCGGGCTCGATGCCCGCCTTGGCGATGCCCCACATCTCGCCCGTGCGCATCAGCCCGGTCTGCACCTCGTCGGCGATGTAGAGCGCGCCATACCGCTCGCAGAGCCGCTTCACGGCCTGCAGGTAGCCGGGCTCCGGGAGCGGGAAGCCGTAGGTCGCCGGGATCGTCTCCAGCAGCACGGCCGCGACGTCCCCGGCGCGCAGCGCCGCCTCCATCGCGTCCAGGTCGTTGAACGGCACCTGCACGAACTCGTCCGGCCGGTCTGACAGGAACAGCCGCGAGAAGCGGTCGTCGCCGCTGGCCACCGCCAGCCCGGTATGGCCGTGGTAGCCCTTGAGTATGGAGACGATCTTGCGCCGCTGGCGGGTGTGCCGGGCGGTCTTGATCGCGATGTCGATGGCCTCGCCGCCACCCGCGCCGTAGACGACCCGACGCATGTTGGCGGGGCTGGTCTTGACCAGCGCCTCGGCCAGCGCCGTGCGGGCCAGCGCCGGGAAGTGGTGGTTGCCGATGTCGAATCGCTGCATCGCCTGCTCGAGGGTGGCGATCAGCTCCGGGTTGCGATGGCCCAGGTTGTAGGTGCCGCCGTTCAGGTGCAGGTCGACCAGCCGGCGGCCGGCCATGTCCCAGAAGAAGTAGCCCTCGCGGCGGTCGATCACGAGGTCGACGCCGGCGTCCTGCCAGAAGTCCGTCTTGTCAGGGTTCCAGAACTCCCGCGACCTGTCGAGGAAGTCGTCCTTCGATTCGTAGGAGAAGAACCCGTAGTCGTACATCGGCCTCGACCTGAACATACCAAATATCAGACCGAAACGCAATGGTGGGCTCAATGGTCTGGCAGGCGGGGTGGTACGGTCTCCGGCGTGGCGCGGCCGGTGGACATCGCGATCGTGGGCGCCGGCATCTTCGGGCTGGCGACCGCCCACGCGCTCTGCCGCGACGGCGCCGGCAGCGTGTGCGTGGTCGACCAGGGCATGCCCGGCAGCGGCGACTCCGGCCGCTCGTTCTCGATGGTGCGCCGGCACTACTCGAACGCGGTGACCGCCCGGCTGGCCATGCAGGGCACGCGGACGATCATCGACTGGTCCGACGAGGTGGGCGTTGCGGACGCCGGCTACGTTCGCTGCGGCTACCTGCTGACGGTGCCCGAGCGCCTGGTGGACGCCTGCCGGGGCAACGTCGAGATGCTGCGCAGGATCGGCCTCGACACGCGCTTCCTGACCACGGACGAGCTCCCCGCGGTCGATCCCGAGCTGTCGCTGGAGGGCCTGGCCGGCGCCGCCCATGAACCCGACGGCGGCTTCGCCGACGCACAGAAGATGTGCCTGGGCTGGTTCGCCGCCGCCGCCGGCCGCGGGCTGCGGCATCAGCTGGGCTGCCGGGTGACGGCGATCCGGGTCGAGAACGGCAGGGCGGTGGGGCTGGACACCGGTGAGGGATTCCTGCCCGCCGGCCAGGTGGTGCTGGCCGCCGGTGCCTGGGCCAACGATCTACTGCGGCCGCTGGGAGCCGAGCAGCCGATCGAGCTGCGGCGGCTGCAGGTGCTGGTCGGGCGCAGCGAGCCGGGCGGCCCGCTTCCCAGCGCCGTCTGCTCGGACGCTGTCTCGAACGTGGTCGTCCGGCCTGACCGCGGCCACCGGTTCTGCGCCGTCGCCTATGCCGGCGAGGATCGCCTGGAGCGGGCCGACGATTGCGATCACGGCCTGTCGCCGGGCTACGTCTACGCTGTGCGCCGCGGCCTGGACGAGCGGTTCCCGCGGCTGAGCGGCTTCCAGCTGGTGCGGGGGTTCGCCGGCCCCTACGACATCACGCCCGACTGGAACCCGATCATCGGCCCCTGCCCGGGGATCGACGGTCTGCACCTGGCCGTCGGCTGGAGCGGCCACGGGTTCAAGCTGTCACCGGCCGTCGGCGAGGTCGTCGCCGCCGAGGTCACCGGCCGAACGCCGCCGGTCGACGTTTCCGAGCTGCGGCCCGAGCGGTTCGACCAGGGCCGGCTGCTACGGCTGGCCTACGGGCCGGGCGCTCGCGCCTGACCGGCCATGACGGCGCCGTACGCGGCCGCTGCCGAGGCGTCGTCGGCGGCCGATTCGGCCGCCTGCTCGGCGTCGCGCAGCCGCAGGTAGCGGTCGAGCTCCTCCGCCGTCCGGGCATCCGACCAGGCCAGCACAGGGGCGATCAGCGGCGCCACGGCGGCCGCCGCCGCCCGTCCGCGGTCGGCGGCCTCGATCGAGACCCGCGTGCGGCGAGTCAGCACGTCGTCCAGGTCGAGCGCGCCCAGGTGGGTGCACGCGTGCACCGCCTCGGCCGCGGCGTAGTGGTCGGCGCCGGGCAGCGGGAGTGCCAGCGCCGGGTCGGACTCGGCCAGCGCCGCCACCTCGCCAGCGCAGCTGCCGTGCCTGGCCCCCAGCCGAGCGCCGGCCGGCGGGGGGCCGGCACCGACGAGCGGCACCCGCGCGGTCACCGACGGCGCGGAGCTGCCCAGGTCGCGGGCGGCCGCATCGACCGCGTCGCGGGCCATCACCCGGTAGGTGGTGTACTTGCCGCCGGCGATGGCGGTCAGCCCGGGGGCCGGCGAGAACAGCCGGTGCTCGCGGGACAGCCGGGTGGTGTCGGCGGCGCCGGCGGCGGCCACCAGCGGGCGCAGGCCGGCGAACACCCCGCAGATCTGGTGCCTGCCCACCGGCCGCAGCAGCACGCTGTTCACCTTGCCCAGCACGTAGTCGACGTCGGTCCGGTTGGCCAGCGGCAGATCCGGCTCGCCGTCCCACTCGGTGTCGGTGTCGCCCAGCAGCCAGTGGCGGTCTCCCCAGGGGATGGCATGAAAGATGCTCTTCTCGGTGCGCATGAACAGGCCCGCGCGCATCGGGATCGCCGACCGCGGCACGATCAGGTGGACGCCCTTCGAGGGCCGCAGCTCCCGGTGCGGGCGGCCGTCGCCCAGCTCGAGGATCCGGTCGGTGGCGACGCCCACGGCGGCGATCACGTGCCGCGCAGCCACCTCCAGCGTCCGCCCGCCGGCCACGTCCCTGACCGTCGCCCCCGTGACCCGGCCGGTCTCGTCGCGGGTCAGCCCAATGACCCGCATGCGGGTGACGATCGCCGCGCCGTTGGCAGCGGCCGTCCGGGCGGCGTAGGCGGTGTACAGGGCGTCGTCCTCCTGGGCGTCGGAGAACCGCACGGCGCCGACCAGCGAGTCGGGCCGGAGCGCCGGCGCTGCCGCCAGCGCGGAGCGGCGCGACAGGTGGCGCGCCCGGGGCAGGTGGGCTGCTCCTCCCATGCTGTCGTAGAGCAGTAGCCCGGCCCCCAGGTAGGGCCGCTCCCACACCCGGTGCCTGAGCGGGAACATGAACTCCACCGGCCGCACCAGGTGCGGCGCCAGGCGAGTCAGCAGCAGCCGCCGCTCGCGCAGCGCCTCGCGCACCAGCCCGAAGTCCAGCATCTCCAGGTAGCGCAGGCCGCCGTGGATCAGCTTGCTCGACCGGCTGGAGGTGCCCAGCGCCAGGTCGCCGGCCTCGACCAGCGCGACCGACAGCCCGCGGGTGGCAGCGTCCAGCGCGATGCCGGCGCCGGTGATCCCGCCGCCCACCACCAGCACGTCCAGCCGCTCGCGGGCCAGCCGCTCCACCGCCGCCGCCCGCGCTGCCGGGTTGAGCGCGCCCTCGCTCACGCCTCTGCCTGGGCCTGGACGTGCACGTCGAGAGCGGCGGCCCATCGTGCCCGCTCGCGTGAGCGGCCGCGGTCGTCGAGGCGGGGCTCGACCCTCCGGGCGATGGTGGCGGCCCCCGCGCCCCCGCCGGCTCCCGCTGACTGCGCGGCGAGTGCGGCGATCCCTCGGGCGGTCGCCTCGAGGTCGGCCGCCACCTCGAGCGACCGCCCGGACAGGTCGGCCACGGCCTGAAGCAGCCCGTCGTGCGCCGCCAGCCCGCCGCCGACCCGGATCACCCCGGTGCCGCCCGCGGCCTCGAGAGCGTCGGCGATCTGGTGGGCGACGCCGGCCAGCCAGGCTGCCGCCAGGTCGCCCCGTGTCGTCGCGCTGCTGGCATCGAGCACGGTGATCCGGTCCTCGCCGTGCCAGCGCGGCGTGCCCAGGCCCGACGGCGCGGGCACGACGATCGGGTGAGGGCCGGCCCAGTCCGGCGGTGCGGCGCTGCTGCCGGCGGGCGCCAGCCCCATGTCTCCGAGCATGCCCAGCGCGTTGCCTGCGTTCGCGCAGAACGCCTCCAGCGCGTAGGTGACACCCGCGCCGGCCCGTTGCCAGGCCGCCGTCGCCAGCACCCCGGCCGGCGGCCGCGGCCGTTCGGCCCCGGCGTTCAGCCACAGGAACGCGCCCGTCCCCAGCGTCAGCGCGGCCATCCCCGGCTCGGTGCACCCCTGGCCGTAGAGCGCGGCCGGCTGGTCGCCCAGCATGGCCGCGATCGGCGCCGCGAAGCCGACCGCGTCGCCGGCCGTGATCAGGGCCGAACCGTCGGACGGGCGGATCTCCGGCAGCACGGCCGCGGGCACGCCGAACAGGTCGAGCAGGCCCTCGTCCCACTCCAGCGAGTCGAGGTCGACCAGCAGCGAGCGGCAGGCGTTCGACGGCTCGGTGACGTGCCCGGCGCCGCCGCTCAGATGCCATGCCAGCCAGCAGGCGATGTCCCCGAAGGCCAGCTCTCCGGCCTCGGCACGGCGCCGCAGCACCGGATCGGCCCCGAACAGCCAGGCCAGCTTGGGCGCCGAGAACGTGGGGTCGAGACCGAGGCCCGTGCGCTCGGCGATGGATGCCGCCTGCGGCTGGCCGGCCAGCTCGTCGCAGATGCCCGCGGCCCGCTGGTCCTGCCAGCTCAGGATCGGCGTCGAGGCCCGACCGCCGTCTCGCTCCCAGAGCAGGAACGACTCGGTCTGGTCGGCGATGCCCAGCGCGGCAACGCTGCCGGGCAGCTGCCGGCGCACCTCCGCGATCGCCTCCAGCACGCCGTCCAGCAGCTCGTCGGGGTCGTGCTCGACCATCCCCGGGCCCGGCCGGCGGGTCGAAACCTTACGGGACGCCGAGCCGACCATCCGCAGCCCCGCGCCGTACGCCACGCAGCGAGTGCTCGAGCTTCCCTGATCGAGGGCGAGGACGACGTCTGCCGGCACGCTGCAAGGTGTACCAGAGCGGCCGGGCAGCCGGCTCGGGCAAGGCGGTCGGTTGGCTCAAGCAGCGGCCGCGAAACGCCGATACTCATTCGATGGGCGAGGTCGACCTCTCTCTTGCGTACGCGGCGAGCGCCGCCTACGAGCGCGCCGAGGAGAACTGGGTGTTCATCGCCGATGCGCTCGACGAGCTGCGCCCGCGTGTCGGGCTGGGGGACGAGGAGTACGCCGAGGTGATGGAGCAGTTCGCCCTGGTTGTCGACACCAACCGCACGGCGCCCGCGGTGATGCGGATCATGGCCCTCGCCCACCGGGCCCGGATCGCCGCCCAGCTGGCCGGCGACCGCGACCAGGGCTGGTTCGCACGCCGGCGATGGCGCAAGGAGCGCGACGCGACGACCGCAGAGCTGCTGGCACAGGCCGCGATTACGCTCGACGCCCTGATGCGCGAGACGCGCGCCGCCTAGAGGATCCCGCCCGCGCACCCGGCCTCCGGGCTCACCGAGCGCTCGCTCAGCGCTGCCCGGCCGCCTCGGGCAGGATCACGACCGGGGCTCCCAGCCGGCCCTGCTGGGTCTCGACGGCCCCACCGCTGCGGGCGCCCGGCGACGGCGCCTGATCCGGCGGCGTGGCGGCGATCACGCCGCCGAACAGCGCCGCGACGATCACCCCCACGGCAGCCCGCGACCTCATGAGCGGAACCCTACCCGCGGGCGGCCTCGGCCGGTGTGCGCCGCGGCGCCGCTGGGAACTCCCCCGGCATGCAGGAGCTTCTGCCCTTCCCGCGGCGTCGCGACGACGGCGATGCGTGGCTGGAGGTGGTGGAGAGCTCGGTGCCGGGCCGGCTGGACGGCCTGCGGTTCGGCCGCTGGCACGTCCTGGTGCTGGTCGCGCTGGGCTCGATCTGGATCATCGAGGGCCTGCAGGTCACGGTCGCCGGGACGCTGGGTGCGCGGATCATCAGCGAGGAGTCGCTCGGCCTGTCCAGCACCGGGGTCGGCATCGCCGCCTCTCTGTACCTGATCGGCGCGGTGGCGGGGGCGCTGCTGTTCGGGTACCTGAACGACCGGCTGGGGCCCAAGCGGGTGTTCCTGATCACGGTCTCGGTCTATCTGCTGGCCACCCTGGCCACCGCCACCAGCTTCAACCTGTGGACGTTCGTGATCTTCCGGTGCGCCGCCGGCTTCGGCATCGGCGGCGAGTACGCGGCCATCAACGCGGTGATCGGTGAGCTGGTGCCGCCCCGGGTGCGCGGGTACGCCTACCTGCTGGTGAACGGTGCCTGGTGGCTGGGAGCCACCGCGGGGGCCGCGCTGTCGTTCGTGCTGCTCGATCCCAAGGTGCTGCCGCACGACGTCGGCTGGCGCGTCGCCCTGGGCGTCGCCGGCCTGCTCGGGGTCGGCATCATCCTGCTTCGCCGGCTGGTGCCGGAGAGCCCGCGCTGGCTGATGGTGCACGGGCGGGCCGACCACGCGGCGGACGTGGTGGACGGCCTCGAGCGCGAGTACGGCAGGCCAGGCGGCCACGGCGGCCACGAGCACACCATCGCCATCCGCCAGCGGGAGAGCATCGGCTTCGACGTGCTGTTACGCACCATGCTGCGCCGCTACCGGCGGCGGGCGCTGCTCGGCTTCAGCCTGATGGTCGCCCAGGCGTTCTTCTTCAACGCCGTGTTCTTCACCTACCCGCTGATCCTGACCGAGTTCTACGGCCAGGTGGACGGCCACGTCGCCGTGTTCCTGGTCCCGATGTCGATGGCGGCCTTCCTCGGCCCGCTGCTGCTGGGGCGGCTGTTCGACCGGATCGGGCGGACGCCGATGATCGCCTCCTGCTACGCCGCCTCGGCCGCACTGCTAGTGCTCTCCGGCTGGCTGTTCACCGACCCGTCGCGCTCACCGTGGGCGATCACCGCAGCGTGGTCGGCCGCCTTCTTCGTCGGCTCGGCCGGGGCGGCGGGCGCCTACCTGACGATCAGCGAGGTCTTCCCGCTCGAACTGCGGGGCATGGCCGTGGCGTTCTTCTACGCCCTGGCGACCATGGCCGGCGGCTTCGTCGCCCCGACCCTGTTCGCCTACCTGATCGACACCGGCGACCGGCACCTGCTGTTCCTCGGGTACCTGGCGGCCGCCGCGCTGATGGCGGCCGCCGCCGCGGTCGACGCGGTGTTCGGCCTCCCCGCCGAGCGCAGGCCGCTGGAGCAGGTGACCGCGCCGCTGGGCGCCGATGCCGAGCGGGCGTCGGCGCCGCTTCGCGTGCGCGGGCCTCAGCCGGCGGCGGCGATGAACCAGCCCACGATCGCGCCGTAGGCCGCGTGCGCCACCAGCGACACTGCGGGCGTCTGGGCGCCGTAGTTGAGCATCATGAATCCGGGCGGCTCGATCAGCGAGCCGTCGTTGGCCGCGCTCGACGACGAGCCCATCCTGGGGTGCACGGCGGGCAGCAGGATGTTCATCACCACGGCGCCCAGGAACAGCCCGTGCAGCAGGCCGAACAGCAGGCCCAGCCACCACGACGCCTGGCCGAGGGCCGAGAACACGGCCCAGTAGACGACCGAGAAGGCGACCCCGGCCAGCGCATAGATGGCGTAGCCGACCGCCTTCGCCTCGTCGCGCTCCTCGGTGAACGCGGTGCCGAGCAGAAACGGGATGTCGACCCGGGTCAGCCGCAGCTCGGTCGCCAGCTGCAGCAGTGTGGTGATCACCAGCGTACCGACGAAGCCCCCGGCCAGCGCGGCGAGCAGGTTCATGCCGCCGCCCTCGAGATCGAGACGGCGGCGTTCACCAGCGCCAGGTGGGTCAGCCCCTGGGGCATGTTGCCCAGGAAGGCGCCAGACGAGGGATCGATCTCCTCCGAGTACAGGCCGACGTCGTTGCCCAGAGAGACGAGCTCGTCCATCAGCTCGGCCGCCTCGTCGACGCGGCCGGCCCGGGCCAGCGCGTCGACCAGCCAGAACGAGCAGGCGAGGAAGGCTCCCTCGTCGCCGGGGAGGCCGTCGTCGCCCCGGTACCGGTGCAGCAGCGGTCCGTGGGCCAGCTCGCGGCGGATGGCGGCGATCGTGCCCAGGGCCCGCCGTCCGCCGGGGTCTGTGAATCCGACCACCCCCGACAGCAGCAGGCTGGCATCGACCTCGTTCGAGCCCTGGGCGCGCACGTAGGAGCGCTTCTCCTCCGACCAGCAGCGGTGCTCCACGAAGTCCCGGATCTGATCGGCGGTGTGCCGCCAGAGCGGCGCTCGAGTGCCGGGGATGGCGTTCTGGGCCAGCCGCAGCGCCCGGTCGAGGGCGACCCAGCAGAGCATCTTCGAGTGGGTGAAGTGCCGGGGGTCGCTGCGCACCTCCCAGATCCCCAGGTCGGGCTGCCGCCACAGCGAGCAGACCAGCGTCGCGATCTCCGCGATCCGCCGGCCCGAGTCGCGGTCGAGCCTGCCATGGGCGGACACGTGCAGCAGGGCGGCCTCCAGCAGCTCGCCGTAGATACCCAGCTGCAGCTGGCTTGCCGCCCCGTTGCCGATCCGCACCGGCCGGGCGCCGCCGTAGCCCTCCAGCTCGAGCTCGCGTTCGCGCGTCCCGGTGCCGCCGTCCAGCCGGTACAGCACGTCGAGGCGCGGGTGAGTGCGCTGCGACGCCTGCAGCAGCCACCAGAGGAAGGTGGTCGCCTCCTCGTCGGAATCGAGCGACAGCAGGGCCGCCAGGGTGAACGCGGCGTCGCGCACCCACGAGAACCGGTAGTCCCAGTTGCGCTGGCCGCCCGGGTGCTCGGGCAGCGACGTCGTGGCGGCGGCGGCGATGGCACCCGACGGCGCGTAGGCGAGCAGCTTCAGCACCAGGGCGCTGCGCAGCACGGCCTCGCTCCATGCGCCCTCGTAGCGCCGCTTGCCGGTCCATCCCTGCCAGAACTCGATTGTGTCCGCCAGCCGCCGCTCGACGGCGGCCCGGCCGGGGAGCACCACCGGCTCCTGGGTCGCCGTGGCCAGGACGATCATGGCGCTGCCGCCCTCGCTGACGGTGAACTCGGCCCCCGCCGCAGCACCCTCGATCCGCGGGTCGCCGGCATCCCACGACGACACCGCCAGCGCCTCGCCGCCGCTGGTCGCGATCAGGGCGCGCTGCCGGCGCGCGATCCGGGGGGCCACCCTGCCATAGCCGAATCGCGGCTCGAACCGCCAGGCCATCCGCACGTCGCCGGAGATCCCCTCCACCCGGCGTACCAGCTCGCGCAGGGGTGGCAGCCCGGCCCCCGGCAGGGTGAGGGCGTCGGTCACCCGGGCTGCTCCGTCGGAGGTGCGGAACGTGGTCTCGAGCACGTTGGTGCCCGGCACGTACCTGCGCTCCACCCGAGAGGGGCCGGCGGGGGCCAGCACGAACCGGCCGCCCCGCCGTGCGTCGAGCAGTGCCCCGAACACGCTGGGCGAGTCGAGATTGGGCAGGCACAGCCAGTCGATCGAGCCGTCGCGGGCGATCAGCGCAACCGTCCTGCCATCGCCGATGGCCGCGTAATCGCGGATCGGCGCGTAGCCGTCGGCACGTCGGGGGGAGCTGTCCGTCATCGGGGCACCGCCGCGCAGGTACCCGCGGGCGGGACTTCGGGAACCGTCGCGGCGGGGCGTTGGCCTACAGGCGAACGCTGCTGTAGGGCTGCTCACACGGCCGGCCGGCGCAGACGTGCATCAGCCGCTCCTCGAGCTCCCAGATCATGCTGGCGACCGTGGGCCCGTGCGAGGCGTCGTCCTCGATCGGGTGCGCGCAGACCGAGCGGGGAGCGCCCTCGTGGTCGCGCAGCACCCGGGCCGCGATGTCCGCCGGCTCGTGTCCCTGCTCCCAGGCCTCGGCGATCAGCTGCTGCGCCCGCCGCAGCCGGTGGCGGGAGCCGGGAGAGGACGACCCCTCGAGATCCGCCAGCTCAGGCTCCAGGTAGTGGTTGGTGTGGGCGAGCCATTCGCCCTGGCCAGCCTTCCGCACGGCCACCCGGGTGGCCGACGTCTCGACGTTCCAGATCGTGCCCCCGGCCTGGCCACACAACCGGTTGGCGCCCCGCGAGCGGCCGTCCACCGCCGAGCGCCTACGCTGCTCCTGCGGCGTCGGGGCGTCGAGGGCCCAGCGGCTGATCAGGGAGTTGGGGATGCCCGCGCGCTCGTCGGTGCCGTACACGGTGTCGGCGCCGGTGGCGATGCCGTGGGAGTTCATCCCGGTGACGGGCAGGTATCCGGCGGCCGTGGCGGACAGCACCGAGCTGCCGTCGGAGCTCGTCAGCCGCACCAGCACGAGGTTCTCGATGTCGCTCTCCGACCAGTCCTCGTTGTGGGCGACCACCGTGCGGCCGGGGCGGGACATGGCCAGGGAGGTGCAGCGCTCCGCCACCGGCACCACGGAGCAGGTCAGCTCCTCGCCGCAGTTCAGCACCAGCAGATCCTCGACCGCCACTCCGGCGCCCTCGGCCGTGCCTGCAAGCTCCTCCAGCGCGCCGCGCAGCGCGCCGCGGGCGTGCGGCGCCAGCGCCAGTGCGCGCCGGCGGGCCTCGTCGAACGTCATCCCGGCCCACCACTCGAACGTCTCCTGGAAGTGTCCGACCGCTCGCCGCACCTGCTCCCGCGCCCCCTCGCCGATGGCCCGGCCGAGCTGGCGGGGAGTGCCGCGGGCGTCGATCAGGGGCAGCGCGGTGATCGCCATCTCGGCAGCATCGCATACCGCAAAAGAGTGGTGAGAGCCGACCCGCCGGGTCGGGTTAACCCCCTGGCGGCCGGTTTTGCCGGCGGGCAAGCTGCAGACATCGTGATCGCCCGCCATGCAATCGGAGTAGAGATGAACGCCACCCTTGACCGGATGGCCGTCCAGGCCGCCGTGAATCCCGCAGCCCTGCACATCCTGAGCCGAAATCTCGACGTCCTGGGCGAGCTCAGGGCGCTCGACACCACCCGCGCCTTCGGCGCCCAGATCGAGGCCTACGTCGCCCTCGAGGGCGAGCAGATCGACCATGTGCTCGAGCAGATCCGGAACCGGGTCGTCGAGATGTGGTCGGCCGGCCGGCCCACCATGATCCAGGCCGCGTAGCCCGCCTGCCGGCTCAGCCCTCCTGCCGCAACCGCTCGACGATCGCCTCGAATGCGCTCCGTGTGAGCGCCTCCACCGGGTCGTCGAGCGCGGTCGGCCAGGTCGAGAGCTTGACGCAGACCACGTCGGCCGGAGGGTGCAGCCAGATCGTCTGGCCGTGGATGCCGAGCGCCATGTGGATGCCCCGCTCGGCGTCCTGCACCCACCACTTGCTGCGGTACAGCCACCCCGGCATGTCCTTGCGCAGCTCGCCCTGCTCGAACGCCGCGCGCGACGCCGCGTCGCCGGTCCGCGAGTCGAGCGCCCAGGCCTCGGGGACGATCCGCCGGCCGCCCAGCTGCCCGCCCTGCAGCATCATCTGGCCGAACCGGGCCAGGTCGCGCAGGGTCGCCGACATCCCGCCCGACGGCATGGTCACGCCCCGGTGGATGGTGATCTCGGAATCCTGCTCGGCGCCCAGCTTCGACCACAGCTCGCGGCTGAGCAGGTCGGCGTAGCGCAGGCCGGTGGAGCGTTCGAGGATCCAGCCCAGCAGGTCGGTCAGGATCGAGCGGTAGCGGAAGGCCACGCCATGCGGGCCGTCGTTCTCGAGCTGGGCGATCTGCTCGTACAGGTTGACGGCCGTGCGCCCCGGCCGGGCCGGCCGCCAGGCGCCCAGCTGCTCGGTGATGCAGACGTCGGCGTCGCGGTCGGTGTAGGTCTCGTCGTAGGCCGTGCCGGTCCGCATGTCGAGCACGTCGCGGACGGTGGCGCCCTCGAAGCTGCTCCCGGCCAGGTCGCTGACGTGGTCGGTGACGAGGCCGTCGACGTCCAACTGCCCGCGCTCGGCGACGATCCCGGCCAGCACGCCGGCGAACGACTTGGACACCGACTGCAGCAGGTGGGGGGTGGCGGGGGTCATCCCGTTCTCGTAGCGCTCGGTGACGATCCGGCCCCGGTGCAGCACGATCAGCCCGTCGGTGAAGCTCTCGGCCACCACCTCGTCCACGGTGGCCGCACCGCCGTCCGGCCGTCGTACCGGAATCGCACCCAGCTCCCGCAGGTCGGGATCGAGCCGGTGCACATCGCCGTCGCCGCGGTCGATGCGGGCGGTGGGGACGAGCTCGCGGACGTGCTGGAACCCCCACCGCAGGTGCGGCGTCGACGTCCAGTTCTCGAGCGTCACCAGCCGGTCGCCCCCCGGTGGGAATCCTGTCATCAGCTCGCCGGGGTCGGTCATGGCGAGCGATGGTAGTTGATCGATGTGCCCGCTACCGTTGCGCGGGATGACGACCACCGCCACCGTCAGCTTCGGCAGCGACAACCACGCGGGCATCCACCCGGCGGTGCTGGAGGCGATCGGCGCTGCGAACACCGGGCACGTCGCGGCCTACGGCGACGATCCCTGGACGCAGCGGCTGGAGCAGCGGTTCCGCGAGCTGCTGGGCGACGTGGCCGCCTTCCCTGTGTTCAACGGCACCGGCGCCAACGTCACCGGGCTGTCCGCCCTGCTGCGGCCGCATCAGGCCGTGATCTGCGCCGAGACGGCCCACGTGAACACCGACGAGTGCGGGGCGCCGGAGCGCTTCACCGGCGCCAAGCTGATCGACGTGGCGACCACGGACGGCAAGCTGACGCCGGCGCTGGTGGAGCGCCGTCTGGTCGGGATCGGCGACGAGCACCGCGTCCAGCCGCGGGCGGTCAGCATCACCCAGGCCACCGAGCTGGGCACCGTCTACTCGCTGCAGGAGCTGGCCGGGCTGGCCTCGTTCTGCCACGCGAACGGGCTGCTGCTGCACGTGGACGGAGCCCGCATCGCCAACGCCGCAGCGTCTCTCGGCTGCGACCTGCGGGCGCTGACCGCCGGCGCCGGGGTCGACGTGCTCAGCTTCGGCGGCACCAAGAACGGCCTGATGGGCGGCGAGGCGGTGGTGTTCCTCGACCCCGGGATGGCCCGCGACTACCTCTACATCCGCAAGCAGTCGATGCAGCTCAACTCGAAGATGCGGTTCGTCTCCGCCCAGCTGCTTGCGCTGCTGGACGACGACCTGTGGCTGCGCAGCGCCCGGCATGCCAACGCGATGGCCCGCCGGCTGGCGGACGGGGTCGCCGGCGTCCCCGGGGTTGAGGTCGTCCACCCGGTGGAGTCCAACGCCGTGTTCGCGCGGCTCCCGGCGGCGGCCATCGTTCCGCTGCAGGAGCGGTATCCGTTCTACGTCTGGGACGAGGCCGAGCACGTCGTTCGGTGGATGTGCTCGTGGGACACGCGAGAGGCCGACGTCGACGCGTTCGCCGGCTCAGTCCGGGAGCTGGCCTAGCTCTAGCACCTCACCGGCCCGCCCGATCAGCAGCGGGTCATGGGTGGCGCAGACGATGGCAGCGCCGGTCTCCGCGGCCGCGCCGGCCAGGGCGGCCGCGACCAGCTCGGCCGATGCCTGGTCGAGGCGCGATGTCGGCTCGTCGACCAGCACCAGCGGTGCCCCCGCGGCCAGGGCGCGCGCGATCGCCACCCGCTGCCGCTCCCCCGCCGACAGCCGCTCGACCAGCTGCCCGGCCCGGTGGTCGAGCCCCAGCCGCCGCAGCTCGATCGCCGCCCGCCGGCCGGCCTCCCCGTCGGCGATCCCGCGGACGGCCAGCGCGACCACGATGTTCTCGGTCGCCGTCAGGAAGCCCGACAGGCCGGGCTGTTGCCCGGCGAAGGCGACCGACTGAGCGCGAAACGCCGCCAGCGCGCTGCGGTCGAGCCCGGCAAGCGGCTGTCCGATCACCTCTGCGGTGCCCGAGTCGGGCGGCTGGAGACCGGCCAGCACCGCCAGCAGGGTGCTCTTGCCGCTGCCCGACCGGCCGCTGACCACCGTCAGCCGTGCCGACCGGAAGCCGGCGGTCAGCGAGTCGAGCACCATGCGCGAGCCGAAGCTGACCGAGACTCCGCGCAGCCGCGCCGCCTCGCCGGCATCTGCGGCCGCTGGGCCGGCAGTCGCCGGCTGGGCGGGCGCGGCGGGCGCGCCGCCGGCCTCGGGACGGAGCGCCAGCCCGCCGTCGTCCCGCTCGATCCGGGCGTGATCTGCGAAGCCGCCCTCCACCAGCATGGCCGGCGGTATCCGCACCCAGCCGCCGTGGCCGATCACCGCCCACTCCCGGCCGTCCCGCCGCACCTCCTCGGCCACCCTGCCATCGCGGATCCGCACCGCGCGGTCGGCGATCTCGACCGAGCCGGGGTCGTGGCTGACCAGCACCACCGTCGTGCCTGCCTCATGGGCGAGCTCGCGGATCAGGGCGTAGACGCCGGCCGCGCTGGCGGCGTCGAGCTCGCCGGACGGCTCGTCTGCGAGCAGCAGCCGGGGGCGGTGGGCCAGCGCCGCACAGACGGCCACCCGCTGCCGCTCGCCCCCGGACAGCCGGTCGGGCCGCGATCCGGCCGCGCCGGCCAGCCCGACGCGCGCCAGGAGCTCGCCCGCCCGGGCATGGCGTTCGCGCTCCGGGATCCCCAGCAGCGCCGGCTGCAGGGCGACGATCTGCTCGCAGGACAGGTCCGGCGAGAGCGCGCGGTCGTAGTGCTGGTCGACGATCCCCACCTCGGCTGCCCGGTAGCGCGACGCCTCCTGGGCCGCCATCCGCCCCACATCCCGGCCGAACACCAGGACGACGCCGGCCGAGGGCGGCTCGAGCGCCGCCAGCGATCGCAGCAGCGTGCTCTTGCCCGACCCGCTGGGGCCGAGCACCGTGACGATCTCGCCGGCCGCGACCTGCAGCGTCAACCCCTGGAGCGCTGCGGCGTCGCCTTCCTCCGTGCGGTGGACGCGGAACAGGTCGCGGACGTCGACCGCGGTCACGGCAGGTCCCCCGTCGGTCGCAGGGGCGCGGGCTCGCGGAGCGCCCGGGCGGTGGGCAAGAGAACGGCAACGGCCGAGCCGGCGGCGTACACGGCGAGCATGGCAGCCAGAAGCAGGGTCGCGCCCGCCCCCCGCAGCGGCGGGTCGGGCGGCTCGGCGCCGGCCGAGATGGTTACCAGCTGCACCGTGAAGTGGGCGAGGACGAGCCCCATGGCCAGGCCTCCGATCGCTCCCAGAACCGCCACCAGCGCCGATCGCAGCCGGATCTGGCGCCGCAGCGTCGCCGGGGCGACCCCCTGGGCCTCCAGGTCGTAGAGCGTGGATCGCTCATCCGTGACGCCGCCCTGCGTGGTCAGCAGCAGGCCGCCGATCGCCAGTGCCATGCCCAGAGCCGCCGCGGCCAGCAGCGTGATCTCGGCGCCGCGGGCCAGCGGATCGGCCTCCAGCCGCCGCAGCTCCTCGTCGTGCACCCGGACGTCGAGCACGTCGAACGGCGGCGCCCGAAGTGCCCGTCCCAGGCCGTCGCCCCCGGCACCGGCAAGCCATACCTCCGAGGGCACCGCCGTCCCCGGGGCATCGGCGTTCAGCGCCGTCTCGAGCGTGGTGCCGTCGGCGACGGCGAACCCGCGGCCGGCCGGCACCGTCGGGAACCGCTCGGCCACCCCGACGATCCGGGCCGCCAGCTGGCGGCCGGGGAGGCTCAGCTGCACCAGGTCGCCGGCCGCCCGCCCCGCCAGGTCGGGCGACACGATCACCGGGATCGGCCGGCCGTCGGTGGCCTGGGCCGGCCGCAGCACGCCGCCGGTGCCTCCGACCAGCGCATACCGGACAACCACGCCACCGCCGGCGGCGCGCGGCGAGGCCAGGACTCCGCGGGCCACGAAGCCCTGCCATCCGGTGACACTGCCGGCATCCGAGCGCAGCGGTCCCAGCCGCAGCGCTCCGGCCTGTCCGGTGCTGCCCGACCCCTCCGCGCCCTGATGCTCGTCCGAGAGCGCCCCTGCCGCCCGCCGGGTGACGCGCAACGCGATCAGCTGGCCACCCTGCGCGGCGGCCGGGATCGGTGCGGCCAGCTCGGCCGCCGGCCCGGTCAGGGACACCGAGACGAAGCCTCCCGCAGGGGTGCGCAGGGACAGGCTGACGTCGACCCGGCCGGCCGGCTGGACGCGCATCGACAGGCGCCGGGCCCCGGCCGGCAGCGGCACCCCCCTGAGCCGCGCCTGGCCGGCGGAGAGGTCGCCCTGGGCGCCGGTCGGCCGCTCCCGCCAACTGATCGAGTCCAGCCCGCCGGGTGGGACGCCGATCACGTCGACCGCCGCCGGCGGCCCGCCGGAGGACGGCGCGGTGGCCGGGATCCGGTCGACGGGCAGTGCCTGTCCGATGCCCGGAAGGGCGGCGAAGCGGGCCGCCGGCGCCGCCTCCAGCGGCGGCACCAGGCGCGCACCCGAGGAGGCGATGGCGGCCACGGGGACGGCGAAGTCGGCCTGGTCGCGCTGCCCCTGGACGAGGGTCTGGCGGTAGCTGGCCGCGAACAGCGCCAGGCCCAGGCTGACCACCAGGAAGGCGGCCGCCGCAGCCGCCCGGCCCGGTGCGCGGGCGAGCGTGATCACGGCCAGCCGTCCGGCCAGCGGCAGTCCTCCGGAGCGGCGTCCGGCCAGCCGCAGCAGCGGCGGCAGCAGCCGGCCGATCAGCAGGGCGGCGAGCAGCGCGACCAGCACCGGCAGCATGGCCAGCAGAGGATCCGGCTCGGCCGCCAGCGCGGCGGTGCTGGAGCTGCGGCCGGCCGCCAGCAGCAGCGCCGCCAGCGCGCCCGCGGCCAGCAGGTCGGCGGCCTGCAGCGGCCCCACCCTGACCACCGCAGGGGGCCGCAGGGCGGCCAGCAGCACCAGGGTGGCGATCGCCCAGCCGGCCAGCGCAAGGCCGGCGGCCGGCCAGGTCAGCAGCGAGTCGGAGAGCGTCGCCCGCACCGGCAACGAGGCCCAGTGGGCGATCACCGCCGTCGAGACCACAGCCAGCAGCCAGCCGACGGCCACCCCCGGCAGCGTGACGGCGGCGCTCTCGGTGAGCGCGAACAGCCACAGCTGCGAGCGGCGGGCGCCCCGCCGCTCGAGGCGCTCCCATTCCGCGGTCAGGCCGCGGCGGATGGTGAACGCCGTCAGCAGCAGGAAGGCCAGGAGCAGCGCCGCGGCCTCTCCACCGACCAGCTGCAGCCGCCGCTCGGCAGCCGTGCTCGCCGAACGGGCGGCCACCAGCTGCCGCTCGGGCGCGGTCAGCCGGAAGTCGACGCCGGTCGCCGCCAGGCTCGACTGGGCCTCGGCGCTGCGCTCCAGGAGGCCGGCGATCTGCCAGGGCCGGATGCTGTCGGGCTGCAGCGGCGCCACCCAGCCGAGCGTGCGGTAGGCGCTGGAGAAGGCCGGGATCGACAGCAGCCCGGCGACGTCGCCGGCCAGCAGCAGCGGGGCAGTCTTGCGGTTGCCGGCGCTGGCGCCGACGTTGTCGGCCGATCCGAACGGCAGCGCCGAGCTGAGCACGCCCTCACCGACCACCTGCAGCCGGATTCCCGGCCCGGCCAGCTGCTTCGGTGTCTCGCCCGCAACGCGGATGACCTCGCACAGCTGCGGATCGCAGCGCTCGGGCAGCCGCCCGCTGCGCAACGTCACCCACCGGCCAACCGCGTCGATCGCCGCAGGGGAGATGGTCGTCCCACCGATCCGGGAGAGCGGCAGCAGCGCCGTGCGCACCAGGGGCGCCGGCGTCAGCCGGTGCAGCGCCGCGGTGGCCCGGGGGTCGAGATCGGCACCGGCGCCCGAGCCGGGCGTGCCGACCGCGACCAGGCGGATCGCCCGCGCCTCCGGTGCCAGCGCGGCGATCGTCCGGCTGACCGTCTGCTGCGACGCTGCCGAGGCGCCTCCCTGGACGCCCAGCAGGAGCGCGGCGGCGACGGCCACGCTGACCGCCACCAGGGCTGCCGGGCCGCGGCGTGCGGCCACCCGCGCACGGGCGACGCGGATCGGCGCCGCCAGGCGGCGGGCTTCGGTTCTGAGCGACGTCGACACCGGCAAAATGATTATGCCAGTGTCGGCAGCCGGTATCATTTGCAGGGTGTCGAAGCACCTCGGGCCCGAGCCCTGGAATCACCTGCCGGGCGGCCGCAGCCCGGCCCCAGGGCCGCTGCGCCTGGTGCAGGCGCTGGTCAACACCACGAATCTGGAATCGGGCCAGGATGCGATCGAGGACGCCGCCGGGCTGCGGATCTGGCTCACGCAGCACGAGCTGATCAGCTCCCGGGCGCGGGTCACCGGCCAGGACGCCCAGCGGGCGCGGGAGCTACGGGAGGCGCTGCGGCGGCTGCTGATGGCGAACGCCGGCGAAGCGGGCGCGGCCGATCCGTCGAGGGTGATCGGCCCGGCCGCCGACCGGGCCGGCCTCACCCTCGGCGTTCGCGACGGGGGGCGGCTGGAGCTCCAGCCGCGGGCCGGCGGCGTCGACGGCGCCTTCGGCCGGATCCTGGCGGCGGCGCACGCCGCGATGCTGGACGGCACCTGGCGGCGGCTCAAGGCCTGCCGCAACCACGGCTGCCACTGGGCGTTCTACGACCGGTCGAAGAACCTGTCCGGATCCTGGTGCGCGATGGAGATCTGCGGCAACCGGCGCAAGACACGCGCGTACCGGCAGCGCCGGCGCGCGTAGACTGGCCGCGTGAAGCAGCTCGCCCCGGTCACGCCGGTCCTGGCCGCCGCCTTCCGGCGCGACGGCGCCGTGTGCATGCGCGGAGCCTTCGATCCGGAGCTGGTGGCGCTGGCCGCCGACGGCATCGAGCACGATCTCGCCCATCCCAGCCCGCGGGCGCTGGTGGCCAGCCGGGACGGGGACGGCCGCTTCTTCGAGGACTTCTGCACCTGGCAGCAGATCCCCCAGTTCGAACGGTTCATCCGCGAGTCGCCGGCCGCCGGCATCGCCGGCGAGCTGATGGGCGCGGATCGGGTGCGCCTGTTCCACGACCACGTGCTGGTCAAGGAGCCCGGCACGCGCCAGCCCACCCCCTGGCACCAGGATCAGCCGTACTACAACATCGAGGGCCGGATGACCTGCAGCATGTGGATGCCGGTGGATCGGGTGCCGCGAGAATCGACGCTCGAGTTCGTCGCCGGATCGCATCTGGGCCCGTGGCTGATGCCGCGCACGTTCATGGACAGCGAGGCGCGCTGGTTTCCGGAGGGCAGCCTGGCCGACCTGCCCGACATCGACGCCGACCGGGACAGCTTCCCGATCCTCGGCTGGGAGCTCGAGCCCGGTGATGCCGTGTTCTTCCACATGCTGACGCTGCACGCCGCCGGCGGGTCGGAGACGCGGCGGCGGGCGTTCTCGCTGCGCTTCATGGGCGACGACGTGACCCATGCGCCGCGGGCCTGGAAGACGTCGCCGGAGTTCCCCGGGCTGACCGAGCAGCTGCCGGTCGGATCGGCAATGGATCACCCGCTGTTCCCGCTGGTCTGGGAGCGCCCCGCCTGATCGCAGCCACCGAGGCCGGTGGACGCCGCTGCCGCCGGGCTTTACCATCGGCCGATGGCCTCGATCGCCGCACTGCCCACGCTCGATGACGTCATGGCCGCTGCCCGGGCGATCGAGGGCCGGGTGCACGTCACGCCCAGCTTCTCCTCGGCCACGCTCAGCGAGCGGGCCGGCGCCCCGGTCTGGCTGAAGGCCGAGCTGTTCCAGCGCGTCGGCGCGTTCAAGCCGCGGGGGGCGTTCAACCGGATGCGGGCGCTGTCGGCGGAGGAGCGGGAGCGCGGTGTGATCGCGATCTCGGCGGGCAATCACGCGCAGGCGCTTGCTGTCGCCGCCCGCGACCTGGGGGTCGACGCGCTGATCCTGATGCCGGCGGACGCCAGCCCGCCGAAGGTCGCCGCCACCCGCGGCTATGGGGCCCAGGTCGACCTGGAGTCGGCCGACTCGGTCGAGGCGCTGCGGCGGATGCGGGAGATCGCCGAGGCCACCGGGCGGGTGATCATCCATCCCTACGACGACGCGATGGTGATCGCCGGCCAGGGCACGGTGGGGCTGGAGCTGGTCGACCAGGTACCCGAGCTGGACGTGGTGATCGTGCCGATCGGCGGCGGCGGGCTGATCTCGGGGATCGCAACTGCCGTGAAGGAGCTACGGCCGCATGTGCGGATGATCGGTGTCGAGCCGGAGCTGGCATCGGCGATGCACGATGCCCTGGAGCAGGGCGGGCCGGTGTCGATGGTGCCCGGGCCGACGATCGCCGACGCCCTCAAGGCGCCGATCGCCGGGGAGCTGTGCCATGAGATCTGCTCGCGGCTGGTCGACGAGGTGGTGCTGGTCGACGAGGACGCCATCGCCGAGGCCACCCGCTTCCTCTATCAACGGGCGAAGCTGGCGGCCGAGGCCGGGGGCGCGGTCGGCGTCGCCGCGCTGCTGTCCGGGCGGCTCGACGTCAGCGGCGCCAACGGCGTCGCCGTGGTGATATCGGGCGGGAACATCAGCGGCGAGCTTTCGGCCTCCGTGCTGGATCCCCGGTAGGAGCCCCCACCGGTCGACATCGTCGCCGCCATGCTGCTTGCGCTGGGCATCGCCATGCTGACGGTGCCCGCCGGCGTATCCGGCGCCGTGCTGCTCGTGCCCGTGCAGCTGAGCCTGCTGGGCGTGCCGGTGGCCGCGGTGACCTCGACCAACCTGGTCTACAACGTGATCGCCGCCCCCGGGGCCCTGCTCGGGTTCCGACGCAGCAGCGATCTGCTGGGCCCGCTGACCCGGACGCTGCTGGCCGGCACCGTGCCCGGCGTGCTGGCCGGTGTGGCGGTGCGGACGATCCTGCTCGACCGCCGGACGGCGTTCCTGATCGTGGTGGCCGTGGTGCTGATCCCGACCGGCATCTCCCTGATCGCCGGCCGCAGGGGTGGGCGCCGCCACGGCCCGCCGCCGTCGCCGGCGAGGCTGGTCGCGATCTCCTTCCCGGTCGGGGTGATCGGCGGCCTGTACGGGATCGGCGGGGGCGCCTTGCTTGCGCCGGTGCTGCTGTGGTTCGGGTACTCGGCCTACGCGGTCGCTCCGGCGGCGCTGACCGCGACGTTCGCCACATCCGTGGTCGGGGTGGTGGCGTTCCAGGTGCTGGCCTCCTCCCACAGCGACTGGGCAGGCGCCGCACCGGACTACGCCGTGGGCGCGGCGCTGGGGGTGGGGGGTGTCGTCGGGGGTTTCATCGGCGCCCGGCTGCAGAGCCGGCTGCCGGAGCGCGGCATCCAGACCCTGCTCGGTTTCGTCCTGATCGCCGCCGCCGTCGCCTACCTGATCGAGGCAGCCGCCGGGTAGTCGGTCAGTCGACGCAGAAGTGCCCGTGCTTGCGGTTCAGGCACAGCAGCCCGACCAGCTCCCCGTCCGGATCGACCACGGCCAGCCGCTCCTCGTCCAGCCGGGACATGATCTCCAGGGCCTCGCTCATCGGCCGATCGGGGCCGATCGTCTCGCCGGGCCGGGCCAGCCCGCCCACCGGCCCCTCGGCGGGGAGCGATGGCGGCAGGTCGTCCCTGCGGAGCTCGCCGGCGTACCGGCCGCCGTCGTCGAGCAGTGCGACCAGCACGCGGGGGTTCTCGAACAGCCGCCGCGCCTCGTCCACCGTGGCCGCGGCAGGCAGCGTCTTCGGCCCGCGGATCATCACCTCGGAGACCGTGCGCCCGGCGGCGCCGGCGACGTCCAGTTGAGCATCCATCGCCGGATGATACGCGTCAGCCGGGGTGGGCGAAGCCCCAGTCGAGCATCCGCTCGGCCACCGTGAACTCGTCGCCCTTGGCGTGCAGGACGACGGCGATCAGCGTCCGCCCCTTGCGGGTCGCCGAGGCCACCAGGCAGGGCCCGGAGACATCGGTGTATCCGGTCTTCATCCCGTTCGCGCCCGCATACCGGAACAGCAGCCGGTTGTGGTTGACCCAGGTCACATGGTGGGGAGCGGACAGCGTCTTCGTGCGGGTGATCTCGGCCAGCAGCGGCTGCTCGAGCAGGTAACGGGCGAGGTCGGCGACGTCCCAGGCGGTCGACCGGTTGCCGCGGTCGAGTAGGCCGGACGGGCTCGAGAACCGGGTGTCGTCGAGTCCCAGCCGCCGCGCCTCGGCGTTCATCGCCTCCACGAACGAGGGCACGGAGCCGGCCCGGTAGGTGGCCAGCACGTTGGCGGCGTCGTTGCCGGACACCATCAGCAGCCCGTACAGCAGCATCCGCACGGTGATCCGCTGCCGCGGCACCAGGTAGATGCTGGAGCCGCCGATGCCCAGCCACTGCTTGCGGATCCGAAGCTCCTGGGACAGGTGCCCGCCGCGCACCCCCAGCACCGCGGTCATCACCTTGGTCAGGCTGGCGATCGGCAGCGACCGGTGCTCGTGGCGCGCCAGCAGCACCCGGGCGCGCGCCCTCGTGCTGCTGGACGCGGCGGACGGCCGGGTGCTGCTGGCGCGCCACGAGCACCGGTCGCTGCCGATCGCCAGCCTGACCAAGGTGATGACCGCGGTGCTGG
>DATLLX010000238.1:0-16342 GCA_035537595.1 Gaiellales bacterium | reverse complement strand
TGAAGCCGGCGTAGTCGAGCGTGATCGCGGCCGCGGGGACGCCCCGGCCGACGACATCGGTGTCCCACAGCGCCTTGCCATCGGCCAGCAGCTCGCGAGCCTGGTAGCGCACCATCCTGGCGGCCGGGACGTGGCCCCAGTCGGCCACGCCGAGGCCCTCGGCGTCGATCCCCACAGATTCGCACAGGTAGACCGCGCGCGGCAGATGGTAGGACTGGGTGACCACGACCGCCCCGGACACCCCGAAGATGTGCCGCGCCCGGTAGCAGGAGTCGTAGGTGTTGAAGCCGGCGTAGTCGAGCGTGATCGCGGCCGCGGGGACGCCCCGGCCGACGCATAGTCCCGCATCGCCGACGGCTCGTCGTAGGCGGTCGAGTGGTTGTCGCCGGTCAGCAGCAGCCCGTCCACCTTGCCCAGCCGGTAGAGATCGATGGCGGCATCCAGCCGGTCGCGCAGGAACCAGGACACTCGCCCGCTGGCGGTCAGCCCGGCACCCGGCACCAGCGCCACCTGCCGGTGGGCGACATCCTCGGGGTGGCTGCTCAGTCGGCTGGCGGTCTTGACCCGCACGATCAGCAGCGGGAGCACGAGCAGGGCCCCCAGCCCGGCGAGCAGGGCGGCCGCGATGGCAAGCCGGCGGCGCGTGAACACCCGCTCAGGATACCGGCGTCCGGGCGGTCGCACGCCGGGCGCCACGCCCGAGGTCAGGCCTCGGCGGCCTTCTTGGTGCTGCCGCCGCTCGACTCACCGCCGGACGAGCCTGGCTTCGAGTCACCGGCGGTCTTGCCGCTCTCGCTCGAGGTCGACGAGGAGCCGCCGTCCGCCTTGGCCGCCGCGGCGTCCTTCTTCTTCCCCCGCCCGTAATCGGTCGTGTAGAAGCCGGATCCCTTGAAATGGATGGCGACCGGGTGCAGCACGCGGCGCGCCGGAGCACCGCACACCTCGCACTCATCGAGTGGATCGTCCGCGAACTTCTGCAGTACCTCGAACGTGTGCCCTTTGTCGCATCGGTACTCGTAGATCGGCATCCATGCCAGTATACCGACGGCATCGGCCGCGTTGGCACTTTAGGGGCGAGAGTGCCAACCGAGGCCCGTTCGGTAGGATCCCGCGACCGTGCGGATCGCTATCGTCACCGATTTCTACTACCCCGCCCTGGGCGGCATCACCGAGCACGTCGACGGCCAGGCGCGCGAGCTGACCGCGCTCGGCCATGAGGTCACGGTCGTCACCGGCCGGCTGCTGCAGACGCCGCGAGTGGTCGACGACGCCATGCACGTGCCCGACCCCACGTTCGAGATCGTCCGCATGGGCACCGGCATCCGCCTCTACGTGCCGCGGTGGGGCAACGGCGCGGAGACACTGCACACGGTCGGCCCGCGGCTGGGCAGGCGGCTGGGCGCGTTCTTCCGCGAGCGCGGCTTCGACGTCGTCCACGTGCATGCCCCCTACAACCCCCAGATGACGGCCTGGGCGATCGAGAACACCCCCGAGGACGCCCTGTCGGTGGCCACGTTTCACAGCGTCTTCCCGCAGACGCTGGGCATGGACATCGAGGCCGAGCTGATCCGCCCGGCGATCGAGCGGCTGGACGGCAGGATCTGCGTCAGCGAGGCCTGCATCGGATCGCTGACGCCCTACTTCCCGTATGCCTACGACGTGATCCCCAACGGGATCGACGCCGACCATTTCTCGCCCGACGCGGAGCCGGTCGAGGAGCTGCTGGGCGACCACCGGAACATCGTCTTCATCGGCCGCTTCGATCCCCGAAACGGCGTCGACACGATGATCCGCGCGCATCAGCTGCTGTTCGAGGAGAGGGGCGCCGAGGTGCGCCTGATCATCGTCGGGGACGGCCCGCTGCGGCCGATGTACGAGCGGCTGATCACCGACGAGGCACGGCCCTACGTGCACTTCGCCGGCCGGCTCAACCGCAGCCGGCCCAACTACCTGGTCACCGGCGACGTCTTCTGCACGCCCTGCGACAGGGCCTCGTTCGGCATGGTGCTGCTGGAGGCCATGAGCTGCGGCCGGGCCGTGGCCGCCAGCCGGATCTCGGGCTTCCAGCTGCTGATGGAGGACGGCCGGCAGGGGTTCCTGGTCAACCCCGCCCGCTCCCCGGAGCGGTTTGCCGATGCTCTTCGCACGCTGCTCGACGACGACGAGCTGCGCAACACGATGGCGGCCGAGGGCCGGCGGACAGCCGTCGACCACTATTCGTGGCCGCGCGTGGCGGCCAAGCTCGAGACGTACTACCGTGATCTCATCGCCGGACGGCGACCGTCGTGGGCAAGCGCCAAGTCATCACTCGCTTCGTAGCCGCCTCGGCGGCGTGGCTGATCCTGTGGGGCGCCGTGGCGCTGTGGATCGGCGGCCTGCGCGGGGACGCCGTGTTCGCGGTCGCCATCGTCGTCCTGCTGGCGGTGGCCTGGGGCGCGTTCACCCCCAACTCTCCGGTGTTCGGCCGCGTGATCGGGCGCGGCCGAACCGAGCAGCCGCTGGCGGCGATCACCTTCGACGACGGGCCCAGCCCCGAGCACACGCCGCCGATCCTCGATGCCCTGCGCGAGCGCGGCGTGCGGGCCACCTTCTTCGTCCTCGGCCGCAACGTGCGGGCGCATCCCGAGATCGTCAAACGGATCGTCGACGACGGCCACGAGCTGGCCAGCCACGGTGACGACCACTCGATCCTGACCTTTCAGGGGCCGCAGTCGCTGGCTCACCAGCTGCGGTCGCTGGAGACCGCGGTGGAGGGAGCGACCGGGGCCCCACCGTCACCCCTCTTCCGCGCGCCCCACGGGTTTCGCAGCCCGTTTCTGACCACGGTGGCCGGCCGCCTCGGCTACCGGGTGGTGGGCTGGACGGCCGGCGTGTGGGACACGGCCCTGCCCGGCGTCGAGCGGATCGTCGAGCGCAGCGTGTCAAGCCTTCGGCCGGGGGCGATCCTGCTTCTGCACGACGCCGACGGATCGGGTGCCGGCGGCGACCGATCGCAGACGGTCGCCGCGCTGCCCGCGATCATCGAGCACGGCCACGGCCAGGGCATCCGGTTCGTGACCATCTCGGAGCTGTCCGAGAACCTCCGCCCCCAGCGGCGGATGCTGGTGCGCGCCGTCCTGCTGGGGCTGGTGATCGGCCTGATCGCCTACTTCGTGTCGCGGACGTTCGGCCTGAAGGCGATCGGCAACGTGATCACGCAGGCTGACCCGGCACTAGTCGCAGCCGCGCTGGCCGCGAACCTGGCGTCCGTGATCGCCAAGGCCTTCACCTGGAAAGCGTCGATCGATGCCGCCGCCAACGAGCACCACGAGCCGTGGAAGGCGCGGATGTCGGAGGTGGTGCCGGCGATCTTCATCGGCTTCCTGCTGAACACGATCCTGTTCGCCCGGCTGGGCGAGGTGGCTCGGATCTCGGTGCTCCGCCGCCGGCTGCTGGCCCGCGGCGTCGACGTCCCCGTCCCCACCCTGGTGGGCACGCTCGTGACGGAGCAGATCATGCTGGCCATGACCCTGCTGGCCGTGCTGGCCGCGATCACCGGATTCGTGTCGGTGCCGGGATGGGCGGTCGACCTGGTCTGGGTGCTGGTCGGCGTGGTGGCGGCGGTGGCCGTGGCGGCGCTGGCCCTCGAGCTGTGGGAGCGCTACAAGCGCGGAAACGGCCCCGACGACGACTACGTCGAGCGGTGGTGGAACCTGCTCGGCCTGAACGCCTCGGTGATCTCGCGGGCGGTGCGCGGGGGCCATGCGATCCTCGCCCAGCCGCGGTACATGGTGATCGGCCTGACCACGGCGGCGGTGTCCTGGCTGGCACAGATCATCGGCATCCACTGGACGCTGCACGCCTACGGCATGCAGACCGGGATCGGCGTTGCCGGACTGGTCTTCCTGGCCTCGACGCTGGTCGGGCTGTTCCCGATCGTGCCCGGCAACGTGGTCGTGTTCCAGGGAGCGACGGTGGCCGCGCTGACCTTCGCCACCAACGTCAGCGCCGACGCGGCGCTCACCTTCTCGATCGGCCTGGCCCTGATCGAGGCGGCGCTGGGCGTCGGCCTGGGATTCTTCTTCCTCTCCTACGAGGGGCTCTCGCTGGGCGAGCTGCGCAGGGAGGCGGCGGCGTCGGAGAGCCGCAGCGCCCCGTCGTAGAGCGCACGGCCGATCACGACCGCGTCGGCGCCGGTGGCGGCGGCCGCCACCACGTCTCGAGTCGAGGCGATCCCCCCGGCCGCCAGCAGCAGGCCGGGCACCGCGGGCCGCAGCTGCCGGAGCAGCTGGGTGTCGGGCCCCAGGCCGGTGCCGTCGCGGTCGATCGCCGTGACCAGGAAGTCGCGGACGCCGGCGGAGGCCAGCCGCTCGACGAAGCGGCGGGCCGCGGTGCCCGAGTCCTCCAGCCAGCCCGCCGCGCGCACGGTGCCGTCACGCACGTCCGCCGCGGCCGCGACCCGGGCCGTCTGCGCGGCCAGGCGGCCCACCAGCTGCGGCTCGCGCACGGCAAGCGTCCCCACCAGCACCCGGGCGACGCCCAGCTCGAGGGCCTCGCCGATGTCGGCCTCGCTGCGGATGCCGCCCCCCACCTGGACGGCCATCCCCGAGCCGCGCACCAGACGGCGGATGATCCGGGCGTGCAGCTGCGGCCGCCGGCCGTCGCGGGCGGCGGAGAGATCGATCACGTGCAGCAGGGTGGCGCCCTGGTCCGCATAGCGCGCGGCCAGCCGTTCCGGGTCGACGTCGTACGCGGTGACCTCGTCGTAGCGGCCACGGCGCAGCCGCACCACCCGGCCGTCGAGCAGATCGATGGCCGGTACCGCGGTCGCGTGACGTTTTACCATGCTAAAATGGTAGCGCAGATGGCAGAGAGGTGGCACACGGAGCAAGTCGACCGGCTGGCCGAGGCCGTGCTCGCGCTGGAGACGCGCGACGAGGCCGCCGCCTTCCTTCGCGACCTGTGCTCGCTGCACGAGCTGGAGACGCTGGGCCACCGGCTGCAGGTGGCACGGCTGCTCGACGAGGGCATGCCCTATGCCCGGGTGGCGTCCGAGGTGGGCGCCTCCACGGCCACGGTCACGCGGGTCGCCCACTGGCTGCGCCACGGGGAGGGCGGCTACCGGACGGTGCTCGACCGGATGCGGGCCGGCGCATGACCCGCCCGTTCCGCCTCGCGCTGCCGTCCAAGGGCCGGATGCAGGAGCCGGCCCTGCGGCTGGCCCGCGACGCGGGCATCGAGATCGAGCCGGGAGGCCGGGCGCTGCACACGCACTGCCCGCGCTGGGACATCGAGGTGCTGTTCGCCAGGTCGGACGACATCCCCGTGTGGGCCGCGGACGGCGCGGTGGAGGCGGCGATCGCCGGCCGAAACCAGCTCGTCGAGACCGGCTCGGACGCGCGCGAGCTGCTATCGCTGGGGTTCGGCCGCTGCGCGCTTCAGGTGGCCGTCGCCGACGGTTCGGCGATCGCGACGCCCGCCGAGCTTCACGGCATGCGCGTGGCCACGGCCTACCCGGCCACCACACGCGGGTTCTTCGCCAGGGCCGGGATCGACGTCCAGATCGTGCCCATCCACGGCTCGGTGGAGCTGGCACCGCGGCTGGACGCGGCGGAGGCGATCGCCGACCTGGTGTCGAGCGGCGAGACGCTGCGCTCGAACGGCCTGCGGCCGATCGCCACCGTCCTTCAGAGCGAGGCGGTGCTGCTCGTCCGGCCCGACCTGGACGACCGCCAGCTGGCCGTCGCCGACGACCTGCGCACGGTGATGGAGAGCATCATCGCCGGCCGCGACAAGCGCTACCTGATGCTGAACGTCCACGACGACGCCATCGAGACGGTCGTCGAGCTGTTGCCCGGGCTGGAATCCCCCACCGTGCTGCCGCTCGCCCGCTCCGGCATGCACGCGGTGCACGCGGTGGTCGACCGCCGCCAGGTGGTTTCGCTGCTGGGCCCGCTGCGCGAGGCCGGGGCCTCGGCGATCCTCGTCCTGCCGATCGAGAACCTGGTTCCGTGAGCGGCGTCCCGGTGCGCCCCGAGCTGGCCGAGGCCCAACCCTACCGCTGGCAGGAGGGGCTGCCCACCGACCGTCCGCTGATCCGGTTCGACATGAACACCCAGCCGGCGCCGCCGGCCTGGTACGCCGGCATCGCCGACCGGCTGGCCCGAACGCCGGTGCAGCAGTATCCCGACGCCACCTACGGCCGGCTGCGCGACCTGCTGGCCGAGTACACGGGCTTCCCCCGCGGGTGGATCATTCCCACGGCCGGCGCCGACGAGGCGCTGGCGCTGTGCGCACAGCTGGTGCTGCGGCCCGGCGATCGCGCCTACGTCAAGCGGCCCTACTACAGCTGGTACGAGAACGTCACCCGGCTGGCCGGGGCAACGATCACCGATCGCCCCGACTGGGCCAGGCTGACCTGGGTCTGCACCCCGCACAACCCCACCGGCGAGGACGATCCCGACGAGGGCTCGGCCGAGCGGGACGGGCTGGTCGTGATCGACCAGGCCTACGTCGAGTTCGGCGGCACCGACCTGTCGCACCTGGTGTCGGAACGGGACAACGTGGTGGTGGTGCGCACGTTCTCGAAGGCCTTTGCGCTGGCCGGGGCGCGGGTCGGCTACATCCTGGCGCCGGAGGGCATCTCCGCCCAGCTGGATGCGATCCGGCTGCCGGCTGGGATCGCGGCCCCCTCGGCCCGGATGGCCGAGATCGCGCTCGAGCGGCGCGACCAGATCGCCCCCACCGTGGAGCTGACGTGCCGCGAGCGCGACCGGATGGCGGCGGCTCTACGTGAGGCCGGGTACACCGTGCCCGAGTCGCGCGCGAACTTCGTCTACGTCGATCTCGGCCGCCCCAACGACGACGCGCTGACCCGGCTGCTGGAGCGCGGCCTGGTGGTGCGCAGCTACGCCGATCAGCCGACGGCGCTTCGGATCACCGTCGCCGGCCCCCGGGACAACGACCAGCTGCTGGAGACGCTGTGCGGCTCGAGGCCCGTGCGGCCGGCGGCCGCCGCGGCGGGCGGCCGGCGGGGGGAGGCCGAGCGGCGAACGAAGGAGACCGACGTCCGCTGCACGGTCGACGTGGACGGCGGCGGCACCGCCGGCGTGACCACCGGCGTCGGCTTTCTCGACCACATGCTGAGCGCGCTCAGCCTCCACGCCATGCTCGACCTCGAGCTCTCCTGCACCGGCGATCTGTGGGTCGACGAGCACCACACCGTCGAGGACGTCGCCATCGTGCTCGGCCAGGCGCTCGACGGCGCGCTCGGCGAGCGCAGCGGCATCGCCCGCTACGGCGACGCCCGGGCGCCGCTGGACGAGGCGCTTTGCCATGCCACCGTCGACCTCGGCGGCCGCGGGTTCTCGGCCGTCGAGCTGCCGCTTCGCGGCGACCGCGTGGGCACGCTGCCCTCGTCGCTGGTCCCCCACTTCTTCGACTCGCTGAGCCGCTCCGGGCGGATGGCGATCCACCTGGAGGGACGTGGCGCGGACGACCACCACATGGTCGAGGCGGCGTTCAAGTCGTTCGCCCTGGCGCTGCGCGCGGCCTGTGCCCGCGACGAGCGCCGCGCGGGAGCGGTGCCGAGCACCAAGGGCGCGGTATGAGCGGGCCGGTGACGCTGATCGACTACGGCGCCGGCAACCTGCGCTCGCTGCGGGCCGCGCTCGAGCGGCTGGGCGCGGACGTCGCCGTGTCCGACGACGCCGCGACCGTCGCCCGGTCGGCCAGGATCGTGCTGCCCGGCGTCGGCGCCGCCGCCCCGGCCATGCGCGCCCTGCGCGCACTGGGGCTCGACGCCGCGATCGGCGAGGCAGTCGAGCGCGGCAGCTCGCTGCTGGGCGTGTGCCTGGGCATGCAGCTGCTGTTCGAGCGCAGCGCGGAGGGCGGGGTCGACTGCCTGGGGCTGCTCGAGGGCCGGGTCGAGCGGATCGGCTGGGCACGGCGCCTGCCGCATATGGGCTGGAACGACGTCGCCGCATGCTCCGGTCATCCGCTGGCCCCGGCGGCCGGAACCGTCTGCTACTTCGCCCACAGCTACCGGGCAGTGCCAGCCGACCCGGCCGCGGTGGTCGCCGACACCGAGCTCGACGGCACCCGGTTCGCCTCCCTGGTCGCCGCCGGCCTCGTCGCCGGCACCCAGTTCCACCCCGAGAAGAGCGGCGCCGTGGGACGCGAACTGCTGGCCCGCTGGCTGGAGGTGCCCGTTGCTGCGTAGGCGGATCGTCCCCTGCCTGGACGTGCGCGGCGGCCGGCTGGTGAAGGGCGTCAACTTCGAGGCGCTGCGTGACTGCGGCGATCCCGTGGACGCGGCGGAGCGCTACGCCGGGCAGGGCGCGGACGAGATCGTCTGGCTCAACATCTCGGCCGGCGAGGAGGACTGGCGCGGCCTCCTGGACGCCGTCGAGCAGGCGGCCGAGCGGGTCGACGTGCCGCTCTGCGTTGGCGGTGGCGTCGCGGATGCCGAGCACGGCCGCGAGCTGCTGCTGGCCGGCGCCGACAAGGTCAGCTCGAACACCGCACCGCTCCACCGACCGGCACTGATCGAGGAGCTGGCCGACCGGTTCGGGACGCAGTGCGTGGTGGTCGCCATCGACGCGGCCCGCGACGGAGAGGGCGGCTGGCAGGCGTTCGCCAGCGCAGGGCGCCGGGCGGCCGGCCGCGACGCGATCCAGTGGGCGCGGGAGTCGGTGGAGCGAGGGGCCGGCGAGCTGTTGGTGACCAGCATCGACTCCGACGGCACGCTGGGCGGGTACGACCTCGAGCTGTTACGGGCGATCTGCGAGTCTGTGCCGGTGCCGGTCGTCGCCTCGGGCGGGGCGGGACGCCCGGAGCACCTGGCGGCGGCGCTCGAGGCGGGCGCGCAGGCCGCTCTGGCGGCCTCGATCTTCCACGACGGCCGGCACACGATCTCCGAGGTCAAGGAGGAGGTGAACCGATGGGGGCTCCCGGTGCGGAGGTGACGCTCGGGCCCGGCGTGCTGGTGCCCTGCGTGGTGCAGGACGCCGCCAGCGGCGAGGTGCTGATGCTCGCCCATATGGACGACCAGGCACTGGCGGCGACCCGTGACACCGGCCTCGCGCACTTCCACTCCCGCTCGCGTGACGAGCTGTGGCTGAAGGGCGCCACCTCCGGCAACACGATGGCGGTCGAGTCGCTGGCCTTCGACTGCGACGCCGACACGGTGCTGCTGCGGGTGACGCCCGCCGGCCGGCCGTCGATCAGGCGGGGGCCGAAGCAGGTCTCCTCACCGGTGTGGCAGGCGGGGCCGGCGGTGCTGGCCGAGCTGGCCGCCGTGATCGAGGATCGCCGGGCCCGTCCCCAGGGCGGCTCCTATGTTGCGGGGATCCTCGGCGGCGAGCGGGAGCAGGCGCAGCGCAAGGTCGGCGAGGAGGCGGTGGAGGTGCTGCTGGCGGCGCCCGGCAGCCGGGAGCTGGTGGCCGAGGTGGCCGACCTCTGGTTCCATTCGATGCTGCTGCTGGCGCGCGACGGGCTCGACCCGCTGGCGCCGCTCGAGGAGCTCCGGCGGCGCCGGTAGGCGCCGCGCTGACCGCCCGCCGACGGCGCCGTGCCCACCGCCCTGCGGCCCGCTCATCAGTAGCATTGCGCAGGTGCGCCGCCTGCCCGCCATCCTGCTGCTGCTGGCCTGCCTGGCCGCCGGCTGCGGAGACTCCGGCAGCTCGGATCAGACCGCCGGCGCCGGCGGCTCATCGGAGCTGAGCGCGCCCGCGGCCACCAGCCTGCCCCAGGAGGGCACCGTCACCCTGCCCGACAAGCGGGTGTGGACAGTCGTCGGGCCGGGCAAGCCGCTCCAGCTCGACGACATCGTGCTGGTCGTCCGCCGGGTGACGTGGAAGCAGGGTGCCGGCACGGCCAATGCCACGTTGGGGTCGAAGGTGCACGCCACGGCGACCGTCACGATCACCAACAAGGGGCCGGAGGACGCGGCCATCTCGCCCACCCAGCTGTGGCTCTACGACAGCCGAAACGTGGCCCACCTGGCTGCCGCGGGCGGCCTGATCGGCCGCACCGTGCCGGCCGGCGGCCGGGTGACGGGGCGGGTCGTGTTCCCGATGCCGGCGAAGACGGCAGGCGGCCTGCTGGTCTACTCGTTCGCCGACGCCGCGGCCATCGCCAAGGCGACGCACGTCGGGCTAGCGCGCTACCAGTAGTCTGATCCCATGGGATCGCTCGAGGAGTACCGCCGCAAGCGCCGGCGGGGCGCCACGCCCGAGCCGATGGACTCCGGGCCGGGCGGCCACGACGGCGAGCCGGTGTTCGTCATCCAGCGCCACGACGCCACCCGGCTGCATTACGACCTACGGCTCGAGATGGACGGCGTGCTGGCCAGCTGGGCGCTGCCCAAAGGCCTGCCGCTTGAGGTCGGCCAGCGCTACCTGGCGGTGCACACCGAGGACCACCCGATGGAGTACGCCACCTTCTCGGGGGTGATCCCCAAGGGGCAGTACGGCGCCGGGACGATGGAGATCTGGGACACCGGCAGCTACGAGCTGGTCGAGCGCAAGCGCGACGGCGGGCTCACCGTGCACCTCCACGGCGGGCGGCTGGAAGGACTGTGGACGCTCGTCCCGGCCCGGCTGGGAGGCGACGAGAAGAACTGGCTCGTGATCAAGAAGCACGAGCAGGCCGAGCGCGCGCCGGCCGCCGAGTCCCGCGAGACCTACCTGCCGATGCTGGCCACGGCCGCGTCCCGCCTGCCGGCGCGTGGCGACTGGCTGTACGAGGTGAAATGGGACGGCTACCGCGCCGTCGCCCGGCTGGCGGGGAACGAGGCGACGCTGTCGAGCCGCACGGGTCGCGACCTGGGCAGCCGGTTCCCCGACATCGCCCGCGCCCTGCCCCACGCGCTGCGCACCACGGACTGCGTGGTCGACGGCGAGGTGTGCGCGCTCGACGATGGCGGGCTGCCCAGCTTCGGGCTCCTGCAATCGGGCGGCGGCACCCTGGCCTACTACGTGTTCGACCTGCTGGAGCTCGAGCGCGAGCCGCTGATCGGCCTTCCGCTGGAGGAGCGCCGCCGGCGGCTGGAGGCGCTGGTCATCCCCGACATCCCCGGGGTACGGCTGTCGACCACGTTCGAGGACGGGCCGGCGCTGCTGGCCCGGGCCGTGGAGCTGGGGCTCGAGGGGGTGGTGGCCAAGCGCCGCGGCTGCCGCTACCGGCCGGGCCGCCGGTCCGAAGACTGGGTGAAGGTCAAGACCCGGATGGACGACGACTTCCTGATCGCGGGCTACACGCGCGGCACCGGCGCCCGAGAGGCGCTGGGCGCGCTGGTGCTGGCCGAGGAGCGGGACGGCAGGCTGGCCTGGGCCGGCAACGTGGGCAGCGGCCTGGACGACGCGTCGATCGACCGGCTGCTGGCGATGCTCGAGCCGCTGCGGGTCGACCGGCCGCCGATCACCCCGGTCCCGAAGATGCCCAAGACGCCGGCGCGGATGGTGACCTGGGTCGAGCCGCGGCACCGCGCCCGCGTCGAGTTCACCGAGCGGACACGCGACGGCCGGTTGCGGGCCCCGGTGTTCCGGGGCCTGCTGATCGACGACGAGCCGCCGCCCGCCGCCCCCTCCGGCCGGGTCGCCGTGCGGAACCCGGACAAGGTGTTCTTCCCCGACGACGGCGTCACCAAGGGCGACGTGTTCGAGTACTACCGCCGGATCGCACCGGCGCTGGTGCCCCACCTCGCCGGCCGGCCGTTCACCATGCTCCGCTACCCCGACGGCATCGAGGGCAAGAGCTTCTTCCAGAAGGACGCCCCCGACCATATGCCCGACTGGATCCACACCTTCACCCACGAGGGCATCCGCTACGCGATGGTCGACGACGAGGACAGCCTGCTGTGGATGGTCAACATGGCCTGCATCGACATGCACCCCTGGCTGGCACGCCACGACCGCCCGGAGCGGCCCGACCTGGTCATGTTCGACCTCGACCCGGCGGAGGGGGTGAGCTTCGACACGGTGGTCGAGGTGGCGCTGCTTGTGCGCCAGGCGCTGAACTCACTGGGCCTGGACGGCGTGCCCAAGACCAGCGGCGGCAAGGGGCTGCACGTGCTGGTGCCGGTGGAGCGCCGCCACACCCACGACCAGGCCCGATCGTTCGTCACGGTCGTGGCCCGGGCGCTGCGCAACACCTACCCGGAGCTGGTCACCACAGCCTGGCGGAAGACGGAGCGTCACGGGGTGCTGATCGACGCCAACCAGAACGGCCTCGGACGAACCACCGTCTCGGCCTACTCGCCGCGGCCGCGCCCCGGGGCGCTGGTCTCGACCCCGCTGCGCTGGGACGAGGTGAAGCCGGGGCTGGATCCGAGGGAGTTCACGATCGCCGAGGTGCTGCGCCGGTTCGAGCGCCATGGCGACCTCGCCGAGCCGCTACTGCGCAGCCGCCAGCGGCTGCCGTCCTAGCGGAACAACGGGGTCAGACCCCGTTGTTCCGCCGGCGCAGCAGGCGGCGCAGGCGGTCGGCGAGCACGCCCAGGATCAGCGAGACGCCCTTGATCGGCTTCGGCTCCGGCCGCGGCGGGGCGGGCGGGGCAGCCACGACGTCGTCGGTCGCCTCCGCGGCCGGGGCCGGCGTCAACATCGACTCCATGCACCGGGCCATCTCGCCGATCATCCTCGCGGCCACGTCCTGCATGATCCCCTGACCCATCTGCGCGACCCGGCCGGTCACCTGCATGTCGGTCGCCACCGAGACCACGGAGCCACCGCCCTCGCGCTCGGCCACGGCCATCCGCATGGTGGCGTCGACGTTGCCCTGGCCGCGGGCCTCGGTGCCGCGCGCCCGCATGGCGGCGGTGCGTGCACCGTCGTCGTGCTCGACGATCGACACCACCCCGGCGTAGGACATCTTCACCGGGCCCACCTTGACCATCACCCGGGCGTCGTAGCTCTCGTCGGAGCGCTCACCGAGCACCTCGGCGCCGGGAATGCAGGGGGCGACCCGGGCCGGGTCGAGCATCAGCGCGTACACCTCGTCCGGGGCGGCCTCCACCTCGAACGCGTTCTCGATCCTCATGATCGAGACGCTAGCGGACCGCGCCCCACGGCCGGCGGCCGGCGCCTCCGGACGGCTCAGGCCTTGGCAGCGGCCTTCTTGGAGGAGCTGCGCCGCTTGGGCGCCGGCTTCTCGGTCTTCGCCTCGTCCAGGGATGCCTGCAGGGCGGCCAGCAGGTCGGGCGCGGCCGTCTTCTCGGGCGCCTTGACCTTCTTCACGTCCTTGCCGGAATGCTTCTGCTCGATCAGGTCGAGCAGCCGCTGGCGGTACTCATCCTGGTACTGCGTGGGGTCGAACTCGCCGGTGTACTGCTTGATCAGCTGGGTCGCCATCTCGAGCTGGCGCTTGTCCACTTTCGCCCCCTCCGGCGCGATCGCGTCGGTGGGCCGGATCTCCTCCGCGAAGAACATCTTCTCCAGCGTCAGCACGCCGTCGCGGACACGCAGGCAGCCCAGGTTGTCGCGGTCATGGAACACGTAGCTGGCCACCGCGACCAGCCCCGCCTTCTCCATCGCCGCCACCAGCAGGGCGTAGACCTGGTCGGCGCCCTTTTCGGCCGGACCCAGGTAGTAGGTACGTTCGAAGTAGATCGGGTCGATCTGGTCGGCGGGCACGAAGTCGCGGATGGTGATCGTCTTGTACGCCTCGGGCGCCGCGGCGGCGAAGTCGTCGTCGGTCAGGTAGACGAACTCGTCGTCGTCGACCTCGTAGGCCTTCACGATCTCGTCGTTCGGCACCGGCTTGTCCTCGGTCTTGCAGATCTTCTGGTAGCCGATCCGCCCGCCGTCCTTCTCGTGGATGAGGTTGAACTTGAGGTTGGACTCGCTGACGGCCGCGTACATGCGCACCGGCGCGTTCACCAGTCCGAAGCTGATGTTGCCTGTCCAGATTGCTCGGGGTCTGCTGGGAGCCATGGGCGTCCTTCTTCCGGTTCCCTCAAAGACTACGGGAGGAACCGGTTTCGCGCACATGGCAGGAACTCCTGCCCCTCACAGCTCACGGGCAAGCAGGTCGCGGACGGTCTCGCGGCGCTGCGCCAGCCGGGCCCGGCCGCCGTCGACCATCACCGCCGCCGGCCGCGGCACCAGGTTGTACGTGGAGGCCATGCTGGCGGCATAGGCGCCCGTGGCAGGCGTGGCCAGCACGTCGCCGGTACGCAGCTCGGGCAGGTCCACGGCCTCGATCAGCACGTCGCCCGACTCGCAGTGCTTGCCCGCGATCGCATAGGTGGTGGACGGCGGGTCGTCGGCCCGGTCGCAGACGATCGCGTCGTAGCGGGCTCCGTAGAGCGCCGGCCGCGGGTTGTCGGACATGCCGCCGTCGACGGCGGCGTAGGTGATCCCGCCGGCGGTGCTCTTGACGGCGCCCACGGTGTAGAGCGTGACCCCGGCCGGGCCGGCGATCGAGCGGCCGGGCTCGAGCAGCAGCTCGGGCAGCGGCAGACCGTGGGCGATCAGGCGCTCGGCGACGTGGAGCACCAGCGCCTCGACGGCATCCGGGACCGGCAGCTCGATCTCGCGCTCGGAGTGGGCGATGCCGAAACCGCCGCCCAGGTCGAGCAGCGGCAAATCTCCCAGCCCGTGCTCGGAGATCAGCTCCACCAGCCAGTCGGCCACCCGCTCGTAGGTGCCCAGGTCACGGATCTGCGAGCCGACGTGGACGTGCAGGCCGGCCGGCTCCAGGTGCGGCAGCGCCCCGGCCGCGTCGAGAGCGTCCAACGCGTCGGGCGGCGCCAGCCCGAACTTCGACGTGTCGTGCCCGGTGACGATCTTGGCGTGCGTGTCGGCCACGATGCCCGGTGTGATCCTGACGGCGACCCACTGGACGACGCCGGACTCGGCGGCCATCGCCTCCACCTGATCGAGCTCGCCTGCGTGGTCGACGACGATCAGGCCGGCGCCCGCCAGCACCGCCCGGCGGATGTCGGCGTCCGACTTGTTGTTGCCGTGCACCACCATCAGCTCGGGACGGCCGCCGGCGCGCAGCGCGGCGGCCAGCTCTCCCTCGGTGGCCACGTCGGCGCCCAGCCCCTGTGCGAACACCTCGGCCAGCACCGCAACCGTGGCGTTGGCCTTGCAGGCGAACACCGCTCGTGCCGGCCCCGGGTAGGAGTCGAGCGCCTCGACGAAGGCCGCAGACCGCTGCCGCAGCGTCTGCGAGCAGTAGACGTACAGCGGCGTGCCGAACTCCGCCGCCAGGTCGGCCGCCGGGATCCCGCCCAGCACCAGCCGTCCGCCCTCGACCCGGGCGGACTCCGGCAGCACGTTCACAGCTCCTGCACCGCCTCCCGGGCCCGCCGCAGCTGCTCCCCAAGACCCTCCAGCGACAGCCGCGCCTCGGCCGCCTCCCGGGCGGTCGGAGAGACGAACCGCTCGCCGGCCGCCACCCGGCCGGCCACCTCCGCATGTGCCTGGCGGAACGGCATCCCCGCCCGCACCAGCTGCTCGGCCACGTCGGTGGCCACCGTGGCGCCGTCGGCGGCGGCCTGCAGCATCCGCGCCCGGTCGACCCGCAGCCCCTCGACGCAGACGCGCATCGCCGCCAGCGCCCCCAGCAGATCGTCCATCTGCCCGAACGCCGCCTGCTTGTCCTCCTGCAGATCGCGGTTGTACGCCAGCGGCAGCCCCTTCAGCGTGGCCAGCAGGCCGGCGAGTCGGCCGATCGCGGTGCCGGCCTTACCCCGGGTCAGCTCGGCGGCGTCGGGATTCTTCTTCTGCGGCATCATCGAGCTCCCGGTCGCCGCCCGGTCGTCCAGCTCGGCAAACCCGTACTCGACCGACGTCCACAGCACCAGCTCCTCGGCCAGCCGCGAGAGGTGCACCATGCTGAGCGCCGCGGCGTAGCACAGCCCGGCCACGTAGTCGCGATCGGCAACGGCATCCAGCGAGTTCTCGAACCGGCGGCCGAAGCCCAGCTCGGCAGCGGTCCAGTCGGGGTCGAGCGGCAGGCTCGAGCCGGCCAGCGCCCCGGCGCCCAGCGGCGACACGTCGCTGGCCTCCCGCACCGCCGCGAACCGCCGGCCGTCCCTAACCAGGGCCCAGACGTGGGCGGCCAGGTGGTGGCCGAGCCACACCGGCTGGGCCCGCTGACCGTGGGTGTAGCCGGGTACGACCGTGTCCGCCGCCTCCTCGGCCGCGTCGAGCAGCGCGCCGGCCAGCCCGGCGATCCCGGCCAGCGCCTCGCCGCAGGCATCCTTTGCCCACAGCCGCATGGCGGTCTGCACCTGATCGTTGCGGCTGCGCCCGGCGTGCACGCGCGGCCCCAGCTCGCCCAGCAGCCGCTCGATGGCGCTGTGGACGTCCTCGTCGGCAGCGTCCGGCTCGATCTCGACCGCGCCCAGCGC
>DATLLX010000237.1:0-26816 GCA_035537595.1 Gaiellales bacterium | reverse complement strand
GTCGCGCATCGCCGCCGGGATCACCACCAGACGCGCTCTTCCATCCGCTTCTCGAGCTCCTCGATCGGCTCGCTGAAGAGGCCGGCGCTCATGTACTTCGAGCCGCCGTCGGCGAACAGCACGACCACCTGCTGGGACTCGTCGAGCTCGGCGGCGACCCGCCGGGCCACCGCCAGAGCGGCGCCCGCGGACACGCCGGCGAAGATGCCCTCCAGGTCGAGCAGCTTGCGCAGTGCCAGCACCGACTCGGTGTTCGACACCAGCACCTTACGGTCGAGCTCGCGGATGTCGAGGATGGGCGGCGTGTAGCCGTCCTCGAGGCTGCGAAGGCCCATCACCGGGTCGCCCTGCAGCGGCTCCGCGGCCACGATCTGCACGTCCGGGTTGGCCTCGCGCAGCCGCCGGCCGACGCCCATCAGGGTGCCGCCTGTGCCGAGCCCGGCCACGAAGGCGTCCACGCGCCCGTCCGGCACCTGGTCGAGGATCTCGAGGGCGGTGCCGCAGTAGTGGGCGGCCGGGTTGGCCTCGTTGGCGTACTGGAACGGCATGTAGTAGCCGGGATCCTGCTCGGCCAGCCGGCGGGCCATCGCCACCGCCCCGTTCGACCCCAGATTGCCGGGAGAGAACAGGATCTGCGCGCCGTACATCCGCAGCAGCTCGATCCGCTCCGGTGTGGACGATTCCGGCATCACGACCGTCACCGGGTAGCCCTTGACCTTGCCGATCATGGCCAGGGCGATGCCGGTATTGCCGCTGGTCGGCTCGAGCAGCCGGCGTCCCGGCTCGAGCTCCCCGTTGGCCTCGGCCACCTCGATCATGGACAGCGCGACCCGGTCCTTGACCGACCCGGTCGGGTTCTGATCCTCCAGCTTGGCGAAGATCCGGGCTCCGCCGTCCGCTGTCACGCGGGGCAGCTCGACGAGCGGGGTGTTGCCGATGGCGGCGAGGGCCGCGCAGCGTGGAGTCTCTAGGCAGGTCATCGAGTTGCAGTCTTTCAGGTCGGGGACCCGCCGGCCATGGCCGGCAGCACGATCACCGTCGACTCGGCGTCGACCGATGTGTCGAGACCGTTACCCAGCCGCACGTCCTCGTTATTCACGTACACGTTGACGAAGCGGTTGAGCTCTCCACCCTCGTCCAGCAGATGCCCCTTGATCGCGGGGTAGCGGCCGGTCAGGTCGTCGAGCAGCTCGCGTACCGTCGCGCCGTCGGCGTCGACCTCACGCGCGCCGCCGACCGCCTGGCGCAGGATTGGGGGCATCCGGACTGTGCTCAAGCAACGGCCTCCTCGATTGTGGTCGCCGTGGCCGCGCGGGCGGGCATGGCGCAGAACTGCTCGTAGTCGATGAACTCAATCTCGCTGGGATCCTTGCTGCAGACGGGGCAATGGGGATCGCGCCGCATCTTCAGCTCGAAGAACTCCATTGCCAGGGCGTCGTAGCGCAGCTGGCGGCCGATCAGCGGCTCGCCGATCCCCAGCAGCAGCTTGATCGCCTCGGTCGCCTGAAGCGTGCCGATCACGCCCGGCAGCACGCCCAGCACGCCGCCCTCGGCGCACGACGGCGCCAGCTCCGGCGGCGGCGGCTCGGGGTACTGGCAGCGGTAGCAGGGGCCCTCGAACGGCTTGTACACCGTGGCCGATCCCTCGAACTGGTAGATCGAGCCGTGCACCACCGGGATCCTGGCGACCAGGCTGGCGTCGTTCAGCAGGTACCGGGTGGGGAAATTGTCCGTGCCGTCGACGATCACGTCGTAGCCGGTGATCACGTCGAGCACGTTGGAGCTGTCGAGCCGCTCGGTGTACTTGACGATGTTCACGTCGGGGTTGATCGCCTTCATCGCCTCTTCGGCGGAGTCGACCTTGGGCGTCCCGATCCGGTCCTCGGTGTGAAGGATCTGGCGCTGCAGGTTCGATCGGTCGACGATGTCGCCGTCGATGATGCCCAGCGTGCCCACGCCGGCCGCAGCAAGGTAGAGCGCGGCGGGAGAGCCGAGGCCGCCAGCGCCGATCAGGAGCACCTTGCTGTCGAGCAGCTTCAGCTGGCCCTCCTCGCCGACCTCGGGGATCAGCACGTGGCGGCTGTAGCGCTCGAACTGCTCCTTGCTGAGCGCGCGGGGCAGCCGCCACTGGTAGCCGTTCTGCTTCCAGCGCGAGAACCCGCCCTCCAACGACACGACATCGCCGTAGCCGAGCTCGGCGAGCGTCTTGGCGGCATACGCTGAGCGGTTGCCGGCGGCGCAGTAGATGACGATCGGAGCGTCGCGGTCGGAGACATGCTGCTCGATCCGGGACTCCAGGTTCCCGCGCGGGATGTGCCGCGCGCCGGGGATGAAGCCCTGCTCGTACTCGTCGCGCTCGCGGACGTCGATGAATGCCGGGGCAGCATCGCTCGCGAGCAGTTCTGCGGCCTGGTCGGCAGAGATCTCACGGATCTGCTGCTTCACTGCCGCAAGATGATCGCGGGGAGATACCACGCCCATCACCTACCCTTTCCACAGTCGCCGGCACAGGTTGTTGCCGACGCAAACTTTCCCTCAGTATAGCCTGAGTATGGATCCAAACTCCGCCCCAGGTACTCCCTCTAACGGCGCGTCAACTCGCGGTATTCCCGACGGCCGGCGGCGACGGATCGTGCTGATCGTGGCGGTTGCCGTTGCCGCCGGGATCGCGGCTGCGGCGGGCGTGCTGCTGCTGGGCGGAGACGACGGATCGGGCCAGGAGGCCACCAGCGGCAAGCCCCTGGCGGGTCAGCCGCTGCTCGTGCTCGACCTGCCCGGAAAGCCGCTGCCCGCTCACGCCTCCGCCCAGCAGGCCCTCGCCACCGCCGAGCAGCGGCTGCCGGCCGGCGACCCCCGGATCTCGATCGGGCGGGCGGTCGCCTCCTACGACCGCAGCGACCCGCAGCGGACGATCGACGCCCTGCAGGCGATGCCCGCTGACGATCCGGCGGTGGCCCTGAACCTGGGGCTGGTCGAGGCCTGGTCGGGCGACCCGGCGAGCGCGGCCAAGGCCTGGCGGCGGGCCAAGGAGCTCGATCATTTCGGCTACTACGGCACCATCGCCGACAACCTGCTGCACCCCGAGCAGACGCAGAACTATCCGCCCTACTTCCCACCTCATCCCTTCGGCAAGGGGACGGTCGCCCAGCTGCGGGCGGCGGCAGAGCGCCACCCCGATCAGGCCGCCCGCTGGCTCGCGCTGGCGGTCGCGCTGCAGCAGGACGACCGGGCCGCCGCGCTGGCAGCCGCCCGCCGGGCGGCGGAGCTCGACCCCACCGGCATCTCCTCGCGGGTGGCGCTGCTGGTGCTGGGCTACGACAAGGACCGGCCGAGTGACACCTTCGGCAGGCTGGGGCCGCTGCTGTCACAGTCCGCCGACCCCGACGGCGAGATCCGCTTCCACATCGCCCTGCTCTCGCTGTGGTTCGGGCTGCGCGACAAGGCCGCCGGGGAGTTCCGCCAGGTGCTGCGCGAGCATCCCGACGGCGGCTACGCGCGGCTGGCGAGGGCGTTCGTGCAAGAGCTCGAGAAGTGACACCCCGCGCGGCGGTCGCCGCCACCTTCCTCGGCCATGCCGCGATCGTCGGCACCTGGGCGGCGCGGGTGCCGGCGATCAAGCACAACCTCGACCTGTCCGACACCCAGCTGGGGCTGGCGTTGTTCGGGATGGCGCTGGGGACGGTCGCGGGCAGCCGGGTGGGTGGCGCGCTGATCAGCCGGTTCGGCTCGCGCCGGGCGGTGCTGGCCGGCATGCCGGCGATGGGGGCGGTGCTCGTGCTGGCCGCGCTGGCCGGCGGCCTGTACACGCTGGTCGTCGCCCTGGCCGCATTTGGGGTGATGCTGGCCATCGTCGACGTCGCGATGAACACGGAGGCCGTTGTCGTCGAGCAGGCCTACGGCCGGCCGCTGATGTCGGGGCTGCACGGGATGTGGAGCGTCGGGCTGCTGCTGGGCTCCGCAGCGGGTGCCGCGGCGGCCGGGCTGGGGATCCGCCCCGTCGTCCACTTCGCCGCGGTGTCCGTGATCGTGGCCGCTGCCACGGTGCCGCTGTTCCTGCGGCTGCCCGCCCGCGCCGCGGTCGCGGTACGGGAGGGCCGGCCGCGCGGCGGCTGGTCGGTCGGCCTGGTCGTGCTGGGACTGATCTCGTTCTGCTCGTTCTTCGCCGAGGGCGCCGTGATCGACTGGGCCGCGGTCTACGTCCATGACCGGGGCGGCAGCAGCGCCGCCCTGGGGGCGGTGGCGCTGGCCAGCTTCTCGCTGTCGATGGCCGTCTCGCGGCTGTGCGGCGACCGGCTGGCGATGCGCTTCGGGCCGGTTCGGCTGGCCCGCAGCTTCAGCGTCCTGGCCGCCGCCGGGCTGGCTCTGGCGCTGCTGCTGCCCGGCGCACCGGCCGGGGTGGTCGGGTTCGGCCTGGTCGGCATCGGCCTCGGCCCGATCGTGCCCACCGCGGTCAGTGCCGCCGGCAACGCCGGTCTGGGCGATCCCGAGACCGTGGTGTCGCGGATCTTCATGATCTCGTATGTAGGATCGATCATCGGCCCCGCGCTGATCGGGTTCGTTGCCGGCCAGACCGGCCTGCGCGGCGCGCTGGTGATCCCGCTGACCCTGATCGCCTGCATCGCGCTGGCATCGGGGCGGCTGTCGTCCGCTGCGGCCTAGGAGACGCGCACGGCGCCGGTGTACTCCGCGGAGTACCAGCCGTTCATGCTGTCGATGCGGACGACGGTGCCGGTGTGGGGTGCGTGGATGAAGCGGTCACGGCCCAGGTAGATGCCGACGTGCCCGCGGCTGTGGAAGAACACCAGATCGCCGGGCCGCAGGGCGCTCCGCGAAACGTGCGTGCCGGCACCCCACTGCTGGTAGGTCACCCGCGGCACGCTGATGCCGATCCGGCTGTAGACGTACTGCACGAGCCCCGAGCAGTCGAACCCGGACGGGCTCTCGCCGCCCCACACGTAGGGCACGCCAAGGTAGCGGCGGGCGAGCGCCGCCGCGCGGGAGCCAGCCGTGGAGCCGTTCCCGGAGCGCCCGTCGCCGCCGCCACTGTGGCCGCCACCGCCGCCTCCCAGCTTCATGTGGAATGCGTGGTGGCGAACGCCCCCGATCAGGTGCAGGCTCAGCGAGCCGAGCGTCTGAGGCCCGGCCTCGCCGTCGACCAGCAGCCCGTGGCGGGCCTGGTACCGCTTCACCGCCTTCTTCGTCCGGGGGCCGAAATCGCCGTCGGCCTGGATGCCCAGCGCCCGCTGCAGCGCGGCCACCGACGGGCCGCGGTCCCACAGCCGCAGGATCACCGACGAGCTCTGGTACTGCCGCTCGGCGGCCAGCAGCGCGCGCCTTGTGTGCGGCCCCACCTCGCCGTCCGCCAGCAGGCCGTGCTCGCGCTGGAAGGCCCGCACCGCATGCCTCGTCTGCGGCCCGAAGATGCCGTCGGCGGTGATCCCCAGCAGTCGCTGGAGCCGGACGACGTCCGGCCCCGTGTCGCCCTTGCGGAGGATCCGCTCGCTGTGGAACCGGCTGCCGGCCCGCGCCTGCTGCTGGTGCTTCGACCCGGCCGCAAACGCAGGCGCGCCCACGCTGGTGGCTGCCGCGGCCATCACCAGCGGCACGCTCATCCGCCGCGTGCGCTGCCTGCGGCGAAGCGACTCACGTCCGCGTTTGGCCCGCAATCGAGATGATTCCCAGACCTCCGGCAGCCCCAGATCGCGCCCCATGCCGCGAGGCTACGCGGTGAATGTCAGGGCTCCATGGCGAGCGTGTAAAGGAATCCGGCTCACGCCGTCGAACGGCCGCGGCCGAACCGGGCCGGGCTGAGCTGCGCCAGCTCCGGCCGGGGGCGGCCGTCCAGCAGCTCGGCGACCAGGCGGCCGGTGACCGGGGCCAGCGTCAGCCCGAGCATGGCGTGGCCGGTGGCGATCACGAACTGCTCCCGCCCGGGCAGCCGGCCGACGATCGGCAGCCCGTCGGGCGAGCAGGGGCGAAGGCCGGCCCACACCTCCTGCACGGCGGCATCCGCCCAGCCGGGCAGGGCGCGGGCGCCGGCCGCGCGGACGGCGTCCACCCGGCGGCGGTCGAGCCGCGGGTCGAGGCCGTCGAACGCCATTGTCCCGGCCAGCCGGGTCCGGCCCTCCAGCGGAGTCACCCCGATCCGCGCCTCCTGCAGGATCAGCGGCCGGCGGAGCGGGCGCCGCTCGCCGGCGGCCAGATCGACCGTGTAGCCCTTCCCGGCCTCGAGCGGGATCCGGCCGCCGGTGATCCGGGCGATCGGCGCCGACCACGCCCCGGCGGCGATCACCAGCGTCCCGGCCGTGACGTCGCCGGAGGTGGTGCGGACGCGCACGCCCCGGCCGGCGGTCGTCATGTCGAATGCGTCGTGCCCGGTGAGCAGCCGCGTCCCGCGGCTCTCGGCGGCGGCGCCCAGCCCCCGCACGAACCGCAGCGGGTCACAGTGCGCGTCACCGGGGTTGAGGATCCCGCCTGCCAGCTCCCGCTCGAGCGCGGGCTCCTCGGCCCTGGTCTGCTCCGCGGTCAGCACCCGCGAGCCCTCCCCGGCGTGCGCCGTCGCCTGGGCCAGTAGGGACTCGGTCTCGTAGACCTCGAGGATCCCGTCCTGGCGGAAGCCGGCGTCGATCCCGGCGGCGGCCAGGGCGCCGTGCAGGGCCAGGCTCTCTTCGCACAGCGCCAGCGACAGCCGGCGCACGCGCTGCTCGGTGGTCGGGCGCATCGACGCCAGCAGGCGGGTCATGAAGGGCGCCAGGCCGGGACGGGGGCGAACGGCGAAGGGCGTGTCCGGCCGCAGCAGCCAGCGGGTCGCCTGCCACAGGTCTCCCAGGTGGGCGAAGTGCCCGGCGTGGCTGGGGGAGACGAATCCGGCGTTGCCATACGAGCAGCCCGTGCCCCAGCCGTCCCCCCGCTCGACGACCACGACCTCGGCGCCGCTGCCCGCCAGCTCGTAGGCAACGGCGGCACCGATCACCCCGGCGCCGAGCACCGCGACGTCAGCCATCGGCGGCCCTCCTGGCCGCGGCGGCCACCGCCAGATCCTCGAAGGCGACCCCCACGCACTTGAACAACGTGATGTCGTCGTCGCCGGCCCGCACCTGGGCGCCGCGCGCCAGCTCCCGCAGGTCGGCTCTGATCCGGTCGGCTGCGAACCGGCCTTCCGAGATCGGGATCAGCAGGTCGCCGGCCTCGGCCAGCACCGCCTCCCGGTCGTCGACCGTCACCTGCGAGCGCTCGACGGCCGCCGAGTCGATCTCACGGGTGTGGGGCTGGTAGGAGCCGACGGCGTTGACGTGGCAGCCTGGCGCCAGCAGGCCGCCATCGAACACCGGCTCCGGCGAGTTGGTGCAGCAGCAGACGATGTCAGCCCGGGCAACGTCCGCCGGCTCCCCCGGCTCGGCCGCCACGCCCGAGCCGGCGAGCGCCGACACCAGCTCATCGCCACGGGCCCGGCCGCGAGTGACCACGGTCACGTGGCTGATCGGGCGGACGGCGCGCATCGCCTCCACATGCGCGGCGGCCTGGATGCCGGCGCCGAACACCACCAGCCGCCGGGCGTCCGGTCGTGCCAGCAGGCGGGTGGCCAGCCCCGACACCGCCGCCGTCCGCAGCCGGGTCAGCTCGCCCCCGTCGATCACCGCCGCCGGCGTCAGCGTGTCGGGCGCGAACAGCGCATACACCCCCTGGATGAACGGCAGGCCACGGGCCGGGTTGGCGGGCTGAACGGCGACCAGCTTGACGCCGGTGCCGGCCGCTCCGGTCGCCGGCATCATCAGCAGCTCGCCGCCGTCGGCAGGCAGCCCGGTGCGCAGCGGGGCGCGGGGGATGTCGTCCGCACGCAGCGCCTGCTCCAGGGCGTCGATGGCGGCCGCCATCGGCAGCGCGCGGCGAAGGGCGCCGGCATCGAGCCAGACCGGCCCGCTCATACGACGTTCCGCTCGGGGCGAAGGTCGCCGCGCTGGAACCGATCCGCCGACAGCGGCGCGATGTCGACGAACGGCGACCGCCCCAGGTAGAGGTCGCGAACGATCTCACCGACCGCGGGCCCCTGCAGGAAGCCGTGGCCGGAGAAGCCTGTGGCGTAGAGGAATCGCGACGGCCGGGCCGCCTCGCCGATCATGCCGTTGTCGTCCGGGGTGATCTCATAGAGGCCGGCCCAGCCGCCGCTGATGCCCGCGTCGGCGATCGCCGGCGCGCGCCGGCCGACCACCTCCATCAGCGCCGGGATCCAGCCGTCGGTGGCCTCGCTGCGAAAGCCCGGGGTCTCGTCGGGGTCGGCCATGCCCATCAGCAGCCCGGGACCCTCCCGGTGGAAGTAGAAGCCGGTGGCGAAGTCGATCGTCATCGGCATCTCCGCCGGCAGCCCGGTCATCGGGCCGGTGAACAGCACCTGGCGGCGAAGCGGGGTGACCGGCAGCTCCACCCCGGCCATCCGCGCCACGTCGGCCGACCAGGCGCCGGCCGTGCAGATCACGGCGCCGGTCTCGATCCGGCCGCGCGACGTCTCGACGGCCGCGATGCCCGCCCCGTCGAGCTCGATGCCGCGCACCTCGCAGGCCACCTCGACCCGCGCACCCAGCGCCCGCGCCCCGGCCGCGTACCCCTGGACGACCGCCTCCGGCGTGCAGTGGCCGTCCTCGGGTGAGAAGGCGGCGGCCAGCACGTCGCCGACCTCGATCAGAGGGCTCAGCCGCTGGGCCTCGGCGGCCGAGATCATGCGGCTGGGAACGCCGTGCCCGTGCTGCAGCTCGATGCTCCGCTCGAACGACTCCACGTCCTCGGCCGAGGTCAGCAGGAACAGGTAGCCCACCCGGTGCAGGTCGATCTCCCAGCCGGGGCGGCGGCCGAAGTCGGCGAACGCCTGCAGGCTGCGCTGGGCGATGGCGATGTTGAGGTCGTCCGAGAACTGGGCCCGCACGCCGCCTGCCGCCTTCGAGGTCGACCCGGCCGCCAGCGTGTCGCGCTCGACCAGCAGCGCAGGGACGCCGGCCTCGGCGAGATGGAAGAGGATGCTCGTGCCCATCACGCCCCCGCCGATCACCACCGCCGGCGCGGCGCTGGGCAGTGTCGTTGACGGTGTCATCCGGTTCCAGACGCTACCAGGGTGGCGCCCCGTGCACCCAGCGTCCATCGAGCATGGTGGCCACCACACCGGCCGATCCGATCCGCTCCGGATTGGACATGATGTCGGTGTCGAGCACCACCAGGTCGGCGGCGTAGCCGGGCAGCAGACAGCCGCGCCAGCGCTCGTCGCCCAGCGCATAGGCGGCGGCGGCCGTGTGGCCGGACACCGCGTCGGCCACCGGCACGCACTGGCCCTGGCGCCAGGGCTCGCGGTCGTCGAGCGTGCGGTGCACGGCGGCGCCGATGCTCGACAGCGGGTCGAGCGGCTCGATCGGCGCATCCGATCCCAGGATCACGTGAGCGTGGGAGTCGAGCAGGTCGGCCAGCCGGAAGGCCGAGCTGGCGGCCCGGTCGCCCCATCGGCGGTCGGCCACGTCGCGGTCGCTGGCGATCATCGCCGGCTGCATCGAGGCGATCACGCCCAGCTCGCCGAAGCGGGGGATGTCGGACATCTCCACGCACTGGGCGTGCTCGATGCGGGGCCGGACGAGCGCGTCCTCCCAGCTGCCGCGCGTGCGCTCGAAGGCGTTCAGGGCCGCCCGGTTGGCGCCGTCGCCGATGGCGTGGACGGCGATCCCCAGCCGGCCGGCGGCAGCCTCGGTGATCGCCTCCGCGAGCTCGTGCTCCGACAGCAGCCGGTCGCCCGAGCCGTCGAGCATCCATGCCGTCTGCGATCCCAGGGTGCCGTCCATGAACGCCTTCACCGGCCCCACGCGCAGCATCCGGCTGCCGAACCCGGTGCGCAGCTCGAGGGCTCGGGCGCCGGCCAGGTCGTCGAGGGGGATCGACATCGCCACCCGCAGCCGCAGCCGCCGGTCGGCGTCCAGGTGCTGCCAGATCTCGCGGCCGCCCCGAGCCTGCATGTCGTGCACGCAGACCACGCCGCGGGCGTTGGCCTCGAGCATGCCGGCGGTGACGGCCTTGACCCGCTCGGCCCAGGTCGGCTCGGGCAGGGGGAAACGCCATGCGTCCCATTCCTGGAAGACGCCGTCGGCGGAGCGCACGCCGGTTGCCGCCATCGCCGCCGAGTTCACCCACAGCGTGTGGTGGTCGTGCGCCCACAGCGCCGCCGGCCGGTCGCCGGTCACGGTGTCGAGCGCCGCGGCGGTGGGCCCGGCGTCCCCCCAGCGGGCCGACAGCCACCCGTGGCCCTGCACCCATTCGCCCTGCGCCGGCGCCTCGGCGATCATCCGCAGCGCCTCGTAGAGGCTGGCCGCCGGCGTCAGGTCGAGCCGCGTGCGCTCGAGCGCCCACTCCAGGAAGTGCACGTGGCTGTCGGTGAACCCGGGCAGCACGCAACGGCCGTCGAGGTCGACCCGCTCGTGCCCGACCGTGTCGATCTCGCCCTCGCGGACGTCGACGCCGCCGGCGATCCGGTCTCCGGCGATCGACAGCGCGGCCACCTGCGGCAGGCGGGGGTCGAGTGTGTAGACGGGGCCGTTGTGGAGGATCATCGCAGCACCGGGCGGCGGCTATGGTATCCGCCGTGGTACCTGCCGAGGAGATCGAGCGCCGGCTGGCCGCGTTTCGACGAGCGCTCGCCGAGGCGGGCCTGGACGGCGCGCTGGTGGTGCAGAGCACCGACCTCGCCTACCTGACGGGCACCAACCAGCAGGCGCACCTGATCGTCCCCACCGACGGCGAGCCCCGGCTGCTCGTCCGCCGCACCCTGGAGCGCGCCCGCGCCGAGTCGCCACTGGCGCAGATCGACCCGCTGGGCTCGCTGTCGGGGCTGCCCGACGCCCTGGAGGAGGCCGAGCTGGCCCTCGGCTCGCAGATCGGGCTGGAGCTCGACGTGCTGCCGGCCCAGCGCTACCTGGGGTATGCCAAGCGCCTGGACGGATGGCGATTGGGCGACTGCTCGGCGGCGCTGCGTGCGACCAGGGCCGTCAAGTCGGAGTGGGAGCTGGAACGGATGCGGCGGGCGGCCGCTCAGGTGGACGCCGCCGCCCGCGCCGTGCCGCAGCTGATCGGGCCTGGAATCTCGGAACCTCAGGTTCAACTGGAGGTTGAGAGAGTCCTGCGACAGGCCGGGCACCAGGGACAGCTGCGATTCCGCGGCTTCAACCAGGAGATGCATTACGGCCAGGTGCTGGGCGGCCCTTCGGGAGCCGTTCCGGGCTACTCGGACTCGCCCCTCTGCGGCCCTGGGCCCAACGCCGTGCTGGGCAAGGGGCCGGACGGGCACGTGCTCGCCGACGGCGACCCGGTGATCGTCGACCTGGTCGGGGGGCACGAGGGCTACCTGGCCGACCAGACGCGGACGTTCGTGGTCGGCCGGGCGGCGGACGAGCTGCGGCGGGCGTACGACGTGGCCGTCGAGATCCTCCGCGAGGCGGAGCAGTCGCTGCGGCCGGGCGGCGTGCCGGCGAAGATCTTCGACCGCTCCGAGCAGATGGCGGCCGAGGCGGGCCTGGGCGAACATTTCATGGGCCACGGCGCCGGTCGGGTGCGGTTCCTGGGCCACGGCGTCGGCCTCGAGATCGACGAGCTGCCGATCCTGGCCCCCGGCTTCGACGATCCGCTGGCCCCCGGCCACGTGGTCGCCGTCGAGCCCAAGTTCATCTTCCCCGGCGTCGGCGCCGTCGGGATCGAGAACATGTACGCCGTGACCGACGAAGGCTGCGAGAAGATCACCACCGCACCGGAGGAGCTGATCGAGACGTGAGCGTGCGCCATCCCCTGAGCGAGGACCAGCAACTGCTGGTGGACGCGGTCCGTACGCTCGCCCGCGAGCGGATCGCGCCGATGGCCGCGGACATCGACAAGCGGGCCGAGTTCCCGTGGCCGGCCGTCGAGCTGCTGCGCGAGCACGACGTGTTCGCGCTCTGCTTCCCCGAGCAGCATGGCGGCACCGGCACCGGCACGCTGACCTTCCTGCGGGCGGTGGAGGAGCTGTCATGGGCGGACGCGACGGTCGGCCTGATCCTGGCAGTTCAGTCGCTGGGCGCGGCCGCGATCGAACTGGCCGGCAGCGAGCAGCAGAAGGATCGCTACCTGCCGCGCTGGGCGAGCGGTGAATGGATCTCCGCCTACGCCTTGACCGAGGCCGGCTCGGGCTCCGACGCGCGGGCGCTGCGGACGACCGCGCGTCGCGACGGCGACCAGTGGGTGATCGACGGCGGCAAGCGGTTCATCACCAACGCCGGCGTCGCCCACACCTACGTCGTGTTCGCCCGCACCGGCGACGATGCCATCTCGGCGTTCATGGTCGAGGCCGACGCCCCCGGCTTCTCGGTCACCCGCATCGAGCCCAAGATGGGGATCAAGGGCTCCACCACCGGCGAGCTGGCGTTCGACGGCTGCCGGGTGCCGGCGGGTGCGCTGGTGGGCGAGGAGGGGGGCGGCTTCCGGCTGGCGATGCGCGTGCTCGACCGCTCGCGGCCCGGCATCGCGGCACAGGCGCTGGGCATCGCCCAGGCGGCGCTCGACCAGGCGCTCCGCTACGCCACCGAGCGGGAGACGTTCGGCAAGCCGATCGCCCAGCACCAGGCGATCCAGTTCCTGCTGGCCGACATGGCCGTCAAGGTCGAGGCCAGCCGGGGGCTGCTCTACGACGTCGGCACCATGCTCGACCAGGGCGCCGACGGCCCGGATCTGACCAGGGCCGCCGCCATGGCCAAGCTGATGTGCTCGGACACCGCGATGGCGGTCACCACCGACGCCGTGCAGATCCTCGGCGGCTACGGCTACATCGAGGAGTTCCCGGTCGAGCGGATGATGCGCGACGCCAAGATCACCCAGATCTACGAGGGCACCAACCAGATCCAGCGGATGGTGATCGCGCGCGAACTGCTGCGCGACCTGCCCTGAAGAACGGGGTCAGACCCCGTTGTTCCAGCCCGTCAGAGCAGGGCCAGCTGGCCGACGGCCGCTCGCTCGTGCGCCAGCAGCCAGGCCTTGCGGGGCAGGCCGCCGCCATAGCCGGTCAGTGAGCCGGTGCTGCCGATCACCCGGTGGCAGGGGATGATGATCGAGATCGGGTTGCTGCCGTTGGCGAGCCCTACCGCCCGCGAGCCGTTCGGCTTGCCCAGCTGCCGGGCCAGCTCGCCGTAGGCCGCCGTCTCGCCGAACGGGATCGCCAGCAGCAGGTCCCAGACGGCCCGCTGGAACGCGGTGCCGGCCGGGGCGAGGGGCACGTCGAACGCCCGCATCTCGCCGGCGAAGTAGGCGTCGAGCTGCGACTCGACGTCCGCGAACGGCGCCGCGTCGCGCCGCCAGCCGGGCCCGATCCGCCAGTCCGATCCGTCCACCGGTCGCATGTAGAGCCGGGTCAGGCGCTCGCCGTCGCCGGTCAGCAGCAGGTCGTCGATCGGCGAGGAGATCGTCGTGTAGAGCGTGTCAGCCATCTCACCGATCCTAACGCCGCCCACGGCGGGAACGTGAGAACGGCGACATGACGATCATGCGGCCGTTCCGGCACCGGTCGCGTCTTGTTCGGTGACGGGCGTCGGCCCTAGCGTGGCGGCATGGAAACCATCATGCGCTACACACGGATGCCGTCCCCGATCGGCGAGCTGCTGCTGACGGGGTCGGATCACGGGCTGACCAGCCTGACGATGGAGCAGCACGCCGGCAACGGCGCGGTCACCGCCCGCCTGGAGCGCGACGACGCGTCCTTCGCCGCGGCCCGCTCACAGCTGGAGGAGTACTTCGCGGGCCGGCGGCTGGTGTTCGATCTGCCGGTCGCCGCCTCCGGCAGCGAGTTCCAGGCCGCGGTGTGGGACGAGCTGCGGCGGATCCCCTACGGCCAGACGGTCACCTACGCGGAGCTGGCCCGCCGGGTCGACCGGCCGGGTGCCGTGGAGCGGTGGGGCTGGCGAACGCCAGGAACCCGGTGGCCATCGTCGTGCCCGATCATCGCGTCATCGGCAGCTCGGGCTCGCTGACCGGGTACGGGGGCGGGGTGGAGCGGAAGGCGTGGCTGCTGGTGCACGAGCGCACCGTGCTCGCGGAGCGCGCGTTGAGACCGGCGGAGGCTGGTGCCTAACGGTCGACGCGGCGCCGGGCGTAGGCCAGGACACGACGCCAGTCGCTCCTGCTGGGCGCATAGACGTAGCCGAGGATGATCCCCACGCCTCCCGCCAACATTGCCTGAGCCAGCTCGGTCACAGGGCAGATAATCGGCAATTCCGCATCGAAAGTCCACCCCCACCTTGGGGAGCCTCAGCGCTCGAGGTGGCGGCTGACCGCCGAGACGGCGTCGAGGTCGTCGACGTCGTGGTCGAGGCGGGGTACGCAGAGCAGCGGCTGGGGCGCGATCAGGCGCTCCAGCCGCTCGATGGCGGTGCGGTCGCGGGAGGCGAGGGCCTGCAGCCCGTCGAGGTTGGCGGCCGCGCGGGTGGCCACCGCTTCGGGCACGCCGGCGTCCACCAGCTGCCGTTGGGCGCGCGACCGCACTCCGCGCCGGCCGCGCCCCTGCAGGTGGTCGGGATGCACCTTGTTCACGACGGCACCGCCGAACGGCATGCCGTGCTCGACCAGCGCCTGCCAGAACGCCTCCGCCTCGCCGATCGGCTCCGGCTCGGCCGACGTGATCAGGACGAAGGTGGTGCGCTCCGAGGCCAGCAGCTCGCCGACCCGCTCGGCTCGGTCGCGAAAGCCCTCGTACATGCCGTCGAAGGCGCCCAGGAACTCGGAAACATCCTCGAGCAATGTGAGCCCGGTCAGCCGCTCGACCGCGGACATCATCACCTGCGTGCCCGAGCCCAGCACTCGCAGCCCCAGACGGCCGGCCCGCAGCCCCGGCCGCAGCAGCAGGCGCAGCGCGCGGCCCTCGATGAACCGCATCACCCGGCCCGGCGCGTCCAGGAAGTCCAGCGCGTTGCGGGCCGGCGGCGTGTCGAGCACGATCAGGTCGTAGCCGCCCTCGGCGTGCAGCTCCCACAGCCGCTCCATCGCCATGTACTCCTGAGATCCGGCCACCGCGCCGGACACCTGGCGGTAGATCGGGTTGCGGAGGATCCGCTCGGCGCGTTCGGTGGTCGGCGCGTGCTCGCGCACCAGCCGGTCGAAGGTGCCCTTGGCGTCGAGCATCAGGGCATCCAGCCGGCCGGCGGCGGGCATCCCGCGCCCGGTCAGATCGACCCTGTGAGGCTCGTCGCCGATGTCGGGCAGCCCCAGGGCGCCGGCCAGCCGTCTGGCCGGATCGATCGTCATCACCAGCACCCGCATGCCGCGGCCGGCGGCGGCCATGCCGATCGCAGCCGCGCAGGTGGTCTTGCCGACGCCGCCGGCGCCGGCGCAGACGACGATCCGCTTGCCCTGGAGAACGGCCTCCAGGCTCACAGCCCCTCCAGCAGCCCGGCCAGCTCGGCCGCCTCGGCCCGGCCGGGCGGCAGGTCGCCCTGGATCAGCGGCAGCTCGGCCAGCGGCGATGGCAGCCGCCGCAGCAGCTCGCGCTCCGCGGCGGTCTGGGCCATCCGCGCGTGGGCGGCCGCCACCGCCGCCCGGGCGGCGGGCCCGTCGCCGTCGCCGACCACGGCCAGCGCCGCCTCGTCGCCGGCCTCGAACAGCGGCTCGAGCACGCCGTTTGCGATCGTGCCGGCACAGGGCACGTGCGTGGTGGCGAGCCGCTCCCAGGCGTCCAGGGTCTCGGAGACGGCCAGGTCCTCGGGAGTGGAGACCAGCACGACCGCCGTCTGGCGGTCGTCCTCGAGCAGGCGGACGAGGCTCTCGGCCCGCTGCCGCACGGGCCCCACACGGGCGATCCGCTGAAGCGTCCGCGGCACCTCCAGCATGCCGATCGCATGTCCGGTGGCCGGGGCGTCCAGCACCACCGTGTCGTGATGGCCGGCCAGCAGGTTGCGGATCGTCGACAGCGCCAGCAGCTCGCGCAGGGCGGGCGCCGTCTGGGCGACGGCCGCCACCGCCCGGGTGTCGACCAGCCGTCCGGCGATCCCCCCGATCGGAAGCTGGGCCTGCAGCTCGCTCTGGAGCGCGTGCCGGGGGTCGATCGAGAGCACCTCCAGGTTCGGAGCGGCCGGCCGCGGCTCCGACCCCGCCGGCCCGGCCAGCTCGAACAGGCGGATCATCCGCTCCTGCCCGCCCGTCTCGGCGATCACGGTGCGCCGCCCTCGTGCGGCCAGCGCCAGCCCGAGCGCGGCGGACACGGTCGACTTTCCGACCCCGCCCTTGCCGGTTACGATCAAGAGCCGCTTGGTCAACAGCGACATCACCGCGCAGGATAGGGAGGGCGACCCACTTCGCCAAACCGCAGCCCGCCGTTACGGCAGGGCCCGCCGCCGCGTCGCGCTGGCCGACACCGCCGCCGGCCTGGTGGCGCTGGTCGCACTGGTGGTCTTCGCCGGCGACCTGGGAGGCGTCGCGTCGCTGCTGTTGCTGGGACTGGGCCTGCCGCTGATCTCGCTGCCGTTCGGCCTGATCCGCTACCGGATGGCCCGCCGCGTCGGCCTGTCCCGCCAGACACCGGGCGGCTGGCTGGTCGACTGGCTGAAGGGGGTCACGCTGGGGCTGGCGCTGGGCGCCGCCGCGGTGTTCACGGTGCTCGCGTTCCAGCGGCTCAGCGATGCGTGGTGGCCGGTGATGACCTGGGCCGCGGCCCTGCTGCTGTCGGCCGCGCTGTCGGTGCTGTTCCCCGTGCTGCTGCTGCCGATCTTCCTGCGCAGCGAGCCGATGCCCGAAGGCCCGCTGCGCGATGCCCTGCGCCGCACGGTGGCCGATGCCGGGGTGGCCGTCCGCGACATCCGGCTGCTCCACCTGGGCGACAAGACGTCGGCCGCGAACGCCATGGTGGCCGGCCTGGGGCCGACCCGCCGGATCTACATCGGCGACACCCTCTCGGCGGACGCGCCGGACGACGAGGCGGTGGCCGAAACCCAGCTGGTGCTGGCCCACGAGCTGGGCCATCACGTCAACGGCGACCCCTGGCGGCTGCTGGCCTGGGCGGCGGTATCGCTGGCCGTCGGCGTTGCCGGGGGCTGGGCGGCGGTCGAGGCGCTGTCGCCGGACGGCGCCGGGGAGCTGACCGCACTGCCGGCGCTGGCCCTCGGGTTCTCGCTGGCCACGGCGGCCGTCTCGCCGCTTGGCAACTGGTACTCGCGGCACCGCGAGCGGGCGGCCGACGCCTACGCGGTCGCCGTCACCGGCGAGGGCGAGCGCTACGCCCGCGCGCTCGAGCGGCTGGTCGCCCAGAACCTGTCCGAGATCTGGCCACCCCGCCTGTGGCATGCCCTGTCAGGCTCCCATCCGAGGCCGGGAGAGCGGATCGAGCGTGCGCGCGGCAATCCGTCAAGCCGGGCAGGATTAGACTGACGCTGCGCGAACTGTCCCTCGATGAACTCGATGGAGCAGGCCATGGCGGGCATGATCGAGACGCAACAGCGACCGCAGATGACGGTTGTGGAAGGAGGAGCGGTGGGGCAGGTGATCGCCTTCGCAAACCAGAAGGGCGGGGTGGCGAAGACGACGACGACCCTGAACCTCGGCGTCGCCCTGGCCGAGCGCGGCAAGCGCGTGCTGGCCGTCGACCTCGATCCCCAGTCCAACCTCACCATGAGCCAGGGCATCGACCCGGAGGAGCTCGACCGGACGATGTTCGACGTGCTCGTGCACAAGACGCCGATCGACCAGATCATCGAATCGCGGGAGATCGACATCGCCGCCTCCAGCATCGACCTGGCCGGAGCCGAGCTCGCCCTGTCGTCGATGATCGGCCGCGAGCGGGCGTTGCAGAAGGCGCTCCTGCCGGTGCGCGAGTCCTACGACTACCTGCTCATCGACACGCCTCCGTCGCTCGGCCTGCTGACCATCAACGCGCTGACCGCCGCAGACGGCGTGATCGTGCCCGTCCAGTGCGAGTACCTGTCGCTGCGCGGCCTGATCCAGCTCGAGAACACGCTGTCCATGATTCGCGAGAACCTGAACCCCGACGTCCGCATCCGCGGCATCCTGCCGACGATGTTCGACGGCCGCACGCTGCACGCCAAGGAGGCGGTCGAGATCCTGCAGGAGAACTTCGGCGACCTGGTGTTCGACACCAGGATCCGGAAGACGGTGCGCTATGCCGAGGCGCCCGTGAAGGGCACCTCGGTACTGAAGTACGATTCCAAGGGCCCCGCGGCGAGGGCATACCGCGACCTGGCCGGGGAGGTGCTCCGCGATGGCAAAGAGGCATAGCATGAGGGACGGCCCGCTCGCCCAGCTGTTCAAGGCGACGGAGGCGGCCCAGGGACAGGGCGAATCGGCGCCGGACGACCCGCCGGAGCCCAAGCGCGGCGCGAAGCGCGCCGCCAAGCCGCAGCCCGAGCCGACCAGGCCGATGCTGGTCGACCTGCCGCAGGGCGACGACTACTCGCCGGCCCGGCTGCCGCACCCGGAGAACCAGCCGTACCTGGCCGTGATCAGGGTGATCGGGGTCGGCGGCGGCGGCTGCAACGCCATCAACCGGATGATCGAGGCCGACGTCAAGGGCGTCGAGTTCATCGCCATCAACACCGACATCCAGCAGCTGCAGATGTCGGACGCGCCGACCAAGGTGCATATCGGCCGTGACCAGACCCAGGGCCTGGGGTCGGGCGCCGACCCCGAGGTGGGGTGGCGCGCCGCCGAGGAGTCCTACGACCGCATCAAGACCATGCTGCGCGGCTCCGATCTCGTGTTCGTGACCGCCGGCGAGGGCGGCGGCACCGGCTCGGGCGCGGCCCCGGTGATCGCGCGGATCGCCCGCGAGGTGGGCGCGCTGACGGTCGGCATCGTCACCTCGCCGTTCGCATTCGAGGGCACGCGCCGGAGCGGCCAGGCGCAGGCCGGGGTGGCCGCGCTGCGGGAGACCTCCGACACCGTGATCGTGATCCCCAACGACCGCCTGCTGGACGTGCTCGACAAGCAGACTCCCCTGCTCGAGGCGTTCAAGGTGGCGGACGACGTGCTCCGCCAGGGCGTGCAGGGGATCTGCGACCTGATCACCCTGCCGGGGCTGATCAACCTCGATTTCGCGGACGTGCGCACGGTGATGCAGGACGCTGGCACCGCGATGATGGGCATCGGCATGGCGACCGGCTCGAACCGCGCCAACGAGGCGGCCACGCGGGCGATTCGCAGTCCGCTGATCGACCACGAGGTGCGGGGTGCGCGAGGGATCCTGCTGTCCATCTCCGGCGGCTCCGACATCTCGCTCCACGAGGTCAACGAGGCGGCCGAGGTGGTGCGCGCCGCCGCCGACGATCAGACCAACATCATCTTCGGGGCCTCGATCGACGAGCAGCTGGCCGGGCAGATGTGGGTGACGGTGGTCGCAACCGGCTTCCAGGCCCCCGGCGTCAGGCCGGCCGCCAGGCAGGCGGGCGCACCCGAGACCGAGCCGCCGTTCGCCCGCCCCACACCGCCCGACGACCTGCTGGAGCCGCCGAGCTTCCTGCGCTGAGCGAAATGGTGGGGTCAACCGCCCGCCGTTCTCGTGCTGACCGTATGGCCGCATCCCCCACCACGGGGGAAGCTGGGGCACGATGAAAGCACGGATCACACGCATCTTCTGCTCGCACCATGTCGTCATCCATCGCAGCCCCACGCAGACCACCTGCGAGCGGTGTGGACACGAGCTTTCCGGGCACGCCGGCCGCTGACCCCGCGGCCGGCCCCGACCGCCGCCGGTAGGATCGGCCCATGCGAGGCGCGATCGCCGCGGGCCACGAGCTGACGGCGCGAGCGGGCGCCGATGCGCTCGCCCGCGGTGGCAACGCCGTGGATGCGGCGGTCGCCGCGGCCGTCATGTCGTGGGCGGCTGAGCCGGCGCTGACCGGCCCCTGCGGCGGCGGGTTCATGCTGGTGCGGCCGGCCGACGGCCGGCCGGCGCGCCTGCTCGACGCGTTCACCGCCATGCCCGGCAGCGATCTGCCTCGCGGCCGGCGGCTGAGGCCGCTGGACGTCGTGTCGGTGCCGTTCGACGAACGCACGTCGCAGGTGTTCCACATCGGCCCTCCGGCATGTGCGGTGCCCGGTGTGATCGCCGGGCTACACGCAGCCCACAGCCGCTACGGCCGCCTGACCTGGCGCTCGCTGCTGCTGCCGGCGGCGGATGCCGCGCAGGCCGGGATCCGGACGAATCGCGGGCAGTACCGGGTGTTCGAGGTGATCCGGGCGATCCTCACCCACACCCCCGAGGCATGCCAGGTGTTCGCGCCCGGCGGCCGCTTCCTGGCCCTCGGCGAGCCGGTGCGCCAGCCCGACCTGGCCGCCAGCATGGAGCAGATCGCCGAGCAGGGACCGCAGGCGTTCTACGGAGGCGACCTGGCGCGGGCGATGGTCGCCCACCAGCACGAGCTGGGCGGCCGGCTGACGAGGGATGATCTGCGGGCCTACCGGGCGGTCTGGAGGCGGCCGCTGCACGCCCGGTTCGCCGGGCATGACGTACTCACCAACCCGCCCCCGTCGTCCGGGGGCGTGCTGATCGGCTTCATGCTGAGCGTGCTCGACGGGCTGGCCGAGCGGCCGCCGGTAGGCAGCGCCGCGGCGCTGCGGGCGCTGGCCGAGACGATGCGCGCCGCCGGCCGGCTGCGCGACCGGCGGTTCGCACGGCTCCTGCACTCCGGTGGCCTGGCCCGCCACGCGCTGTCACCCGATGTGGTGGCGAGCGCCTGCGCGGAGGTCGCGCGCGCGGTCGACGGCGGCCGCCCCGGCCGCGCCCCGGCCCTGCATGCCGACCGCGGCACCACCCACGTCTCGGTCGTCGACGGGGACGGCAACGCCGCCTCGTTCACCGCCTCCAACGGCAGCCACTCCGGCGTGATCGTCCCCGGCACCGGGCTTCACCTGAACAACATGCTGGGCGAGGAGGATCTGATGACCGGGCGCGATCTGCGCCCTGGGGCGAGGCTGACCAGCATGCAGGCGCCGAGCATGATGCTCGATCGGGGATCGCTGCGGCTGGTGGTGGGATCGAGCGGCTCGAACCGGCTGCGCTCCGCCATCACCCAGGTGATCCAGAACGTCGCCGAGCACGGGATGGACGTCGAGCAGGCGGTGCGCCATCCTCGGATCCACATCGAGGGAGACCGGCTGGACTGCGAGCCGGGGTTCTCGGAGGGGGTGCTGGACGAGCTCGAGGAGCGGGGTGAGCGGCTGGTCCGCTTCCAGGGCCTGAACCTCTACTTCGGCGGCGCCAACGCCGTCTCGGTCACCGATGGCGGGCGGCTGGCGGCGGCCGGCGACCCCCGGCGGGAGTGTTTCGGCCTGGTGCTCGAGGACTAGCCGGGATCACGCCCCGCCGCCGCTCTGTGCCGGCCGCAGGCTGCCCCGGCCGCTGGCGATCCACACCCCCAGCAGCACGAGCGCCGTCCCGGGCAGGAAGGTCACCGGCAGCGGGTCGTGGAAGGCGAGCCAGGACAGGCCGGCGCCGAGCACCGGCTGGGCGTACAGCGATCCCCCGACCACCGCGGCCGGCAGCCCCAGCAGGGCCCGGTTCCAGAGTGCGTAGGCGACCACACTGTTGCCGATGCCGAGATAGAGCACGGCCGCCCAGGTGAGCGGGTCGGGGTCGCGCAGCCCGTTCCCCAGCGCCAGCTCCGCGGCCATCGGCAGCACGGCCACGGCGGCGCCGAGGACGCTGATGGCGGCGGTCAGCTCGAGCGGGCGGTGGCGGGCGAGGAACGGCTTGCTGGACACCGTGAACCAGGAGAAGGCCAGCCCCGTGCCCAGCAGCAGCAGGATGCTCTCGGGCTTCGCTCCGCCGGAGGCGCCGATGCCGGCCACCAGCAGCGATCCGCACAGGCCGACCGCGAGCCCGGCGGCCCGCCGGCCGCCGAACCGCTCGCCCAGCAGCAGGGCCGCCCACAGCGCGATCAGCACCGGCTCGAGGCCGACGATGATCGCCGCGATCGCTCCGTTGGCCGCGTCGATGCCGTAGTAGATCAGCACCATCTGCAGCCACAGCCCGAACGTCGAGATCGCCAGCAGGTGCAGCAGCGCCCGGCGTTCGAGCGACCGCAGCACGGGCAGCGCCAGCGGGGCCAGCGCGGCGGCGGCCAGCAGGAAGCGAAAGCCGGTCACCGTGAACGGGCCCAGGCTCTCCAGGGCGTACTGGCTGGCGGGAAACGCGGCCGCGTAGCCGAGGTTTGCGAGCGCGAGCGCCGCCAGCGGGTGCCGGTGCATCGCGAGAGGCTAGATCCCCGGCCGCCGGGCGGCGCCGGCCGGCCTGCGATCGATCAGCTAGTCGTGGGGCACCTTGCCGTTGGTCTGCGCGCGCTTGCGGATCTCCTCCACCCTCTGCAGCGCCTGCATGCCGCGGGCCAGCAGCTCGACCAGCGCCATCAGCCGCTCGCGCTCGGTGCGCATCTCGATCACGCCCTGCTTCTCGGCGGCGGGGAAGTCGACCCGGGCCATGATCGCGTAGGACAGCGGGCCCTCCTCGGCCTCGATGTCGTCCTCGGCCTCAAGGCCGGCCGCGGCCGCGAAGCGGCGGTACATGGAGACCGCCGCGTCGCGCTCCTCGCCGACCTCCGGATCGTCGGCCACCGGCTCGACCAGCGCCGTGGTGTACGGCCGGCCGCGGGTCAGCTCGACCACCTGCACCAGCTCGGCGCCCTCGACCACGATGTTCATCCGCCCGTCCTCGAACCGCTCGATCACCTCGACCACACTCGCGGTGCAGCCCAGCTCACGGGTGCCGGCCTCGTCGGTATAGAGCACGAGGAAGCTGCCGTCCTTCTCGAGGCACTCCCCGATCAGCGCCTTGTATCGCTCCTCGAACACGTGCAGAGGCAGCAGCTCGCCGGGTGAGAGCACCGTCTCCAGGGCGAAGATGCCGATCTCGCGGGCCATCGGCTCTACGCTAGCCGACCGGCCGCTGCGGGATCGGGCGTCGGGGGGCTGCGGTACGCTGGTCGTCCGATGCGTCCGCGGCCCGCCCTCCAAGCTCTGCGCCCGTACGAGCCGGGCGAGCCGGCGGCCGAGGTGCGGCGCGAGCTGGGTATCGACACGGTCGTCAAGCTGGCGTCGAACGAGGGCCCGTACGGCCCGTTTCCGGCCGCCCGAGAGGCGATTGCCCGGGCCACGCCCGATCTCAACCGCTACCCGGAGGCGGGCGCGGAGCTGCGCTGGCGGCTGGCCGAGCGCCACGGCGTCCCGCCCCGGCGGGTTGCGCTGGGCAGCGGCTCCGACGGGCTGGTGAACCTGCTGGCGCTGGCATTCCTCGACCCTGGCGACGAGGTCGTGCTGAGCTGGCCGTCCTTCATCAGCCACCGCCTGGCCGCGGTCAAGATGGGGGCGGTTCCGGTTGCGGTGCCGCTGCAGGGCTCGAGCTGCGACGCCGACGGGCTGGCGGCACACGTGACGCCGCGCACGCGGCTGCTGTTCGTCTGCAACCCGAACAACCCCACGGGCGGCCTGGTCACTCGCGACCAGCTGGGACGGCTGCTCGACGCCGTGCCCGAGACGGTGCTGGTGGTCGTCGACGAGGCCTATCACGAGTACGTCGTCGATCCCGACTACCCCGACTCGATCGCCGAGCACGGCGAGCGGCCCAACGTCTGCTCGCTGCGCACGTTCTCGAAGATCTACGGGCTGGCGGGACTGCGGATCGGCTACGCGGTGGCCGCCGACGGCGTGATCGACGCCCTGGGCCGGGCCCGCAACGCGTTCGACACCACGGAGCCGGCGCACCTGGCAGCCCTCGCCAGCCTGGACGACGACGCCGAGCTGGCGCGCCGCCGGGAGCTCAACCACGAGGGCCGCGAGCATCTGCGGTCGGGCCTCGAGCGGCTGGGGCTGCCGCCGCTGCCATCGGCCGGCAACTTCCTCTGCATCGAGGTGGGCGACGCCGGCGGTCTGGCCGGGGCGCTCCGCCGGGAGGGCGTCATCGTGCGGCCCCTGGAAGCCTTCGGCGCGCCTCGATCGATCCGGGTGACCGTGGGCACGCCCGAGGAGAATCAGCTGTTCCTGACCGCGCTCGAGCGCTGCCTGCAGGTGGCGTGAGCCGGCGCGGCGGCGACCCGGGCGACCTTGCGGCGCGGATCGTCAAGGGCGACCGCCGCGCGGTCGCGCGAGCGATCAGCATGGTCGAGGACCGCGATCCCGCCGCCTACGAGCTCGTTCGCGAGCTGTACCCGAACACCGGGCAGGCACTGGTGGCGGGCTTCACCGGGCCGCCCGGCGTCGGCAAGTCGAGCCTGCTGGCCTCACTGGTCGGCCACCTCCGCAAACAGGATCAGACCGTTGGCGTGGTGTCGGTCGATCCCTCCAGCCCGTTCTCGCAGGGAGCGGTGCTCGGCGACCGCATCCGCCTGGCCGACCACTTCCTCGACCCCGGCGTGTTCATCCGCTCCATGAGCACCCGCGGCTACCTGGGTGGCGTGTCCGAGGCCACCCTGCAGGCGCTGCTGCTGCTGGACGCGTCGGGCAAGGACGTGCTGCTGCTGGAGACGGTGGGGGTGGGGCAGAGCGAGGTGGAGGTGGCCTCCATCGCCGACACCGTGGTGCTCGTCCTGATGCCGGGCTCCGGCGACTCGATCCAGGCGCTCAAGGCCGGCGTGATGGAGATCCCCGACGTGATCGTGATCAACAAGGCCGACCACCCGGCGACCCGGACGATGCGGTCGGAGATCCGCTCGATCCTGTCGTTGGGCGGCGAGCGCGAGTGGAAGCCGCCGATCGTCGAGACGGAGGCGATCCGCGGTGAGGGCGTGCCCCATCTGTGGGAGGCGGTCGGCAGCCACCGGGCGTTCCTGGAGCAGGGCGACGGCCTGGCCGCCCGCCGGCGGCGGAGCATCGAGAACGAGGTGGTGACGCTGGCCGTCTCCCAGGTGCGGCGGCGGCTGGCCGAGGCGGTCGCCAGCGACCCCCAGGTGCGCGGCCTGCTCGACCGCGTCCACGCCCGTGAGCTCGATCCGCTGACCGCCACCCGCGAGATCGCCGAGCGCGTGCTTCACCTGAAACCGTAGGCGGAGGTCAGGCCGGGGTGTGGGAGGTGCGGAAGGCCGCCCGGCCCTCCGCGATCACCTCGTCCGCATACGGCCGGCCGTGCCAGCCGCCGATGACCGTGTCCGCGCCGTGCTCGAGATCCTTGTAGACGTCGAAGAAGTGGCCGATCTCGTCGAGCAGCGAGTCGCGGATGTCGGTGATGTCGTGCATGTGGCTCCACTTGGGATCCTTGAACGGCACGCACAGCACCTTGTCGTCCTCGCCCTTCTCGTCGCGCATCTCGAACACGCCGATCGGCTCGACCGGGATAACGCAGCCGGGGAAGGTCGGCTCGGCGACCAGCACCAGCGCGTCGACCGGGTCGCCATCCCTGCCCACGGTGTCGATGATGAAGCCGTAGTCTGCCGGGTAGACGACGCTCGTCCACAGCGTGCGGTCGAGCACCACGTGGCCGACCGCCGGGTCGAACTCGTACTTGTTCCGGCTCCCCTTGGGGATCTCGACGAAGACGTAGATCGGCTCGGGCTCGGGCATGCGCCCGAGCTTACTTGTTCAGCGCGCGGGCGAGCACGGCGGGCGGCCGCAGGTACATCCACACGGTGCCAACGACGTACAGCAGGGCGACCGCATAGGCGCCCTCCTCGAGTGCCTCGTTGCCCGCCGCCTCGCCCAGCTCGTGGAGCCCGCCGGCCAGCAGGTAGGCGGCCAGGGCCAGCACGATCACGCTGGTGACGCGGAAGAACGTGCCCAGGTTGAGCCGTGCGGCGCCGCGATAGACCAGGATGCCGAGCACGGCCGCGATGGCGAGCCCGACGGTGCCGCCCAGCAGGGCGGCCGCCGGCGACGACTTGCCGGTCGACGCGTACATGAACAGCGCGGTCTCGATCCCCTCGCGGGCGGTGGACACGAACGCCAGCCAGAACAGCGCCGTGCCGCCCATCACCAGGGCGTCGGACACACGCCGGCGAAGCTCGCTGCCCAGCCCCCGGGCCTGCCGCTGCATCCAGAAGATCATCCAGGTCAGCACCCCGGCGGCCAGCAGCATCGCGGTGGCCTCGTAGAGCGCCTCGCTGGTGCCCGACAGCTCACCGGCGACGGCGAAGATCAGCCCGCCCATGGCCACGCTGACCGCGGCGGCCGCGATCACGCCGGCCCACACGTGGCGGCTGCGATCGGCCGCGCCGGACTGCTTCAGATAGGCCAGCACGATGCCCACGATAAGGGCGGCCTCGAAGCCTTCACGGAGGGTGATGAGCAGTGATCCGAGCACGAGGGCTTAGGCTACCCTAAGTCACCGCGAAAACGCAAACCGGGTACTGTTCGCGCTCCTCGAATGGTGACTCTGGACGATATCCGAGCGGCTGCCGAACGGCTGGTGGGGGTGGCCCACCGGACGCCGCTCGAGCGCTCCGACGTGTTCTCCCGCTGGGCCGGGCGGGACGTGATGCTGAAGTTCGAGAACCAGCAGCGCACCGGGGCCTTCAAGATCCGCGGCGCCTACAACAAGATGCAGACGCTGACCGACGAGCAGCGCGCGGCCGGCGTGATCGCCCCCTCGGCGGGCAACCACGCGCAGGCCGTGGCCTGGGCGGCGCGCTCGGCCGGCGTGCCGGCGGTGGTCGACATGCCGAGCTCGGCGTCGCTGGCCAAGATCGGCGCCACCGAGGGCTACGGCGCCCGGGTCGAGCTGGTGGGGGACAGCGTCGACGACGCGGTGGCCGCCGCGCAGGGGGCCGTGGCCGAGAATGGCAAGACGCTCGTCCACCCCTTCGACGATCCGGCGGTGATCGCCGGGCAGGGAACGGTCGGCCTGGAGATCC
>DATLLX010000236.1:0-4671 GCA_035537595.1 Gaiellales bacterium | reverse complement strand
TCCGGCCGGAGCTTCGACGTGCACCGCCCCCCGCAGCGTCTCCAGCCGCGTGCCGCCCACCCCGACGGTGACCACCCGGGTGCCGGCCGCGGCGGCCTTGCGAATCCGCAGCTCGATCACGGGCACCCGGTGGACGAGGTCGGAGTCACCGGCCACCACGATCCGCGTGGCCTGCTCCAGATCGACGATGCGCGCGGCGTAGGGCGCCAGCAGCTCCCATCCGGAGCCGCCCTCCTCACCGCAGACGACCGGGCCGCCGCCCAGCGCCTCCTCCTGGATGCGCGACCACAGGTGCGCTTCCTCGTTGGTCTGGTCGCCGGAGGCCAGGATGGCCACCGACCCGGGGCCGAACCGCTCGACGGTGGTGCGCAGCCGGTCGGCGATGTGGTCGAGCACCCCGTCGGGCTCGGCCGCCTCCAGCCCGCGGCCGCCGCGGATCATCGGCGCCGCCAGCCGGGCGCCGGAGTCGAGCGCGGTGTGCATGTAGCGGCCGCGGTCGCACAGCCAGCCCTCGTCGATCTCGGGATGGTTGCGCGACAGCACGCGCGTGATCCGGCCCTCGCGGACGGTGGCGTAGGTGTTGCAGCCGACCGCGCAGCCGCCGCAGACCGTGGGCACGTTCTGGATCTCCCACGGCCGGCCGCGGAACCGGTAGGTGGTCGACGTCAGCGCGCCCACCGGGCACAGCTCGGTCACGTTGCCGGAGAACTCGCCGTCGTAGGGACGCCCCTCGAAGGTGGTGATGATCGACCCCGCGCCCCGGTTCTCGGTGACCAGCTGCAGGTCGCCGGCGACGCTCTCCGAGAACCGCGTGCAGCGGTAGCAGAGGATGCAGCGCTCGCGGTCGAGCTTGATCAGCGGAGAGATCGGCACCGGCTTCTCGGCCGTCCGCTTGGGCAGCGTCATCCGCGTCGAGCCCGGCCCGTAGCGGAACGTCAGGTCCTGCAGCGGGCACTCGCCACCCTTGTCGCAGACGGGGCAGTCCAGCGGGTGGTTGAGCAGCAGGAACTCGAGCACCGCGTCCTGACCCTCCCTGGCCCGGTCGGAGTGCGACTGCACGACCATGCCGTCCGCCGCCGGGGTGGTGCAGGCGGTCTGCAGCTTGGGCAGCCCCTCGATCTCGACCAGGCACATCCGGCAGGCGCCGATCGCGGCGCCCAGCCGGGGCTCGTAGCAGAACACCGGCACCTCGATCCCGGCCTCGGCCGCCGCTTCGACCAGCGACAGGCCCTTGGGCACGGTGATCTCGCGGCCGTTGATGTGGAGGGTGACGGTGTCGGTCTGCACGGTGCTCATTCGTCATCGTCTCCCGGCTGCCGGTCGTCGCCGTACAGCGCCTCCGCCATCGCGATCTCCTCGGGAGCCTCCGCCAGCGCCAGCACCTCGGGCACCAGCAGCTCGGGATCCTCGCCCGCCTCCAGCCGCCCGCGGGCGCGGAGGAATGCGGTACGAAAGTCGCTCACGGCGCCGCCCCGATCGCGGTCAGGTCGTCGTGGTGATAGAGCGAGGTCAGCGGGCTGTGAGCCGTGAATGGGCAGCCGCCCTCGTCGATGTGGCGCTGGAACTCCTCGCGGAAGTGCGTGACGTAGCTGGCGACGGGCATCGCCATCGCATCGCCCAGCGGGCACAGGCACTTGCCGAGGATCCTGTCGCAGACGTTCAGCAGCAGGTCGAGCTCGCCCTGCCTGGCCTCGCCCAGCTCGATCCGGCGGATGATCTCGACGCCCCAGCGCGTGCCCTCGCGGCAGGGCGTGCACTTGCCACAACTCTCGTGGCGGTAGAACTCGGCCACTCGCAGCGCCAGCTGCACCATGCAGGTGCGGTCGTCGATGATCACCACGGCACCGGAGCCGGCCATCGACCCGGCCGCCGCGATCGACTCGTAGTCGAGGCCGGTGTCGAGCTGCTCGGGCATCAGCAGCGGCGTGGACGAGCCGCCGGGGATGATCGCCTTGATCGACCGGCCGTCCGGGGCGCCCCCGCCCAGGTCGCAGACCAGGTGGCGAAGCGTGGCGGTCAGCGGCAGCTCATAGTTGCCGGGCCGCTTGACGTTGCCCGAGAGCGAGAACACGCGCGTGCCCTTCGAGCGCTCGGTGCCGATCTCGGCGTACTTCTCGGGCCCCATGGCCAGGATGAAGGGCACCGAGGCCAGCGTCTCGACGTTGTTGACCAGGGTGGGGGCGGCGTACAGGCCGGCGACCGCCGGGAACGGCGGCTTCGACCGGGGCTGGCCGCGCTCTCCCTCCAGCGACGACAGGAGCGCCGTCTCCTCGCCGCAGATGTAGGCGCCGGCCCCACGGTGCAGCACCACGGTCGCGTCGTAGCCGGAGCCCAGCACGTCGCGGCCGATGTAGCCACGGGAGCGGGCCTCGTCGAGGGCCCGCACCAGCACCTCGAACTCGGTGCGGTACTCCCCGCGGATGTAGATGAAGGCCGAGGTGGCCCCGATCCCGTAGCTCATGATCAGGATGCCCTCGATCATGGCGTGGGGGTTTCGGAGCATGATCTCGCGGTCCTTGAACGTCCCCGGCTCCGATTCGTCGGCATTCACGCACAGATAGGCCGGCTTGCGATCCTTGGGCAGGAACGACGCCTTGCGTCCGGTGGGAAAGCCGGCGCCACCGCGGCCGCGGACTCCCGACTTGTCGACGGCCGCCACGATCTCCTCGGGCGCCATCGCCACCGCCTTGCGCAGCGAGGCGTAGCCGCCGGCAGCCTCGTACTCGGCGATCGATCGGCGGTCGCCCTCGAAGTCGAGCAGCACGCGCAGGTCGCTCACCGGGCCTCCCGCCGCAGCCGGGCGATCAGCTCGGGCGCGTCACCGGGGGTGAACGGCTCGTGGTAGCGCTCGTCGACCGAGACCACCGGCCCCCAGCCGCAGCCGCCGTAGCACTCGACGGTCTTCAGGGAGAACATGCCGTCGGCCGTGGTCTCGCCGGCGTGGATGCCCAGCTCCTGCTCCAGGGCGCGCAGGGTCTCGCCGGCGCCGACCAGCGCGCAGGAGATGTTGGTGCACACGCAGATCTCGTGACGGCCGACCGGAGCCAGCCGGAACATGTCGTAGAACGAGGCCACCGACTTGCAGTAGGCGGGAGTGAACCCGGTGGCGTCGGCGACCTGCTCGAACGCCTCCTCCGGCAGCCAGCCGTGCTCTTCCTGGGCCAGCCGAAGCGCAGGGATCACGGCCGACTTGCGCTCCGGGTACAGGGCGACCAGGTCGAGGATGCGGTCGCGCAGCGGCCGGTCGCGGGCGGGCTCGGGCAGAGGTCCCGGCATCTCCGGCCGGGTCTTGCGCGCGCCCTCCAGCGTCTGCTCGGTGGCCGGGTCCATCAGCGGTCGGCCTCCCCCATGACGCCGTCGAGCGAGCCCACGACGACGATCAGGTCGGCGATGTAGCGGTTGACCGCCATCATCGCGGTCGACTGCAGGCTGACGAAGCTGGGCGCCCGGAAGTGCACCCGCCACGGCTTGGCGCCGCCGTCTGAGACCAGATAGCAGCCGAACTCGCCGCGCGGCGACTCGACCGTGCAGTACACCTGACCGGGCGGCACGCGGAAGCCCTCGGTGACCAGCTTGAAGTGATGGATCAGCGACTCCATCGAGGTGTGGAGCTCGTGGCGCGGTGGCAGCACGTGCTTGCGGTCGTCGGCGATCACCGGGCCGGCGGGCATGCTGTCCAGGCACTGCTCGATGATTCGCACCGACTCGTACATCTCCTTGGTGCGGCAGATCAGGCGATCCCAGGCGTCGCCCTTGCGGCCGGTGATGACGTCGAACTCCAGCTGGTCGTAGATCAGATACGGCTCCGACCGGCGCAGGTCGTAGGGCACGCCGGACGCCCGCAGGTTGGGACCGGACAGGCCCATGGCGATGGCGGTGGGGCCGTCGACGGTGCCGATGCCCTTGTAGCGGTCCTCCCAGATCGGGTTGCCGGCCACCAGGTCGAGGTACTCGTCGATCCGGTGGGGCATCTCGTCGCAGAACTTGCGGGCCTCGCCGTAGAACCCCTTGGGCAGGTCCTCGAGCACGCCGCCGAACTGTGGGTAGCGGTCGTGCATCCGCACGCCGGTGACCATCTCGAACAGGTCGAGCACCTTGTCGCGCTCGCGCAGGCAGTAGAAGAACAGCGAGATGGCACCCAGCTCGACGCCGGACGTGCCCAGGAAGATCAGGTGGCTGTGGATCCGGTTCAGCTCGGCGAACAGGGTGCGGATCCACTTCGCCCGCTCCGGCACCTCGATGCCGATCAGCTTCTCGACGGCGCCCACGTAGGCCAGCTCATTGGCGAAGAAGCCCAGGTAGTCCATCCGCGGGGCGTAGGGGATGCCCTTCCAGTACGTCTTCTGCTCGAAGTTCTTCTCGAACCCGGTGTGCACGTAGCCGATGTCGGCGTCCAGGCCGACCACCACCTCGCCGTCGAGGGTGACGATCAGCCGCAGCACGCCGTGCGTCGACGGGTGGTTGGGCCCGAAGTTGATCGTGATCAGGTCCTCGCCGGGCGGCGGGTCGATCTTGCTGGGCGCTCCCGAGGGGATGCGCGCCGGGGAGCCCAGCGGGACGACGCCCGGCCGCTTCTGCTCGGTGGTGCTCATCTGGCGTCCGTGAACTGGACCGGCTCGCCGCCGATCGGGTAGTCCTTGCGCAGCGGGTGGCCGTCCCAGTCGGAGGGCA
>DATLLX010000235.1:0-7243 GCA_035537595.1 Gaiellales bacterium | reverse complement strand
CCGCCGATCCGTCCGCTCGACCGCTACGAGTGGGAGGTCAAGGACGACCAGCTGAGGGTCGTCAACCGCTGGAGCGTCGACTTCGTGGACGGCAAGATCAAGTACTACCCGGTGAAGATGCCCGGCCAGCCGGTGCAGCTGCCGGGGCCGAGCGTCGTCCAGGACACGGTGCCCGACATCCTGTATCCCAACGTGACCTACGAGCACGGCACCGTGCCGCAGGCCAAGTAGACCGATGCCGCTGCCGATCCCCGCACCTCCCGATCCCAAGCAGATGATCCTCGGCGCCGAGGACTGGGTCGAGTACCGCACCGGGTTCCCGACGCTCGTGCGCCGCTTCCTGTTCCGAAACGTGCCGCCCACAGGCTGGTTCCATACGCTGGGCAGCTCGCTCCTGACCGTGTTCATCCTCCAGGCGACGACCGGCATGCTGCTGGCGATGACGTACGACCCATCGCCCACCGGCGCCTACGAGTCGATCCGCTACATCACCGACTACCAGACCCTGGGCTGGCTGGTACGTGGCATGCACAAGTGGGGCGCCAGCGTGATGGTGATCCTGCTCTTCCTGCACATGGGCCGCACCTTCTTCTACGGCGCCTACAAGTACCCGCGGGAGATGACCTGGCTGACCGGATCGATCATCTTCCTGTCGGTGATGGGCATGGGGCTGACCGGCTACCTGCTGGTATGGGACCAGCGGGCCTACTGGGCCTCGGTCGTGGCCGTCAACATCAACGGCACCGCCCCGGTGCTCGGGCCGTTCATCTCGAAGTTCCTGCTCGCCGGCCCGATCTTCGGCGCCCAGACGATCTCCCGGTTCTACGCCCTGCACATGCTGCTGATTCCGGGCCTGATCGGCGCGATGATCTTCGTCCACATGTGGCTGGTGGTGAAGCTCGGCGTCACGCCATGGCCGAGCCGCCCGGCGTCGGTCGAGGAGGAGCGTTAGTGGCTCGCAAGGTGATCAACCGGCGAGTCCGCTACGAGACCGAGTACGCAGCGCACAAGAAGGAGGGCCACCCCTTCTTCCCCTACGCGATGTTCCACGACGTGGTCGTGAACCTGATCGTGGTGCTGCTGATCGTCGCCATGACGGTGGTCTGGCACGAGACGGCGGGCCCGATCACCGATCAGCATCCGTACGGGAAGAACGGCCTACTGGGCGCGCTCTACGAGGACAAGGCGAATCCGGCCGTCCAGTCGACGGAGCCGCGGCCCGAGTGGTACTTCCTGTTCCTGTTCGAGCTGCTCCGCGTGTTCAAGGAGCCGTGGCAGCTGATCTTTGCCACCATCATCATCCCCACCATCCTGATGGTGCTGCTGATCGCATGGCCGTTCCTCGACACCGGCCGCGACCGCCGACTGTCTCGCCGCCCCGTCGGCGTCGCCCTCGGCCTGGCCACGCCGGCCGTGCTGATCGCGCTGACCATCGCCGGAGGCAAGGCCCCCGGCGCGCTCGGCGGTAATCTGACCGGCAAGCCCGAGTTCGACAGCCTCCCCGCTGCGACCGACATCGCGGCCGCCGGCTGCACGACCTGCCACAACTTCGGCGCCGCGGGTGCCAACGGCCCTGGCCCCAGCCTGGCCAAGGGGCCGCCGAAGCTCGCTGACGACGTCAACGCCATCGAGCAGCAGATCACCAATGGCGGCGGGGGCATGCCCCCGTTCAAGGGCGTCCTGACCGACACGCAGATCACCGCCATCGCCGAGTGGCTGGCCGGCCTCTCCACAGGCAAAGCGCCCTCCAAGTAGGCTCCCAAGCGGAATGCGAGCCATGCTCGGGATCACCGGGGCGTCCGGGGCGCCCTACGCTGCCCGCATCCTCCGGGCGCTGACCGATGCCGGTGCGGAGGTGGGCGTCTGCGCGTCGCGGGCCGGCCGCCAGGTGATCGCGCTCGAGATCTATGGCGACCGGGAGATGGACGGCAGCGACGCCCTCGAACGGTTCGTCGCCGACCACGCGGGCGGCGACGTGCGGATCTGGGAGGAGCGCGACTACACGGCGCCCTACGCCTCCGGGTCGTCGCGCACGGATGCGGTGATCATCTCGCCCTGCTCGATGGCGTCGATCGGGACGATCGTGGCCGGCGCCGAGGCGAACCTGATCCACCGGGCGGCCGGCGTGCAGCTGAAGGAGCGGCGGAAGCTGGTGCTGGTGCCGCGGGAGACCCCGCTGTCGTCGATCCACCTCGAGAACCTGTTGAAGCTGCGCAACGCAGGCGCCGACATCGTGGCGGCGATGCCCGGCTTCTACCACCTGCCCCGGACGATCGACGACCTGGTCGACTTCGTGGCCGGTCGCGTGATCGACTCGGTCGGCATCGACATGACGCTGTCCCAGCGCTGGAGCGACCGGTGAGCGTGGAGCCGGATCGGGTACGCGAGATGTTCGACCGCATCTCGCCCTCGTACGACCGCATGAACCGGCTGATGAGCCTGGGCATGGACGGCCGTTGGCGCGGGCGCGCCGTGCGCGAGGCCGCACTGACGCCCGGCGATGCCGCGCTCGACGTCTGCTGCGGCACCGGCGACCTGGCCATCGCGCTGCGCCGGGCGGTGGGCCCGTCGGGGCGCGTGACCGGGCTCGACTTCTCCCCGCAGATGCTCGAGGTGGCCCGCCGCAAGAGCGATCAGGTGGAGTGGGTGCAGGGCGATGCACTGGAGCTGCCATTCGCCGACGGCGGGTTCGCCGCCGCCACCGTCGCCTGGGGCGTGCGCAATCTGGCCGACCACGAGCGCGGCTTTCGGGAGATGGCACGGGTCGTCCGCGAGGGCGGCCGGGTGGTGTGCCTGGAGATGAGCACGCCGCCCGCCTGGGCGGCACCGTTCGCCCGCATCTGGACCGACCGCGCCGTGCCCCTGCTGGGCCGCGCGATCGCTCGCGACGCCGACGCCTACTCGTACCTGCCGGAGTCGGTGCGGCGGTTTCCCGACGCCCCCGGGCTGGCCGCGGTGATGCGGGCGGCCGGGCTCGAGGACGTGCGGTTCCGGCGCCTGATGCTGGGTGTGGTCGCCGTCCACGTGGGGACGGTGCCGGCGTGAGCGTTCTGGCCGAGCCGCACCTGGCGTACGTCGAGCGGGTCGAGCGGCGCCTGGCCGGCGCGGTCGGCGAGAACGGCCGCGTGTCGGAGGCCGGCGGCCAGACCCTGCGGTCGGGGGGAAAGCGGCTGCGGCCGCTGTTGGTCTACCTGTCCGCGCCCACCGCGGGCCGCGACACCGACGCCGTCGTGTCGGCCGGCTGCGCCGTCGAGCTCGTGCACATGGCGACCCTCGTCCACGACGACCAGCTGGATGCCGCGCCGCTGCGCCGGGGCCGGCCCACCGTCTGGAGTACGCACGGCCCGGTGGTCGCCACGGCAACCGGCGATCACCTGTTCGCCGGGGCGTTTGCCGAGCTGGCGCGAAGCGGCGACATGCGCGCCGTCGGCCTGCTGGCCGATGCCTGCCTGGCCCTGGCACGGGGGGAGATCCTTCAGCGCGCGCAGGCCGGCCAGGTCGACACCACCGTCGAGCAGTACCTGGAGCGCTGCCGGCTCAAGACCGGCCGCCTGTTCGCCGCCGCCACCATGCTCGGCGGGCTGCTGGGCGGGCTCGACGACCGCGGGCTGGCGGCGCTGAGCCGGTTCGGCGAGTCGCTGGGCGTGGCGTTCCAGATCGCCGACGACCTGCTCGACTGCGACGGCGATCCCGAGACCACCGGCAAGCCGCTGGGCACGGACCTGCTCGACGGCACCATCAGCCTGCCCTTGCTGCTGGCCGCCCGGCGCGACCGCGAGGTGCGCCGGGTGCTGCTGCGGGGAGCCGGGCCGGAGGACGTGTTGCCCACACTGGCGCGGGTCGCCGCCTCCGGCGCGCTGGAGCAGGCCGGGGAGGAGGCCCGGCGGCTGGCGGCGGACGCGGAGCAGTCGCTGGCCGGCCTCGACCACCGGGTCGAGGTCGAGCTGCTGCGGGCCGCGGTGCGGACGGCGGTCGAGCGCGAGCGCTGATGGCACGGGCGATCCTGTTCGACTTCAACGGCACGCTGTCAGCCGATGAGCACATCATGTACGAGGTCGTCGCCGAGGTGTACGCCGGCGCCGGGCGGCCGATCTCGCACGCCGAGTACCTCGACCAGCTGGCCGGGATCCCCGACGAGGTGGCGGTGCGCATGTGGCTGGGCGACCGCGAGGACGTGGACGCGCTGGTCAGCCGGCGGATCGAGGGATACCGCAGGCGGGTGCGCGACGGCGCCACGGTGACCGAGGCGGTGCGTGCCGCCGTGCGAGAGGCCGCCGCCGAGGTGCCGATCGGGATCGTCAGCGGCGCGGCCCGGGCCGAGATCGAGCCGGTGATCGCGGCGGCGGGCCTGGAGGACACCTTCGCCGTGGTCGTCACCGCGGACGACGTGGCCGAAGGCAAGCCCCACCCGGAGGGCTACCTGCGGGCGCTCGACGGGCTGCGGACGGCCATCCCCGAGCTCCGCCCGCACGAGGTCACGGTGCTGGAGGACACCGAGGCCGGGGTGCGCTCGGCAAAGGCGGCCGGCATGCGGGTGGTCGCCCTGGCCTCCACGCTTCCCCTGCACCGGCTGGGGGAGGCGGACGAGGTCGCCCACTCGATCGATCGCAGCCTGGTGCGGCGGTTGATCGCCTCGCCCGGCTAGCGAGGGACACCGACCCGCCGGCCGGCCCGCTCAGGGGCTGGAAGCGCCGCGTGCGCGTCGGCGATCGCCCGGATCGCTGCCCGCACCGGGTCGGCGGCGGGCCCGGCCCGGCCGTCGCCGGCCGAGACGTGCAGCAGCATCTGCTCGGCGGTGGCCAGCAGCTCGCCGTCGTCGGTGCGGACGAGCGAATGGAACACGTGAAGGCGCTTGTCGTCGGCGGCCAGCACCTGGCTTCGCACCAGCAGCCGCTGGTCTGCCGACGCCTGGCGGAGGTGGCAGATGTGCGACTCCACTGTGAAGTAGCTGCCGTGACCGGCCAGGTACCCCGCATCCACACCGGCCAGCCGTAGCAGGGCATCCGAGGCGTCGCCGAACACCTGCAGGTAGCGGCTCTCGTGGGCGTGACCGTTGTAGTCGATCCACTCGGGCAGCACCTGGGCGCGGTGCAGCTCGAGCGGCCGCGACGTGTCGATTCCGCCGTCGTTCGCCGGTGCCGCCGGAATGTCGAACAGCGACTGCTCATGGCGCCTGAGCACCTCGCCGGCGCCCACACCGCGCTCGCGCAGGGCCTGCAGCACCGAGACCAGGCAGTCGTCCCGGATCCGCTCCAGCTCGCGCACCGATCGCCCGTCCGCCTGGGCGTCGGACTGCTCGACCAGCTTGTGGAGCAGCTCCTCGTCGAGCTCGGGGACGTCCATCAGCTTCGTCCACGGCCACTTCAGCGCCGGCCCGAACTGGGCCATGAAGTGCCGCATCCCGGCCTCACCGCCGGCGATCCGGTAGGTCAGGAACGACCCCATGAACGCCCAGCGGAGCCCGCCGCCGAGCCGGATCGCGTCGTCGATCTCCTCGACGGTGGCGATGTCGTCGTTGACCAGCCACAGCGCCTCGCGCCACAGCGCCTCCAGCAGCCGGTCGGCCACGAAGCCGTCGATCTCCTTGCGCACGATCAGCGGTGCCATCCCCACCGAGCGGTAGATCGCGGCCGCCCGGGCGGTGGTCTCGGGCGCCGTGTGCTCGCCGGCGCACAGCTCGACCAGAGGCAGGAGGTAGACGGGGTTGAAGGGGTGCGCCACCGTCAGCCGCTGCGGGCGCTCCATCCCCACCGCCAGCCGGCTGGGCAGCAGGCCCGAGGTCGACGAGGCGAAGATCACGGTGGGGTCGGCGACCCGGTCGAGCTCGGCGAACAGCGACCGCTTCAGCTCCACCCGCTCCGGCGTGCTCTCCTGCACCAACTCGACGCCGGTCACCGCCTCCTGCGGGGTGGCCACCGTCACCAGCCGGCCCTCCGCCGGGCGAGGCGCCAGAGTCAGCTTGGCATAGGCCCGCCGCGCGTTTGCGACCAGCTCGATCACGCGCCGCTCCGCGTCGGGCTGGGGGTCGTAGAGCTTGACGTCCGTGCCGTGAAGCAGGAACCGGGCCGCCCAGCCGCCGCCGATCACGCCGCCGCCCAGCAGGCCGACCGTGTGCGGCGGCGGCTCGTGCTCAGCCATTGCGGGTCAGCCTGAGCCTCTCGCGCACCTCGCCGGGGCCCAGCACGCGGACGTTCATCGCCTCGAGGATGGCGACCGCCCGCTCGACCAGGTCGCCGTTGCCCGCCGCCACGCCGCGCGACAGGTACAGGTTGTCCTCCAGCCCGACGCGGACGTTGCCGCCCGCCAGCACCGCCATCGCCACGTACGGCAGCTCCATCCGGCTGATCGAAAAGGCCGAGAACACCGCACCGGGCGGAAGCTGGCTAACCATCGCCAGCAGGGTGCCGGGATCATCGGGGGCGCCGTAGGGGATGCCCATGCACAGCTGGATCATCACGGGATCGTCGATCAGCCCCTCGGCGATCAGCTCCTTGACGATCCGCAGGTGGCCGGTGTCGAACACCTCCAGCTCGGGGCGCACGCCGGCGGCCTGGATGCGGGCCGCCATCGCCCGCAGCATGGCCGGCGTGTTGACCATCACGTAGTCGCCGCCGGCGGCGAAGTTCATGCTGCCGCAGTCCAGCGTGCAGATCTCCGGGCGCAGCTCCTCCACGTGCGCCAGCCGCTCGGCGGCCCCGGCCATGTCGGTGCCCGAGTCGTCGAGCGGCAGCGGCCGATCGGTGCCGCCCAGCACCAGGTCGCCGCCCATTCCCGCGGTCAGGTTGAGCACGACGTCGATGTCCGCGCCCCGGATCCGCTCGACCACCTCGCGGTAGAGCTCCGGCCGGCGGGAGCCCCTGCCGGTGTCCGGGTCACGGACGTGGATGTGGGCGATCGCCGCGCCCGCCCCGGCCGCCTCGATCGCCGAGTCGGCGATCTGCTCCGCGGTCACCGGCACCCGGTCGCTGCGGCCCGCGGTGTCGCCGGCGCCGGTGACGGCACAGGTGATGAACGCTTCCCAGTTCACTCGCTCCCCCTCACTCGGTGGTCACTCGAGCATCGCCGACATCTCGTGCACCGCCCGCAGCGCCTCGCGGCCGAGGGTGGGCAGCCGCTGGCGCGTGACCCGCTGGCTGGGCCCCCACACGTTCAGGATCACCACCGGCCGGCCGTGCGAGTCGAGCAGCGCCGCGGACACACCGTTCGAGAACTCCTCGTACTCCCCGAGGCAGCTGCCGTACCC
>DATLLX010000234.1:0-4150 GCA_035537595.1 Gaiellales bacterium | reverse complement strand
GGCGGACGGGTGACCAAGAAGGACGTGCAGACGTTCCTCGACGGCGGCGGCGGCCAGGCCGCCCCCGCCGACCCCGGGGTTTCCGCCGTCCACGACGTGCCGCACTTCGCACCGCCGGCCGAGCCGGAGCCGGTGCAGGCACAGCCCGCGCCGCCGCCACCGCCCGCTCCGCCACCGGCCGCCGCGCCCGCGCCGCCGGCACCCGCAGCGGTGCCGGCACAGCCCGCAGCGCCGGCACCGGTCTCCGACGGCGACGTCGAGGTCTACCAGTTCAACACCATCCGCAAGGTGATCGCCCGCCACATGCGCCACTCGATCGACACGGCGGCGCACGTGACCACCGTGATCGAGGTCGACATGACCGGCATCGTCGGCCTGCGCAAGAAGTGGAAGCCGGTGTACAAGGAGCGGTACGGCGTCAACCTGACGTACATCCCGTTCATCGCCCGGGCCGCCATCGACGCCATCGGCCGCTGGCCGTGGGTCAACGCCGAGGTGCAGGGCGAGACCGCGCTGATCAAGAAGCACGTCAACCTGGGGATGGCGGTCGCCATCGACGACGCCAAGGGGCTGATGGTGCCGGTGATCCACCGCGCCGAGGAGAAGAACCTGGTAGGGCTCTCCCGCAGCGTGATCGAGATGGCCGACAAGGCGCGCACCAAGACCCTGACCCCTGACGAGATGGCCGGCGGTACGTTCACGATCACCAACCCCGGCGTGTTCGGGGTGCTGATGGGCACGCCGATCATCCCCGAGGGCCAGGTGGCGATCCTCGACGTGGAGACGATCGTCAAGCGGCCGGTGGTGGTCACCGACGAGCACGGCAACGACGCCATCGCCATCCGCCACATGATGTTCCTCTGCCTGTCCTACGACCACCGACTGGTCGACGGCGCCTATGCGGCGCAGTTCCTGGCTCAGCTCAAGGAGAACCTGGAGCGCTGGGACGAGAACGCGTTCGGCCTCTGAGGCGGCGGCCGTGAAGGGTGCATACCTGCAGGTGCTGCCGGGGCTGACCCCCTACGGGACGGCGATGGCCGAGCAGGAGAACCTGGCCGCCGCCCGCAGCCAGCACGCGATCCCCGACGTGGTCATGCTGCTCGAGCACGAACCGGTGATCTCGCTGGGCTCGCGAGCCGTCCGCGGCGAGGAACTGCTACTGGCCGCGGTCGACTACGCCCGGCGCGGGATCGAGGTGGTCGAGGTCAGCCGCGGCGGGCGGTCGACCTACCACGGGCCCGGCCAGCTTGTCTGCTATCCGGTGCTCGACCTGCGCGAGCATGGCAAGGACCTGCACCGCTACGTCTGGCAGTTGGAGCAGGTGATCCTCCGCACCCTGGAGGAGCTGGGCGTGGAGGGCCGGCGGGTCGATGAGAAGGACGCCAGCGGGGTCTGGGTCGACGACCGCAAGGTGGCGTCGATCGGCGTGCGCTGCGCCCGCTGGGTGACCACCCATGGCTTCTCGCTCAACCTCGATCTCGACCTCGACGTATACCGCACGTTCGACGCCTGCGGCCTGGGCGGCGCGCCCTTCACCACCGTCTCGAAGGAGCTGGGCCGAACGGTGCCGGTCGCCGAGGCGCGGCCGATCGTCGCCCGCAGCTTCGGCGAGGTGTTCGAGATCGAGTTCGAGGAGCTGCCAGCGGTCGCCTGACGGCGACGCGCTAGGTTTCCGGCATGCCGTTCTCCGAGCTCGCCAAGCAGCGGCCCGAGTGGATGAAGGTGCGGGCGCCCTCGTCGAACACCCGCTTCGCCGAGCTCAAAGACATCATGCGCTCCGGCGGCCTGCACACGGTCTGCGAGGAGGCCCGCTGCCCGAACATCGGCGAGTGCTGGGGCCGGGGCACCGCCACCTTCCAGATCATGGGCGACGTCTGCACCCGGGCCTGCCGCTACTGCGCCGTCACCAGCGGCCGCCCGGAGACGGCGCCCGAGCCGCTCGAGCCGCTGCGCGTGGCGCGGGCGGTCGAGAAGATGAGGCTGCGCCACGTCGTCGTCACCTCGGTCGACCGCGACGACCTTCCCGACCGGGGAGCCGGACACTTCGCGGCCACCATCCGCGCCATCCGGCGCAAGAACCCGGAGGTCGGCATCGAGGTGCTGGTGCCCGACTTCCTGGGCTTCCAGGAGGACGCGCTGCGCGTGGTGCTCGAGGCCGAGCCCGACGTGTTCAACCACAACATCGAGACGATCGAGCGGTTCTACCGCCGGATCCGACCGCGCGGCGACTACCGCCTGGCGCTGCAGCTGCTCGACCGGGCCAAGGACGTGTGGGCGCAGCTTCACCCGCAGCGCGAGCCGCTGATGACCAAGAGCGGCATCATCGTCGGCATGGGTGAGACCGACGACGAGGTGGTCGGCGTGATGCGCGACCTGCGGGCGCACCGGGTCGACATCGTCACCATCGGCCAGTACCTGCAGCCGACCGCGCGCCACCTGCAGCTCGACCGCTGGGTGACGCCCCAAGAGTTCGACGGGCTACGGCAGCGGGGCGAGGCGCTGGGATTCGCGTCCGTGTTCGCCGGGCCGTTAGTCCGGTCGAGCTACCACGCAGACGAGCAGGCGGCCGCGGCGGCGCAGGCATGAGCGAGGTGCCCGAGGCACCGCTGGAGCAGACCGACGGCGGCCTGCTGCCGGCCGGCCCGGGCTGGTTCGTGGTGAACGCCCGCGAGGCGACCTGGGTGCACAGCGACGAGCTGGGCTCGGCCGTGCTGTTCGAGAACCACAAGCGGGACGACCTCCGCTTCCCGCAGGTCGGAGTCAACATCCAGGTGCTGAAGCCCGGAGAGCCGAACTGCATGTACCACGGGGAGAACAGCCAGGAGGACTTCCTCGTCCTGTCCGGCGAGTGCCTGCTGCTCGTCGAGGGTGAGGAGCGCAAGCTCCGGCAATGGGACTTCGTCCACTGCCCGCCATGGACCGAGCACGTGTTCGTGGGCGCCGGCGACGGCCCGTGCGCGATCCTCATGATCGGCGCCCGGGTCGAGAACGAGGAGCTGATCTATCCGCGCTCCGATCTGGCGCTGCGCCACAACGCCGGCGTCGAGCAGGAGACGCGCAGCGGTAAGGAGGCGTATGCCCGGTTCGCCGAGATCCAGCCCGGCCCCTACCGGGACGGCGCCCTCCCCGACACCCGATAGGTGGACGACGCGCGCTTCGAGCAGACGGTCGAGCGGGCGCTCGCCGGGCTGCCGCCCACCCTGCGGCAGGCGATCGACAACGTCGCCATCCTGATCGAAGAGCAGGACGGCGAGGAACCCGACCTCTACGGGCTGTATCGCGGCACGCCGCTGCCCGAGCGCTCGTTCGAGGGCTACGCCGGGTCGCTGCCTGACACGATCAGCATCTACCGCCGGCCGCTGGTCGCCGACTTCGGCGACGACGAGGAGCGGCTCCAGGCGGAGATCCGGGTGACGGTGCTGCACGAGCTGGCGCACCACTTCGGCATCGGCGAGGACGAGCTGGAGACGCTGGGATGGGGCTGAATGACCGCCGCTTCGTCGAGAGCCAGTACGCCTCGGCGGAGCGACTGGAGACGTGGCGCTCGGTGTGGCAGCCCGACCCCAGCGGCAGGACGCCCCAGGACGTCGCGGTCGAGGTGCTCCGGGCCAGGCGGCCCGCCCGGGTGCTCGAGGTCGGATGCGGCACCGGGCAGCTGGCCGAGCGGATGATGCGCCAGCTGGACGCCGAGCTGATCGCCGTCGACCTCTCGCCCTCGATGGTCGAGGAGACCCGCAGCCGGGTGGTCGACGCCCGCGTGGCGGACGTGGAGCAGCTGCCGTTCGCGGACGGCGAGTTCGACTGCGCGGTGGCGGCCTGGGTGCTCTACCACCTCCCAGACCTCGATCGCGGCCTGGCCGAGCTGGCCAGGGTGCTGCGCCCGGGCGGCCGCCTGGTCGCCATCACCAACGGCGAGGAAGCTCTCGCCGACCTGTGGGCGCTGGTCGGCGCCGAGCGCACTCGCACCACGTTCATGGGCGAGAACGGCGAGGCCGCCCTGCGCCGGCACTTCGACGACGTCGCGCGAACCGACCTGCGACCTCACGCCGTGTTCCCCGACAGGGACGCGGCCGCCCGGGCGCAGCACCCTGGCCAGCTCGGCCAGGCCGCGATCGAGGTCTGGGAGGTGGTAGAGCACCCAGGCCGCCAC
>DATLLX010000233.1:0-6572 GCA_035537595.1 Gaiellales bacterium | reverse complement strand
GTCGTCCCCATCGAGGACGCCGACGAGCGGCCGGAAGGACTGGTGGCGGCAGCTCCCGCGCCCGGTGCCTGGGTGCGGCCGGCCGGTGGCGACGTGCGCCGGGGAGGGCTGGTGGCCGAGGCCGGAAGCAGGCTGCATCCCGCGCTGCTGGCTGCGATCGCGGCGTCTGGCGTTGATCGCGTTCCTGTTCGCCGCCGGCCCCGGCTGGCCGCGCTGGCCACCGGCAGCGAGCTGGTCGTCCCCGGTCGCCCGCTGGAGCCCGGCCAGATCTACGAGTCGAACGTGACCGCGATCGCAGCCCAGGCGGCGCGGGCCGGCGCCGAGGTCACGGTGCGCGGGATCGTGCCCGACGACCGGGCCCGCACCGAGTCGGCGTTCGCGGAGGCCCTCGAGGGCAGCGACGTGCTCGTCTCGTCGGGCGGCGTGTCGGTGGGGCCGCACGACCACGTCAAGCCCGCGCTGCTCGCGCTGGGTGTCGAGGAGGTGTTCTGGCAGGTCGCCCACAAGCCGGGCAAGCCGCTGTGGTTCGGCGTTGCGGCGGACGGGGCGCTGGTCTTCGGGCTGCCCGGAAACCCGGTCTCCAGCCTGGTCTGCTTCGAGCTGTTCGTCCGTGAGGCCCTGGACGCCATGCAGGGCGCTCCGCGGCAGGCGCGGCCGGTGGCCCAGCTGGCGGCCGCGGTACGCCGGCTGCCCGCCCGCGATCATGCCGTCCGCTGCCGGCTGCTGCCCGGGCCGCAGGGCATGGCGCTGCATCCCCAGAGCGCCCAGGACTCGCACCTGATCGTCCACGCCGGCGGCGCCGATGCGATCGCCCTGGTCGCGAAGGGCGAGGGCGACGCGCCCGCGGGCGCGCTGGTCGAGTATCTCGCGCTGTAGCTTCGGCCTACAGCTTGAGCGTGCGGCCGTCGGGCATCTGCACCGAGACGCCGCGGGCGTACACGATCCAGCGCTTGTCCGCGCTGTACAACGGGTGGCAGGCCGAGAGGATCAGCCGTGGATAGCCGACGTTCCGGACGATGCTCGACCGCGTGCCCTCCCAGTCGACGATCCGGTGGTACTCGACCCGGTACTTGAACGTTCCGTAGGGCATCCGCAGCTCGATGTAGTCGCCGTCTCTGATCGAGTCGATATGCCGGAACCAGGCGCCGAACGTGGTGCGGTGCCCGGCGATGCCGACCGTCCCCGGCTCGCCCGGGAGCGGCGTCTCCTCGTAGTGGCCGGGCCCCTTGTCGAGTGCCCCCCATCGGCTGGTGCCCTGGACGAAGATGGCGTTCAGCCCGATCCGGCCGACGATCAGCTTGCCCAGCGGATCGCCTTCGCGGGCCTGGGCCCGGAACTGCTCGGCCTCCTGCGCCAGCAGGGCGCGGGCGGCGCCGTCCCCGCTCGGGGTCGGCCGCTGGTAGCGCTGCTCGAGCTTCGAGAGCTGGCCCGCCATCTGATGCTGCTGCCAGTGGGCCCACACCCAGGTGACGGGATCGCCCCAGGCCAGGATCACACCGGCGTAGAGCAGGATGGCGACGCCGATCACGATCAGCGCGTTCGAGAACCGCCTGATGTTGCGCCAGAGCCGCCCGCTGTGTGCGGCCGGGGCGGAGGCCGTGCGTGTCGCCATACCCCCTTTATACCCTCGACCCACGCGCCGGGCGAGCGGGCGCGTACCGGCCGAGGGCGAGCGAGCCCAGCTGGGTCATGGCTGCACCGGCCCCGGCCAGGCACACCGTCACCGCCGGGGACAGGTAGCCGCTGGCCGTCATCGCCAGCACGGCGCGGGGGGCGCTCCAGCCCAGGTGCTGGGCGCTGCCGAGCTCGATCAGGAACAGCAGCAGGCCGGTCAGGCCGAGCGCCAGCACGAGCAGCATCGCCCGCGGCCCGCCCCTCGCTGCCCATGGCAGCCATAGCCAGGCGTGGCCGGCGGGCAGCAGCAGCAGCACCGCGAACGGGTTGACCGCGCACAGCAGCAGGGCCGCGAAGCCCAGGCCCAGCCACCCGGTGACCAGCCCACCGGTGCGATCGACGCCGGTCACCGGCCCCCGGCGAAGCAGCCGGGCGCGCGGCACCCACCACCAGTACCCGGCGACCACGACGGCGACCAGCGCCAGGCCGCCCAGCGACAGGCCGGTGGATCCCGGCGGCGGCGCCACGTCGACTCCGCTGGCCAGATCGCCGGGCATCAGCGGGAGCAGCCACAGGCAGACGAGGCCGACCAGCCATGTGGAGAACCGCCAGCCCAGCGCGGCCATTCCCCGCCGCAGCGGGATCCTGCGCCTGCGCGACCCGGCTGCGGCGTCCAGGAAGCAGGCCAGCGGGGGCACCATCAGCAGCACGATCGCGATCTGCGCCAGCCGGCCGCGCAGCTCCTTGCCGCCCAGGAACACCGACGGCGGCCCTCCCCGGTCGATCGACGGCGCCGCGTCCAGCTCCGCCAGCAGGTTCCGCATGGTCAGCCCGACGCTCCCCAGCTGCCCGGCCCGCAGGCTTTCGAAGGTGTCAGCCGCAGAAGCGGGGTCGCCGGCGGTGATGGTCACCGCGGGCACGCCGCGGGCCAGCAGCGGCCCCTGCTCGGTGCGCACGTAGGGGATGGCGTATCCGCTCACCTGATCGAACCATCCCGGCGTCAGCGGGGCATTGCCGGTGTAGCGGAGGATGGCGCGCCGGGTCGAGGCGTACAGGTGGGGCGACGTACCGATCGGCGATTCCGGCCGGATCAGGATTCGCAGCGGTGTGCCGGGGGGCGCGGACACCGCGTCCAGCACGATCGCCGCCGCGATCTTGTCGGCGTCGGGCCAGGTGCGGGCGAACTCCGCCGCTCCCTGCCCTCCGGTGGTGCCGCCGTCGGTGGCGACGAACACGACGCCGCGGGTGCGAGTCTCACCGGCCAGCTCCTGGGCGAGCTCGATCATCACGCCCAGCGAGGACGCGTTGTCGTCGGCGCCCTGGCCGATGCCGTCGTGGTGGGCGATCACTGCGAGGTACTCGGACGACGTCCCCGGCTGAACGGCGATCACGTTGCGCATGGGGACGTTGGCCCTGCCCAGCAGATCGGCCGCGAAGGGCCGATCGGTGACCTGGTAGCCGGCCCGGGTCAGCCGTCGGGCCACCAGGTCGGCTGCCGCCTCGGAGCCGGGCTCGCCCGGGGCGCGGCCGCCCTTCAGGGACAGGAACTGCGCCGCCTGGTTGGCGGCCCGGTCGCCGGAGAAGGTGAGCACCTGGGACGGCTGGCCGGGCAGGTCGATCTGCTGAACCAGCAGCACCGCGAGCAGCAGCGCGGCCAGTGCCACTGCGAGCAACAGGCGGTAGAGCGGCCAGGACACCAGCCGCCCGCGCGAGCGGCCTGGGGGCGGGGGGCGGCGCACGACGTGCCGTTATAGCACGGTCAGTAGACTTCAAGGAGTGTCCACCGAGGCCACCATCATGCTCGTCGACGACGAGGAGTCGATCCAGAAGCTGCTCACGTTCCCGCTCGAGCGCGAGGGGTATCGCGTGGTCCAGGCGCGGGACGGCGAGGAGGCGCTGCGCAGGTTCGAGGAGCACCCGATCGACCTGGTCGTGCTCGACGTCATGCTGCCCAGGGTCGACGGCCTGGAGGTCTGCCGGCGGCTGCGCACGGCGTCCTCGGTGCCGATCATCATGCTGACCGCCCGCGACGAGGAGGTCGACAAGGTGCTGGGGCTCGAGTTGGGGGCGGACGACTACATCACCAAGCCGTTCTCGATCCGCGAGTTCCGGAGCCGGATCCGGGCCGTGCTGCGGCGGGCCACCGTTCTGGCCGAGCGGCCGAACCAGGACGACGAGGAGATCCAGCTGGACGGACTGGTCGTCAACCCGTCCAAGCGCACGGTCACGCTCGAGGAGCGGCCGGTCTCGCTCACCTATGTCGAGTTCGAGGTGCTGCGGACGCTGGTCACCCACCGTGGCCGGGTGTACAGCCGCCACGCCCTGCTGGAAGCGATCTGGGGCGCCGCGGCGTATCGCGAGCCGCGCACCATCGACGTCCACATCCGCCACCTGCGCGAGAAGCTCGAGTCCGACCCGGCGGATCCCCGGCTGATCCTCACCGTGCGGGGCGTCGGCTACTGCTTCCGCGACAGCTGAGAGCCGTCCGGGTGATCCCAGGGCTGAACACGCTCCGTGTCCGGCTGATCGGCATGCTGACGGCCGTGGTGGCGGTGGCCATGGGCGTGGTCTTCCTCTACGTCGTGCCCTCGCTGCGCGACCAGCTGATCGCCACCCGGTTCGACAGGCTGGAATCGGCGGCGCGGTTTGTGCAGGTGAACCGCGGGTTCAAACGGTCGATTCTGAACCCGCACGTGCTCCCGCATGCGCCGGCGATCGAGCGGATCGGCCGGCTGGCCAACGCCCGGGTGACCGTGTTCCGGGTGGTCGACGGCAATCCGGTGCCGCTCGCCCCGACATCGGTCGCGCCCGTCGACGCGGGCAACCGGGCGGTGCGCGCCGTGCTGCGGGGCGACGACGTTGCCCGGACGCGCAGCGACCGCGGCGATCTGGTGGTGGCGTTCGATCTGGGGCCGACGACGATCGTGGCCCTGTCCCAGCAGGTGCGCGACATCAACACCACGGCCGACTTCGTCGAGCGGCGGATCCTGATCGCCGCCGCGCTGGCGCTGCTGGTGGCCAGCCTGGTCGGCTGGGGCGCCGCGTATGCGGCGTCGCGCAGGCTGGCCGGGCTGGAGCGGGCCGCCACCCGGATCTCGGTCGGCGAGTTCGGCGATCCGATCGGCGACGAGTCGCGCGACGAGCTGGGCGAGCTGGCCCGCGCCTTCGACGCCATGCAGCACCGGCTCGAGCAGGCCGATCGGTCACGCAAGGACTTCATCGCCAACGCCTCGCACGAGCTGCGCACGCCGCTGTTCACCCTGGGCGGGTTCCTGGAGCTGCTCGACGACGAGGATCTCGACCAGGCGCAGCGGGAGATGTTCCTGCGCGAGATGCGCGATCAGGTTTCCCGGCTGGGCAAGCTGGCGACCGACCTGCTCGACCTGTCCCGGCTGGACGCCGGCGCGGTGGCGGTGCAGCGCGAGCCGATCGACCTGATGGCGACCGCCGCCGGCCTGGTGCGCGAGTTCCGGGGGCTGGCCGCCGGCCACGGCAGCCGGGTCGTGCTCGTACGGCCGGCCGGCCCGGTGCCGCACGCAATGGCCGACGAGCTGCGCGTGCAGCAGATCGGGCGGGCGCTGGTCGACAACGCCATCCGCCACACTCCCCGGGGCACCGAGGTACGCGTCTCGGTGGAGCCGCATGACGGCATCATCCAGCTTGCCGTCACCGACAACGGGCCGGGGGTGGAGGAGGACACCGGCCTCCATCTATTCGACCGCTTCTACCGGGGCGAAGCCGGGTCGGCCGCCGGCAGCGGCCTGGGGCTGGCGATCGCCCGCGTGTTGGCCGAGCGGATGGACGGCTCGCTCGAGCTGCGCTCGCGCGGCGCGCCGACCACCTTCACCCTCAGCCTTCCCGCCGAGCCCCCGGCGGATCCCGCGGCCTGAAGCCAAAAGACTTCGCACCGTGGCCTCCTACGCGGCTGCTATCGTCACGCCGCTATGCAGCGCGTCAACGTCGGGCACAAGAATCTGGGCGACTATTCGACGATCGTCGGCCGGACTCTCGCCGAGGAGATCCGCACGCTTGCCGAGCCGCTCAAGGGGCGCCGCATGCTGCACCTCTCGGCCACCGCCTTCGGCGGCGGGGTGGCCGAGATCCAGTACACCCTGGTGCCGCTGCTGAACGACGCCGGCATCGAGACTGAGTGGCGCGTGATCCACGGCCGGGACGAGTTCTTCGACGTCACCAAGACGATCCACAACGCCCTCCAGGGCGACCCCCGCGGCCTGACCACCGAGCAGCAGGAGATCTTCACGCAGTACAACCGGCTGAATGCCGACGACCTGCCGGACGCCGACGAGTGGGACATGATCGTCGTGCACGACCCGCAGCCGGTGGCGATGCGGGGGATGATCGAGACCACGCGGCCGAAGTGGGTATGGCGGTGCCACATCGATCTGTCCGAGCCCAACCAGCAGGTGCTCGACTTCCTCCTGCCGTCGATCGTCCAGTACGACGCCAAGATCTTCCACATGCCGGCCTACGTGCCGCGCACCCATGCGCTGGGCGAGGCCATCATCTGGCCGCCGGCGATCGATCCGCTGGCGCCCAAGAACATGGCCCTGGCCCAGGAGGACGCTGCCTACATCGTCGACCAGTTCGGCGTCGACGTCGAACGGCCGATGATCCTGCAGGTGTCGCGGTTCGATCCCTGGAAGGATCCCAAGGGCGTGATCGACGCCTATCGCCAGGTCAAGACGAAGCACCCCGAGATCCAGCTCGGCCTGGTCGGCTCGATGGCCCACGACGACCCCGAGGGCTGGGAGTTCTGGAACCAGACCACCGAGTACGCGCAGGACGACCCCGACATCTACATCCTCAGCAACCTCAACAACGTCGGTGCGGTGGAGGTGAACGCGTTCCAGGTGAACGCGGCCGCGTGCATCCAGAAGTCGATCAAGGAGGGGTTCGGCCTGACGGTGTCGGAGGCGCTCTGGAAGGCGCGGCCGCGT
>DATLLX010000232.1:0-4600 GCA_035537595.1 Gaiellales bacterium | reverse complement strand
GTGCAGCGACTCCTCGTCGTCCTGCGCCAGCCGCCCGCGCGAGATCAGCACCAGCAGGGCGAGCCCGCTGCCGGCCAGGCATCCCAGCGCGGTCAGGCGCACCGATCCTGCGGTGGAGTACGCGCGCTCGACCAGTGGCGCCGCGGCCAGGCCGGCCACCATGCCGAGCGTCTTCACCGAGTCGGTGAGGGCGAACAGCCCGGCGCGGATCCGGCGCGGCACGTGCAGCTGCATCAGCGTGTCGTGAACGATCTCGGTGGTGCCGTCAGCGGCGCCCAGCACGAACAGCATCAGGTACGCGGTGGCCGGCATCTGGGCGTAGGAGAGGATGTAGACAGCGCCGCCGCACATCAGGAACGCCAGGCTGATCGACCGCCGGGCGACGCTCTGGCGCTGCATGAACCCGGTCACCAGCTCGCCCGCCAGGTAGCCCATGCCGATCGCGGCCATCGCGTACCCGTACGCGCTGGCGTTGCCGAACCGCAGATCGAACAGCGCCGGCAGCGAGGAGTTCAGAAGCCCCAGGGCGGCCGTCACCACGGTGAACGAGAGCGTCAGCCCGAGCACCGCAGGGCTGCGGACGAGCGCGACCGCCAACTCCCGCCGGGACGGGGCGCCCTGTGACGGGCTCTCGGCCGGAGCACCGGCCCGGGCCGCGAACCTGCGGTACAGCAGGGCGGCCACCAGGAACGTGACGAAGTCGACGGAGAGCGCCGTGCTGATGCCGAACATCCCCACCAGCGCGCCGCCACCGGCTGCGCCGAAGATCATCGTCGCCGTGCGGGACAGGTGATGCAGCGTGTTGCCGGTCTGCAGCTGGTCGGGCGGCAGCACCTCGGGCACCAGGCTGGCCGCGCTGGGGTTGGTCGCCGCCGAGAGGAACGATGACAGCGCCGCCAGCCCGATCACCGGCCACAGCCTGCCGGTCATCGCCATCGGGATCATCAGCGCGCCGAGCAGGCCGCGCGACAGCTCGATGGTGGACAGCACCCGGAACCCGGACAGCCGATCGAGCCGGGGCGCCGCCGCGATCCCTCCGATCACGAAGGCGCCGATGCCGAGCACCAGGTAGATGCTGACCATCGCCGTGCTGCGCGTCTCGGAGTAGATCCAGGTGACGGCCGCGGCCTGGGTCAGCCAGTCGCCGACGCCGGACACGAAGCGAGCCGCGACGACCCGGCGGAACTCGGGCACCCGCAGCGGCGCAGCCAGGCTGGCCGTCCGCTTCAGGCGCGGCGTGCACGAGCGGTAGGTGAACGCGATCGCGCCGGCCAGCATCAGCACGTCGCCGATCGAGATCACGCTGGCGCGCGGCACCTGGGGGATGGCGAAGATGTCGCCCAGCCAGGCGACATGCGTGCCCGGACCGGCAGGGGACGCGTTGCTCTTCACGAGGTCGTTCATGCTCAGGCCCAGCGAGCGCCAGGCATCGACCGAGACCGGCATCTGGCCGCCGTTGGCGAAGATCACCACCACGTTGCTGGCCAGGCCCAGACCGAGCAGCCAGAACCCCGGCACCCGCATGTTCAGGAGCACGAACAGGATCAGCATCGCGTAGGTGCCCATGTGAACCAGGCTGAGTGTGTTGTCGGCCAGGACGACGCCGCCGGGCGTGAAGATCGCAATCTGCACCGCCAGCGAACCGAACACCAGCAGGTCGCCCCGGAACCGCAGCTCGGCCAGCATCGAGAGCCGTGCACCCAGCGCCCACGCCACGAGCGTGCCGGTGATCAGGAGCAGCCCGACCAGCATCAGGAGGCCGCCCGCTCGTCAAGATCGATGAGCCCCGCACCGGCGGCGATCTTCCGCAGCTCGGGGTCGCCGGCGAAGGGTGGCAGCGAACTCCGCACGCGAGCGTTGATCGAGTCGGCACGAAGCGGCACCGGGACATCGGCCAGCAGTTCCTCCACCCGGCCGACCACCGCCCGCAGGCCATCGCCGCCGGCAACGCCGATGATCATCGCCAGCCGGTCCTCACCCAGCTGCAGCAGCTGGTCGTCGCTGCGGAGCACACGCCGCAGCCGCGACACGGCGTCCTGCACGACCCGCTCGGCGGAGAGCTGGCCGGCCACCAGTCGGACGTTCTCGAACGCGGCCAGCTCGATCAGGACGACGGCGCTCTGCGACGCGGGCTGCGCTCGCGCCGCGTCGGGCACGACGTGAAGCACCCCGGCCGGCGCCGAGCCGGACTCGGCGCCCACCGCCAGGGCGCGCACCTCGTCGATCAGCTGGCACTGGTACGGGCTCAATCTCTGGTCGCTGCCCACCGCCAGGCGGGGCCGAGCGGTGTCCGGCGCGGTCATCGTCAGGTGAACGCCGGAGGCCAGCGATCCGGCCAGTCCGCTGCCTCCCGGCCGCATCGCCCGGCGGGCGATCTCCGACAGCTCGTGCGCCTCCAGGCCGCCGCCGGAGCCGATCGGGCTGACGGCGTACTCCCGCTCCTGCGGCTGCCACGTCACCCACACCGCCCAGCGGGCGATCCCGGCCTCCCGGAGCACCTCCGAGATCGCGCGGCCCGCGGCGACCGATGTGAGCACCCGGTTTCGCATCCTCGCCCGCCGGAAGCCCGCGACCACGCGGAGCAACATGGTCGTCAGCGTTGCCGCGCCCAGCCCGGCCACGACCTGCCAGGGGACGCCGGGGATGCCGACGGCGACCAGCGTCGCCCCCGCCAGGTAGATCAGTCGCAGCTCCTCCTGGAGGAAACCCTTCCAGCGCGACAGGTGCACCAGCGGGATGCGGGAGAACTCACTGCGCAGGGCGTTGGCCTGGCTGACGCCGACCACCGACTCGATGTCGTGGCCCTCGATCATGGCCGCGAACGCCTGGGCGACCATCGGGTGGAACTGGGTGCCGGCCTTGTCGCGCAGCTCGTGCACGGCCTCCTCAGCCGTCAGGGCGGGCCGGTAGGCGCGCTTGGAGGTCATCGCATCGAAGCTGTCGGCCACGATCAGGACGTGGGCTTCGACGGGGATGTCGCGCTGCGAGACCGAGTAGTAGCCGGCGCCGTCGTAGCGCTCGTGGTGGAGCTCGGCGTAGAGCGCCATCTCCTGGGCGAACCCGAACGGCGACAGCAGCTGCGCCGACAGCCTGGGGTGGCTGCGGATGGCGCGGAGCTCCTCGGCATCCAGCCGGCCCTCCTTGGACAGCGTGGCCACGTCGACGGCCACCTTGCCCAGGTCGTGGAAACGAGCGGCGGCCACCAGCCGGTCCGACTCCTGGTCGGGCAGCTCGAGCGCCATGGTGAACCGTTCGACCAGCTGGGCGACGCGGCTGGAGTGCTCGGCCGTGCTGGGATCCCGCTCGTCGATCACCGCCGCGAACGCGTTCAGCGCGTCGTTGGTCTCGGTGCGCAGCCGCTCGAAGTTGAGCTGGGACTGGTACAGCGCAGCCAGCAGCGGCACCAGGAAGGGCAGCACAACCCACCGTTCGCCGTCGTATCCGAAGGCGATCAGGACGCCCAGCGAGCCCTCGCCCAAAGACGCCCCGAGCGAGCCCCGGAGCCCGTCGCGGAGCACGGTTGCGAAATGCTGCTGTCTGGAGAGCGCCACGGCGCCGGACAGCACGACCTCGTTCACCAGCACGCGGACGCCGATCAGCACCACCAGCGGCAGCGCGTCCTCGACGGCCAGCCGGCCGACCGTTCCCCCGGCGAGCACGAACGCCCAGCCGGAGAGCCACGCCGACAGCCCGAACAGCGACGAGTTCATCAGGATCACGTCGCGCTCGACCATCCGCAGGCCGTCGACGACGACCACGGCGGTGGCCGCCACGATCGCCGCCACAACCGGACCGAACAGGATGGCGATGGCGATGTGGGCGGTGGCGGAGAACGAGAAGGTGTCCTTCCCGGTCTCCTTGCGGCGGTACACGACCAGGGCCTCGGCGGCGACGGCGATCCCGAACAGCGGCGCCACCGCGCGCGGGTGCGAGACCGCGTGGACGTTGCCCGTGAGGTACGCAAGCAGCAGCCCACCCCAGAAGGTGAGACTCACCGAAGCGATGTAGAGGCGGAGGGACCTGTTCACAAGCCCGCGAGGGACGATTTCTGGTTCACGGCCTGCTAATCGGCACGAATTGGCCTGTGCTGGAGCGTTAGCGGCCGGTCGCGGCTCGCGTGGAGCGGGAGCGAGCCGGAGAGAGGGCCCCCGCGGCTGCGGGGGCGCTCTCAGTTCCGGAGCTGGTTACGGCCTGCCGAACTTGTTCCCGGCGCCCGAGGCGACAACGAAGGCCGCCAGCAGCGAGAGGAGGTAGGCAGTCCGGTAATACCGGTACTTCATGGTGCACTCCTTTGGGGGAAGGGGGCGTACCGCCCACCTCATCTCAGCGCCAAAGGCCGCTTCGTGACACCCCCCGTCCGGGGGTTCTTTGCACTTCCCTAACAGATGTGCGGGTCTAGGACGCTTTCAGCACCGTCGCCGGAGAGCTCGATCCGTCGCCCTCCAGGGTGATCCAGCAGTTCTCCCAGCCCATCCCGGCCGGCATCGCCCCGCGCACCTCGACGCTGCCGTCGTCCGACGTGTTGAAGGCGACCAGGGGCATCGATTCGCCGTTGTACGCGAACCACATCTCGTAGTACTGGCCCTCGGGCGCCGGGTCG
>DATLLX010000231.1:0-3515 GCA_035537595.1 Gaiellales bacterium | reverse complement strand
CGCCTCGGCGTGCCCGTGCTGGTGCCGGGAGTGCTGGCCGGCCAGCACTCCCGGCACCAGCACGGGCACGCCGAGGCGCTCTGACAGCGGCTCGGTGTCGCGGCGGTGACGGTCGAGCAGCATGCTGACGCCGAGCACGGGCCTGCCCGCCAGGGCCTCCTCCAGCCCGGGGTGGTCGACGGCGTCGACCAGGATCCAGCCACCCTCCACTGCGAGGGCAGTCGACGCCCTGCGCAGCGGCTCGGCGGGCCGGGCGAGCCAGCTGAAGCTGCCCGCATCGTCGAGCGGGAATGTTGTCAGGTCGGTCACGGGACTCCTTCCGGGGTGCTAGCGCACCAGCGTCCAGATGATGATTCCCACCAGCACGAGAACGATCACCACGATCGGCACCCAGTCCGACCCCACTCGGGCGTCGATCACCTCGGTGCCCGGCTCGGGCGGCGGGTACATCCGCAGCTCGCCGGTGGCGATCCGGTGCGCCGTCGCGTAGGACTCGTCCGCCCTGATCAGCTCGTGGGCGACCTCCTCGTCGACGCCCAGCTCGGCAACGATCCGGTCGCGGTTGGCGCCGTCGTCGCGCAGCTCGATGAAGCGGCGCACCTGCTCGTCCGTCATCTGGAAGTCGGTGGCGTCCTGCGCCGCCGACCGCACCCGGATCATCCGGTTATCGGGCGACTGGGACATGGGCGTCGAGAAACCGCTCGAAGATGCTGCGGCCCGCCTGGCGCATCGACCGTTCGGCGGCGTCGAAGTCGCCGAACAGCCTGGGCGCCGCGCCCTCTCCCAGCGTGCGGTCGAGGTACTCGGTGTAGGCCGGCACCCCCGCCCACTCCCGGGCCATCCCCGCCGACACCTCGAGATGGAACTGCACGCCATAGGCCGACCGTCCGTACCGGAAGGCCTGATTCGGGTAGGCGGCGGAGCCGGCGAGCCGGACGGCGCCTTCAGGGAGGTCGAAGGTGTCGCCGTGCCACTGCAGCGTGTGCAGCTCGCGGGGCAGCCCGGCGAACACCGGATCGGCCAGCGCCTCGTCGGTCAGCGTCACCGGAAGGATGCCGACCTCGGGCAGCGATCCGGCATAGACGCGCGCGCCCAGGCTGGCGGCGAGCAGCTGCACGCCCAGGCACGCGCCCCAGAAGGGGGTGCCGGCGTGCACCGCGTCGCCGATCAGCCGCTTCTCCTCGACCAGCCACGGATGCTCGGCCTCGTCGTTCACGCTCATCGGCCCACCCATCGCCACGATCAGATCGAACCCCTCGCGGCCGGGCAGCGGCTCGCCCTCGTCCAGCTCGACGCGGTGGATGGCCGCCCCGCGCTCGACCAGCACATCCTCGAACTCCCCGGGGGGCTCGCAGGCGATGTGCTGCAGGACGAGGACTCGCATCCCGGACACCCTACCGGCCGGTGTTCCCCATGGCCATGGCGTGCAGGTCGAGCGCCTTGTCCAGCGTCTCCGCGTCGACGCCGTGCTCTCGGGCCACCTCGCGCAGCGTCCGCCCGGAGGCGGCGGCATCCTTCACGATCGCCGTCGCCCGGTCGTAGCCGATGTACGGGTTGAGGGCGGTGGCCATGGCCAGTGTCGACTCGCCGTGGCGGGTCAGCATCTCGCGGTTGGCCTCGATGCCGTCGACGCACTTCTCCGCCAGCAGGCGAGTGGCCGCCGCCAGCAGCCCGATCGACTGCAGCAGGTTGCGGGCCATCATCGGGATCTGCACGTTCAGCTCGAAGTTGCCCTGCAGCCCGCCGACGGTGATTGCGGCGTCGTTGCCGATCACCTGGGCGGACACCTGGCAGACCACCTCCGGGATCACCGGGTTGACCTTGCCGGGCATGATCGAGCTGCCCTTCTGCAGCTCGGGCAGGAAGATCTCGCCCAGGCCGGCGCGCGGGCCCGACCCCATCCAGCGCAGGTCGTTGGCGATCTTGGTGAGCGACACGGCGACGGACTTGAGCGCGCCCGAGGCCTCGACCAGGCCGTCCCGGTTGGCCTGTGCCTCGAACGCATCCGCAGGCGGCAGGATCTCGAGCCCGGTGTCGGCGGCCAGCCGTTCGCGCACCCGCTTCGCGAACTCGGGGTGGGTGTTCAGCCCGGTGCCGGTGGCGGTGCCCCCGAGCGGGATCTGACCCAGCCCGGTCAGCGTGGCCTCGACCCTGCGGCGAGCCTCGCGCACCTGGGCCGCGTAGCCGCCGAACTCCTGGCCGAGGGTGACGGGCACGGCATCCATCAGGTGCGTGCGGCCGGCCTTGACCACGTCGGCGAACTCCCCGGCCTTTCGCTCCAGCGAGCCGGCGAGCGTCTCCAGCGCCGGGATCAGCTCGGCCACCGTGCGGTCGAGCGCCGCCAGGTGCACCGCCGACGGGAAGACGTCGTTCGACGACTGGCCCATGTTGACGTGGTCGTTGGGGTGCACCCCCTCGCCGGCCAGGTTGGCGATCACCTCGTTCGCATTCATGTTCGACGACGTGCCGGAGCCGGTCTGGAAGACGTCGATCGGGAACTGCTCGTCGTGCTCGCCGGCCGCGACGGCATCTGCCGCGGCGGCGATCCGCCCGGCCAGGTCACGGTCGAGCAGATCGAGGTCGGCGTTCACCCGCGCCGCGGCCCCCTTGATGCGGCCCAGCCAGTGAACGACCGCCGCCGGAATCGGCTCGCCCGACACCGGAAAGTTTGCGATTGCCTTGCGGGTCTCCCCGCCCCAGAGCTCGGCCATCTTCGGTTCATGCCTCCTGGTGGGTTCGCGTTCAGACTAGTCCCGCGCCGGCCGCCCGGTGGCAGCCTCCGGCGGAACAACGGGGTCTGACCCCGTTGTTCCGCGCAGGAGATCGGCGAGCGCAGTGAACCAGCGCAGCCGCTCCGCGTAGGGGACGGCCGCGTTGGCGGGCGAGGTGGAGGGCAGCACGAACAGCCAGGCGCTGCCCAGCGTCGCCTCCTGCAAGCCGTGAGCGGCGCGGGCGCCGAACACGCCGCGGTACGCCTCCTTGCCGACGAAGGCGAAGCCGCCCGGGCGGAGCTCTCGCTCGATCCGTTCCAGCCGACCGAGCGAGCCGGCGAAGTCGGCCCGCCGCAGGTCGCCGCTACCCGGCGTCGTCCGCAGCGCCGCGTTGGTGATGCCCAGCCCGTAGGCCGGCAGGCAGTCGCTCTCGGAGGGGTCGACCAGCCGCGGCGTCAGGCCGCTCGCGTGGAGCAGCCGCCAGAGGTCGTTGCGCGGATTGGCGAAGTGGCTGCCGGCGGCCGCCGACACACGGCCCGGATTGATGCCGACCATCACGGCGCGCAGGCCGGGCGCCAGCAGGTCGGGTACCGCCGAGGCCTGGGCCACGCCGCGCTACTCGGTCGAGTACTTGGGCTGCGCCTTCTCGCCGCGGATGCGGGCGACGGCGTGGTTGGCGGCGATCGCCGCCTCGGAGAAGCCGATCGTGATCAGGGTGATCTTGCCGTCGTAGCCGGCCATGTCGCCCGCCGCGTACACCCCCGGCAGGTTCGTCTCCATGATCTGGTTGACCTTGATCTGCCG
>DATLLX010000230.1:0-3399 GCA_035537595.1 Gaiellales bacterium | reverse complement strand
GTGGTAGATCGTGATCGCCTCGACGAGGGTCTCCATGTCCTCGATCTCGCCCGCCAGCTCGACGACCGCCAGGACCGTCGCGCCCGTGCGCTTGGCGATGTCGACCGTGTCGCCGATGTGGTCGGCGTGGCCGTGCGTGAGCGCGATCACGTCCGCGGGCAGCTCGTCCGCCGACGCGGCCGCCTTCGGGTTGCCGGTCAGCCAGGGGTCGATCAGCACGCGGGTGCCCTCGCCGGTGGTGAGCAACCACGTCGCGTGGCCGAGCCAGTGCAGTTCGACGCCGTTGTCCAGTGCCATGCCTCTTGCCTCCAGGTCGGTCGTTGTGCCAGCCCGGAGATTACCGGCAGGAGGGTGCGGTGGCGCGGCGAAGACCGAGCCCGTGAAGCATCTCACCGCACCCCGTGCCGCCACCGCGACGTCCCTGCTGGCGCTGATCGCCGCAGCCGGTGCGCCGAGCCCGCTGATCGGTTTCTACGTGATCGCGGTCGCCGCCGCCACGCTGATCGGATGCAGCTTCATGGCCTACCTCTCGGCCGTCGACGCGCCGGCGCCGCGGACGGTGCTGGCGCTCGCGGCGATCGGGCTGGCCGCGGCGCTGGTGATGGCCGACGCGGCCGTCCGCTTCCCGACCATGCTGAGCGCGCACGACCCCGGCGGCCCCGGCCCGCTGATCCAGGCGGCGCTCTGCCTGTCCGCCCTCTCGCTGCTGTCCGAGCTGCCGCCGCTGCCCGGCAGGCTGCCCAGGCCGCACTCCGGCGCGCTGCGCGAGCTGCTGTCCCGCTGAGCGCAGCGGAACAACAGGGTCAGACCCCGTTGTTCCGCCCGAGCTAGAGCTGCCGCTAGCGCCTGATCCAGACCTTGGTGCCCAGGCTGGCGAAGCGGTAGAGCATGACCGCCTCGGGCGCCGGCACGCGGATGCAGCCGTGGGACGCGGGGTAGGTGGGCACGTCCGGATAGGAGTGGAAAGCGATCCCGCCGACCACGTAGCTCGCCCACGGCAGCCAGACCTGGAACGGCTTCGACCAGCTCATCCTGGCCTTGGCGTAGATGTGGTAGCGCCCGCGGGGCGTGCTGTAGCCCGGCCGCGCGGTCGAGACGTGCACCGTGCGGCGGACGATGCCCTTGCGCGTGATCAGGAGCGCCACCTGCTTGGACTTGATCACCTCGATGTGGCGGTAGTTCTGCGTGGCCCCCGGCCTCGGTCGCACCGACATCTTCAGCCGCAGCTGGGTCAGCGGGGTGGCGACGCCGGTGCGGGTGAAGTTGACCCAGCCCTGGAACGCGACCACCGCCTGCGACGTCCGGTAGTCGAAGCAGCCGGTGTGGTAGCGCGGCGGCAGGAACGACCGGGCCGCCAGCCGCTTCTGAAGGGCGACGACGTCCGACCCGCACATCCCCGAGTAGATGGTGCGGGCCGAGGCCATCGCGGGCAGCGCGGCCATGGCGACGAGGGCGACCCCGAACGCCACCAGGATACGGATCTTCACCGGTTCAGCCTCCCAGCAGTGATTGCCCGGCCGTCTTCGCCACGTCGAGCAGCGGGCCGGGGATGAAGAACAGGACGAGGACGGCCAGCGCCGAGACGGCGACGGCCAGCGACGCGGGCACCATGCCGGTGCGGTTGCGAACGATCGGCACGCGGGCCTCCCGGTCGAGCATCGCAAACGGCACCCGTAGGTAGTAGACGAGCGCCACCATGGTGGCCACCACGCCGGCGACGGCGAGGTAGGTGAGGTCGCTGTCCACGGCGGCCGAGAAGATCGTCAGCTTGCCGATGAACCCCGCGGTGGGCGGGATGCCGGCCAGTGACAGCATGAACACGATCATGGCCACGCCCAGCACCGGCCGCCGGTAGGCGTACCCACGGAAGTCGTCTATCTGCACAGGCCGGCCGATCTCACGTTCGCGGACTGCGACGATACCGAAGGCGCCGATGTTGGTGGCCGCATACACCACAAGGTAATAGACCAGCGCCTGCGTGCCCAGGACGCTCTTCGCAGCGACCGCGGTGAACAGGAAACCGGTGTGCCCGATCGTCGAGTACGCGAGCATCCGCTTGACGTCGGTCTGGCGCAGCGCCGCCAGGTTGCCGACCACGAACGAGGCGATGGCGAGGGCGGCCAGCAGGGTCGTCCACAGCTCCGACTGCTCCGGGAAGGCGACAACCAGCACGCGCAGGGTGGTGACCAGCGCCACGGCCTTGGTGGCCGCCGACATGAACGTCGTCACAGCGGTGGGCGCGCCCTGATAGGCGTCGGGGGTCCACATGTGGAAGGGCGCCGCGTTGGCCTTGAAGCCCAGCCCGACCAGGATCAGCCCCAGCCCCGTGAGCAGCAGGGGATCGCGGTTGTCGCCGGCGCGCACCGCCTCGGCGATCCGGTCGAACTCGAAGGCGCCCGTGGCGCCGTAGACCAGCGCCGACCCGTACAGCAGCAGGGCGGCGCCGACCGCGCCCACGATCAGGTACTTGAGCCCGCCCTCCAGCGAGCCGAGGTCGTCGACGTCCAGCGCGACCAGGATGTAGAGGCAGAGCGAGAACAGCTCCAGGGCGACGAACACCGTCACGAAGCTGTTGGCGACCACCAGCAGCGACATCCCCGCCGCCGCGGTCAGCAGCAGCGCGAAGCACTCGACCGCACGGTCGCGCAGCCACGGGCTGCCCCAGGCGACCAGCACGGCCAGCAGGCCGGCGGAGAACACGATCAGCCGGCCGGCCTGGCCGAACGAGTCGATCCGAAGCGTGTGGTCGAACGCGTAACGGGCGGTGTCCTCGTACTGGGTGACCGAGACCACCATCGCGGCCACGAAGCCGCCGGCGGCGACGCCGGCCGAAGCCACGCGGGCCAGGCCGCGCGGCATGAACACAGCGATGCAGAGCAGCGCGCAGGCGCAGCCCAGGAGCACGATCTCGGGCGCGATCGCCGACCAGGAGACGGGGACGGTGTCGGCAGCCAGCGTGATCACGAGACGATCCTCTCCATCACGCCCGACGGCCAGGCAGACATGGCCAGCAGCACGAGCACCAGCGGCACCGCGATCCCCAGCTCGTAGGGCCGCAGGTCGGGCGTCGCCGGATCCACCCGCTCGCCCTCCGTCTCGTGGGCGATCCCGGAGTACCAGCGCAGCATGTACATCGCGGCCAGCACGATCCCGGTCGCTGCCGCCGCCCCCAGCCACGGCTCGAACCGGAACGCGCCCAGCAGGATGTAGAGCTCCGACACGAAGGTGCTCGACCCGGGCACGGCCAGGGCGAACATGGTCGCGAACAAGAACACCGTCGAGAGCGCCGCCCGCCGGTTGGCGAGCCCGCCCAGCCAGCGGAACAGGTCGGTGCCGGTGCGCAGCTCGACCAGGCCGATCAGCAGGAAGGCGGCCAGCGAGGCCACGCCGTGGTTGACC
>DATLLX010000229.1:0-3045 GCA_035537595.1 Gaiellales bacterium | reverse complement strand
TCCGCGTCGGCGACTACGAGGGCTACATCCACGTCGGCCTCTACGACGACGGCACCCCAGGCGACATCTTCGTCGACATCGCCAAGGAGGGCACGACCCTGGCGGGGCTGATGAACGCCTTCATGATCGCGGTCTCGGTCGGCATCCAGTACGGCGTGCCGCTGGAGGTGTTCATCTCGAAGTTCGCGCACATGCGCTTCGAGCCGAGCGGCCTGACCAACGATCCCGACATCCGCGTCGCCAAGTCGATCCCCGACTACATCTTCCGCTGGATGGGCAAGCGCTTCCTCGACGCCGAGACGCAGGCCGACCTGGGGATCATGAGCCAGGCCGTCCGCGACAAGCTGGCCTCGGGCGAGGGCTACGGCCCGGCCGCGGTCGGCGACACGCCCGAGGCGCCGCCGGCGCCGGGCCCCGGTCAGACGGCGCTGTTCAACGCCTGGGAGGATGCCCAGGAGTGCGCCAAGTGCGGCGGCCGCAAGGTGCGCACCGGTGCCTGCTACACCTGCAGGGACTGCGGCGACAACAGCGGCTGCGGCTGACACCTAAGCGTCGTTCCCGGCGGATCTCGCTCGAGGCGGGATCCGCTGGGAGCGCCCTGGTTCACCTCACCGCCACACGTCTGCGATCGCGACTCAACGAGGGGTTACTCGTACAGAGCGATCATCGCCAGGATCGCGTACAACCCGATCAGGGCGAGGCCCTCGTGCACGGTGCCCTCGCCGTCGCCGGTGATCTGCCACATCGCCAGCCCTGAAAGGAGCAGGGCGGCGATGTACACCGGAGCCAGTGAGAACGTCAGCTGGGTGGCGAACAGCAGCGACACCAGGATCAGCAGCGGGTAGAGGAAGGCGGCGATCTGGGCCACCGAGTTCTTGACGATCGAGATCGCCAGGTCGGGTTGACCCTTGGCGGCCAGCACGATGCCAACCACATTCTCGACGGCGTTGCCGGCGATGGCGACGATGACCAGGCCGGCGAACGCCTTCGAGATCCCCAGGTCGGCCACGGCCGGATCGAGGGCGGCGATGAACCAGTCGGAGACAGCGGCGGCACCGACGCCGGCCAGCGCCAGCAGGGCGATCGAGAAGGCCATCGACGGCCCCGCATGGCCGCCGGCGGCGGGCTCCGAGGCGGCCGGCTCGTCGTTTCGCAGGTAGTAGAAGATCCAGGCGGCGTACACCGTGAGCAGCACGATCGCGCCGGCGATGGAGACGGCCTTCTTGTGCTCGGCAACGGGATCGTGGCTGGCCGTGGCGACGCCGAGCAGCACGATCGTGAACACCGCCAGCATCAGGAGCATCGTGGCGTCGTTGGGGAGGCGCTTGCCGAAGCGCATCACTCCGCCGCCCTGGCGTGCACCCACCACCAGCACCAGCCCCAGCACGAGCAGCGCGTTCGCGAACAGCGAGCCCAGGATCGACGTCTCGGCGACCACCAGCTCGCCCGCCCGCAAGGCGAACACGACGACGAACAGCTCGGGCAGATTGCCGAGGGTCGACTGGAGCACACCGGTCGCCCCGGGACCGAACCGACGGCCGATCGCCTCGGTCGCGTCCGACACGATCCATGCCAGCCCGCCCAGCGCGGCTCCCGAGAGGACAAAGACGGCGAGTGCCGCAACGCCGGCGAAATGGGCGATCCCGGCGATCACCGTGAGGACGACGATCGCACCCATCACCGCGGCCTTGCGACCGTTGATCCCGGCAGGCATCTGCGGAGTATTTCCCGCCGGGGCGGACGGCCACGCAGGCGATCCGCGACCACCGGGTGGCCGGCGGTGGGCGGCCGAAGCACACTTTCAGGGGTTCCCCCAATGCCAGGCCGTCGCGTCTGCGACATGATCGGGACGTCGGAAGGAGGCTGAAATGCGCACGAGGGCGATCATCGGTACCGGCGCGGCAACCGCTGTCCTGGCAATGGCCGTGAGCGCCTGGGCGGCCACGGCGGTGGGCGTGCGAACGACGCAGGCGAACGAGGCGCTGCCCGCCGCCGGTATCGATTCGGTGTCGGGCGACTCGTTCCTGGCCTGGTCGCAGAGCCGCCCGGGGCACAGGAACCTGTACGACGCGTATCTGAAGAAGAACGCAGAGCCGGCGGTCAAGCTCAACCGCCGCGGCCGCGGATGGAGCGGCGGGCTCGACACGGCCGCACACATGGCCGTCTACCAGCAGGCCCGGAACGGCAACTCGGACGTCATCTTGTACGACTGGGCAACGGGCACGCGGAGTAAGCCCGGCCTGCCGGTCAACACGCCGAAGTGGGAATACGACCCGTCGGTGTCCGGCCACTGGCTGGCGTTCGCCCGGCTGAACGCGTCCGCGTCGCCGGACGTGCGCCGGTTGCTGCTCTACGACCGCGACGCCCACACCATCATCGGGCTCGACACGCTGCGGGCCAACGCCAGCCGCGGCACCCTGGTCGGCGGTCAGGTGAACGGCGACTGGGTCGTGTGGTCAAAGGTGTCGGGAGGCTGGGACACCTGGAGCGTGTTCCGCCACCAGATCTCGACCGGCCAGACCGAGCGCGTCCCGCGGCCGTCAGGTCGGTTCGACTACGCCCCCTCGGTCACGGCCGACGGCACCATGTACTTCTTCCGCTCGGGCTCGGTGTGCGGCAACTCGGTGGGCCTGCGGAGCTATGACACCGCCGGGGTCACGCGGCTGCTGTTCACGCTCCCGGCGGGTCGCGACGCATACAAGTCCTATGCCTCGGACCGGGGCGACGGCACGGTGGACGTGTTCTACGACAGCGTTCGCTGCGCCTCCCGGCCACCCAACTGGAACATCTACAAGGTGAACGTCACCTCGGGCAGCGGGCTGCGCGAGGCGCTGACCGCCCGAGGCGGCGTGGACACGACGATGTCGAGGATGCCGGTGGGCGCTGCGGCCGCTGGGGGAGGCCGCCCGTAGAGCCCGCCGTCATCCCGGCCGGACGACGAACGCCGTCACGGCCGGCGCCAGCTGCCCGGGATATCCGTTTGCCGCGTATCCCAGGATCATCCCGGGCAGCTCCGGCACGGCGAGCGGCCAGGGCGTCACGGTG
>DATLLX010000228.1:0-7416 GCA_035537595.1 Gaiellales bacterium | reverse complement strand
CCACGTCTACTCGCTGTTCCCGCGGCTGCAGGAGCGGCGCGACCAGAAGGCCGGCACCATCCGCTTCGCCGGCAAGGAGATCCAGAACGCACCGCCGCACGAGATCGTGCAGATGGGGATCGCCCACTCGCCGGAGGGACGGCGCCTGTTCCCGCGCATGAGCGTGCGCGAGAACCTCGAGATGGGCGCCTTTCAGCGCGACGACCGGGGGGAGATCGAGAAGGACATCCAGCACGTCTACTCGCTGTTCCCCCGGCTGGAAGAGCGGAAGGCCCAGAAGTCCGGCACGCTGTCGGGCGGCGAGCAGCAGATGTGCGCCATCGGCCGGGCGCTGATGGCGCGGCCCCGCCTGCTGCTCCTGGACGAGCCGTCGATGGGCCTGGCGCCGATCCTGGTCGACAAGATCTTCGAGATCATCGAGCAGATCAACCGCGAAGGCACAACGATCCTGCTGGTCGAGCAGAACGCCCGCACCGCGCTCCAGATCGCCAACCGCGGCTACGTGCTCGAGACCGGCCGGGTGGCCCTGTCGGACACCGCCGCCAACCTGGCCACCAACGAGCGCGTCCGCAAGGCGTATCTGGGCGAAGCGTGATCGGAGAGGGAGGAGGACGAGGTGCAACGGCTGTCCGCCGTCCTCACCCTGGTCATCGCCCTGCTGGTGGTCGTGGTGGCGTCCGCGCAGCCGTCGGAGCCTGGCCCGCGGGCGGCCTCCCCGGCCAAGGAGTTTGATCGCCACCCGCGGGTGACGCGGGCCGACCAGCAGCTGCTGGCGCGCGCCGGCGGCTGGCTGTGGTGGGTGGACGGCGACTGCAACGCCTCGGCGATCAATCTGGCCACGCTGCGGGTGAGGCACGTCGAGGGGCAGCACTGCCGGGTATGGCCCAACCCGCAGGGCACGCTCGCCCTCGCCCCGATCGGAGGGTCGGCCGACCTGATCGCCGAGCGGCGGCTGGCGGTGATCGACCTCAAGGACCCGCGAGGCCTGCGGCAGGTGGCAACGATCCACCACCAGGACGGGGTGCTGGCCTCGCCCGTGGCCTGGGACGCAGGCGGGGAGAACGCGGCCTTCTGCATCACCTCGCCGGCCGGCACGGAGGTGATCCGGGTGACGGCATACGAGTGGGAGCAGCGGGTGATCCGCAATGCCTGCGACCCGGTGTGGCTGGGGGGCGACCGGCTGGCGTTCGTGCGCGACGACCGGGTGGTGGACGCCCGTGGCCGGGCCTTGCCGCTGCGAGATCTGCTGCTGAGGACACTGCGCGGTGGGGACGCCAAGATCACCGCCCTGGCAGCCAACCGCTCGCGCCCCGAGCTGGTCGCAATCGGCGTCGCCCGCCGGGCCCAGTACGGCCGGGCGGTGCCGCCGGCGGCCCTGGTCGTGGCCGACCTGCGCGGGATCGGCGTCAGCTACCGGCGAGGCGACTCCGCGGCGGTGCGGGAGACGGGCATCGCCCCGGACGGCCGGGCCGCCTGGTTCGTCGACGGCGAGACCGGGCGATCGCATCTGGAGGCCGGCCCGCTGCCTCCCGCCGGCCCCGGCAACATTCCCATCGAGGCCTGGCGCTATGCCTGGAGCGACGGCGGCGCATTCCTCGCCGTGGCGGAGGATCACCGGGTCGAGGTGTTCGACTGGCGCACCGGCCAGTCGGCCGTGGTCGACAACATCTCGGCCCGGGATCTGGCCTGGGTGAGGTAGGCTTTTCGACATGCAGGAGGACCGCCAGCCCGCCGTCTACAGCTGGGGTCAGAGCATTGGCCTGGCCGTCGCCTGCGCGGTGGGCGCCGTGGCGCTGATCGTCCTGTTCACGTACCTGGTCGACTGGGTCGGCCAGTTCTGGTCGCAGGTGATCTACTTCGCGGCGGTGTTCGGAGCGATCGTCGCCCTGGCCGTGCGAAGCCGCCGCCGAGACGAGGCCGACCTGTCGCGGCTGGGGCGGGCCGGGAATCCGATCACCCCGGCCGGGCTCCCGGGCCCGTTCGTGGTCACCCAGGCGGTCGGCGTGCTGGGGATCGTGATGGTGATCGTCGGCCTGTTCCTGGGCGGCTACGCCGAGCTGCTGTGGGTGTGGTCGGGGATCGTCCTGATCCTGGTCGGCGCGGTCGGCCTGGTGTTCTGGCTGAATGGCATCCGCGGCATCCGCGGGCGGCTATAGCCGCTCGGCGGGCGGGTGCGGAGGCTGCTGAGAGCCGTGACCGGCCGACGTGACGAGCGGCCGGTGCTCGCCGCCGGTGCGGTGCTGCGGCGCGGCGACGGCCTGATCGCCGTCGTGCACCGGCCCCGCTACGACGACTGGACGCTTCCCAAGGGCAAGCTGGAGGCGGGCGAAGACGACGAGCGCGCCGCGCTGCGCGAGGTGCTCGAGGAGACCGGCCACCGGGCGGCGATCGCCGGGGAGCTGGGGGAGACCCACTATCGGGTGACCAGGCGGGGCGTCGACCGGCCGAAACGGGTGCGCTACTACGTGATGGACGTGCTGGGGGGCGGGTTCGCACCGCACGCCGAGGTCGACGACCTGCGCTGGCTGACCGTCCAGGAGGCCAGGCGGCTGCTGACCTACGAGCGCGACCGCGAGGTGCTGGACAGGTTTTTTTCGCAGTTTGCGGCAAATGGCCTTGACGGCCGCCGCGGCATGTCGTAACTTCCTGCGTGCGCCGCCTGGGGCAACCGAGTAGGACGAATCCGGGCGTACGGGCTGTAGAGGCGACTCGAAAGTTTGTGCGTCCGGTGGACGAAAGGTCAGCCGAGGCGGCGAATCCTTTTCAGCCCCCGGCCGGGCAGCCGGGGCGCGCGGGGCCGGCTGACCGTACGATGGTGGCATGGCACGGGTACTGATCGCCGAGGACGACCGGGTGATCGCCAACGCGATGGCGACCCACCTGCGGCGCGCCGGGATGGACGTCGAGATCGCCGAGGATGGCGAGCGGGCGATGCGAAAGCTGCGCTACGAGCGCCCGGATGTGGCCGTCGTCGATCTGATGCTGCCGGGAGTGGACGGCTGGCGGATCACCGAGACGCTGCGCAGCGAGGGGATCGAGACGCCGATCGTGATCGTCTCGGCCCGGGGCTCCGAGCACGACAAGGTGCATGCGCTGCAGATCGGGGGCGACGACTATCTGGCCAAGCCGTTCGGCATGCGCGAGCTGGTGGCCCGGGTGGAGGCGGTGCTGCGCCGAGCCGGCATGTCGCCCGTGGGGGCCAAGGCGCAGGCGATCCAGGCTCCCGGCCTGGCCATCGACCCCGACCTGCACGCGGCGCTGCTCGACGGCGCCGACGCCGGCTTGACCCCGACAGAGTTCCGGCTGCTGTACGTCCTGGCATCCGAGCAGGGCCGTGCGCTGACCCGCGACCAGCTGCAGCAGCGGGTATGGGGGATGCCGCACCGGCACCGCGATCGCACCGTCGACGTGTGCGTGCGCAAGCTGCGGGAAAAGCTCGACCGCCGATCGGCCTCGCACACCTACATCCAGACCCACTACGGCGTCGGCTACCGCTTCGACCCGGTCGAGAAGACCTAGCCGATCGACTCCGACCGCCTGGCCGCCGGCGCGGCCAGGATCACCCGCACGGTGGTGCCGCGCCCCTCGGCGCTCTCGATCTCCGCCCTGCCGCCGTGGGCCTCGGCCACGTGCTTGACGATCGCGAGGCCCAGCCCGGTGCCCGGCCCGCTGCGCGACCCCTCGACGCGGTAGAACCGCTCGAACACGTGCGGCAGGTGCTCGGGGGCGATCCCCAGCCCCGTGTCGGACACCTGCACCTCCACCGCGCCGGTCAGGCCGCGCGCCGTCACCCGCACGTCGGCCCCGTCCCCGGCATGCCGGATCGCGTTCTCGGTCAGGTTGTCGAGCATGGCGTCCACCAGCGGCGGCGCGATGGCGGCGACCAGTCCCCGGGGCGCCTCGCCGGACAGGGTCACCCTGGCCCGTTCGGCACGCTCGGTCGCGCGCTCCACGCAGCGGGCCACCGCTTCGGTGACGTCGGTGCTCTCGCCGCCGCCTGCCTGCTCGCCGGTCTCCAGCCTGACCAGCAGCACCATCTCCTCGATCAGCCGGCGCATGCCGTCGATCTCCTCCCGCATGCCGTCCAGCAGCGCGTTGTGCTCGCCCTCGTCGAGCGGCAGGCCGAGCGTGTCCACCAGCGCCAGCATCCGGGCCAGCGGCGTTCGCAGCTCGTGCGACACGCCCGCCGAGAACAGGCTGCGGGCGTCGCGGAAGTCGGCCTCGGCGCCGCCCTCCGCCAGCACCACCGCGCATCCCTGGCCGTCCCGGGTCGCATAGCCCTGCAGGTGCGCCGTGAAGCGGCGGCGCTCGGGCTCGTAGACGGTCACCTCGGCCGTTCGCGGCGACCGTCCCGACAGCACGTCGCGGACCGCCGCCGCCAGAGCGGCCGGCTGGGGCGGCCCGCCGGTGCGGATGCCGGGCAGGAGCCTGCGGGCGGCCGCGTTCGCGCGCACCAGGCAGCCCGAGCCGTCGAACAGCAGCACCGGGTAGGGTGCCGCCCCGAGCAGGGCGTCGCGCAGCGCGAGCGCTTCCGACAGCTCCTCGCGGGGGACGCGCTCGCGCACCGTCCGGCGGGCTGCCGCCGCCACCGAGGGCTCGCCGTCGGCCAGCACCTGAAGCGCCTCCCGGCGGTCGCGCTCGCGGAGCAGCAGCAAGGCCAGCGCCAGCCCCAGGGCCACAACGAGGACGACGATGGCGACCTCCACGCGGATGAGCGTATCAGCGCCTGTCGATATGCTCCGCGCCATGCAGGTGGAGCTCCCAGACGGCACCCAGCTCGAGCTGGAGCAGGGTGCGACCGGTCTCGACGCGGCCGCCGCGATCGGCCCCCGGCTGGCCACGGCCGCCGCCGCTGTCGAGGTCAACGGCGAGCTGCGCGACCTCCGGCTGCCACTGGCCGACGGCGACCGGGTGCGCATCCTGACCGACCGCGACGACGAGTCGCTGGCCGTGCTCCGCCACTCCACGGCGCACGTGATGGCCGAGGCGGTGATGCACCTGTGGCCGGAGGCCAAGGTGGCGATCGGGCCGGCGATCGCCGACGGGTTCTACTACGACTTCGAGTTCCCGGAACAGGTCTCGGCCGACGACCTGCAACGGATCGAGGACGAGATGCGCCGCATCCTGGCCCGGGAGCACGAGTTCGTGCGCACCGACGGCGTGCCCAAGGACGAGCTCCTGGCCCGGTTTTCGGACCAGGGCCAACCCTACAAGCGGGAGCTGGCGGAGGGCCTGCCCGACGGCGAGATCAGCCTCTACACACAGGACGGGTTCGAGGATCTGTGCCGCGGCCCGCACCTGCAGTCGACGAAGCCGATCAAGGCGTTCAAGCTGCTGTCCCTGGCCGGCGCGTACTGGCGCGGCAGCTCGGACAACCCGATGCTGACGCGGATCTACGGCACCTCGTTCTTCAAGCAGGCCGACCTGGACGCCCACCTGCACCGGCTGGAGGAGGCGCGGCGCCGCGACCACCGGCGGCTGGGCCGCGACCTCGACCTGTTCCACACCGGCGACGTCTCGCCCGGCTCACCGTTCTGGCACCCGCGAGGGATGGTGATCTGGAACGAGCTGACAGACCTGTGGCGCGAGCTCAACCGCGAGCGGGGCTATCTCGAGGTACGAACGCCGATCATCTACTCCGTCGACGTCTGGAAGCAGTCCGGGCACTGGGACAAGTACCGGGAGAACATGTTCTTCACCGAGAAGGACGGCCGCCCGTTCGGGCTGAAGCCGATGAACTGCCCCGGCCACGTGTTCATCTACGCCGACGCCCGGCGCAGCTATCGCGACCTGCCGCTGCGGCTGGCCGAGCAGGGCCTCGTGCACCGGGACGAGCCCAGCGGGACGCTGCACGGGCTGATGCGGGTGATCCACATCACGCAGGACGACGCCCACATCTTCTGCACCCACGACCAGGTGGAGCAGGAGGTGATCGGCTGCCTCGACCTGGCCCGCACGATCTACGACCTGTTCGGCCTGGATCTGCGGATCGAGCTGTCGACGCGGCCGGAGAACCGGATCGGGTCCGACGAGCTGTGGGACGCCGCCGAGGCCGCGCTCGAAGGAGCGCTGCGCCGCACGGAGGCGGCCTACGACCTCAACGAGGGCGACGGCGCATTCTACGGGCCCAAGATCGACCTGCACATGACCGACTCGATCGGCCGGTCATGGCAGATGGGGACGATCCAGCTCGACTACCAGATGCCGGAGCGGTTCGACATCACCTACACCGGCGAGGACAACGCCGAGCACCGGCCGGCGATGATCCACCGGGCGCTGTTCGGCTCGTTCGAGCGGTTCATCGGCATCCTGATCGAGCACTTCGCCGGCGCATTCCCGCTCTGGATCGCGCCGTTGCAGGTGGCGGTGCTGCCGGTCGCCGACCGCCATGCGCCCTACGCGTCCGGTGTCGTCGATCAGCTGCGGACGGCCGGCCTGCGGGCGGAGGCCGACCTTCGCGACGAGTCAGTGGGCCGCAAGATCGCCCACGCGGAGACCCAGAGGGTGCCCGTGATCCTGGTCGTGGGCGACCGAGAGGCGGAGGACGGCACCGTGTCGGTGCGCCGTCGAGGCGCCGGCAACCTGGGCGCCCGGCCACTCGAAGAGCTGCGTGAGGAGCTGCTGGCGGAGGTGCGGGAACGCCGGCCGTGAATCTCCGCCAGCTGCGCGACCGGCCGCCCGAGCTGCTGGCGGCTGCCGGTGTGATCGGCTTCACGCTGCTCCTCGCGCTGGTGTTGTTCGTGCTCGGAGGGCGGGCGCACGACGCCGATGTGCGGGGACGGCCGGTGCCGAACGTCGTCGGCCTGCCGGTGGCGGCCGCCCGGCGGCTGCTGGAAGCGGGCGGGCCGGTCAAGCTGCGGATCGTCCACGTCGGCTACGGCCGGGCCGGGGTCGTGCAGCGGGTGCAGGGGTTCGAATTCGACGGCACCTACAACAGCCGCACCACCCTGGTGCTCCAGGTCGGCACCCGGTGAGCCGGCGGCCGGCCTAGCGGCCGACCCGTTCGGCGAACAGCGCCAGCTCGCAGAGCAGCCGGTCCTCCAGCCGCGACAGGTCGAGCCCGGTCAGCTGCTCGATCCGGCGCACCCGGTAGTGCACGGTGTTGCGGTGGACATACGTGGCCCGCGCCGTCTCGGCGATGCTCCCGGCCGACCCCAGGTAGGCCCGCAGCGTGTCCAGCAGCGGCGGCGGCAGGGGGTCGGTGACCCGCGCCCGCAGGCGCTCCAGACGCTCGCCCTCGAGATGGCCGACCAGCGTGTCGTAGGTCTCGACGTCGGTGTAGCGGTGGACGCCGCCCCCACCGGCGGTGGCCTCGCCCAGCCGCCAGGCCCGCCCAGCCCGGGCGAAGGCGTCCGGTAGCCCCTCGATGCCGGTCGCCGAGGCCGATCCGCCTGGCCCCTCCAGACGGTCGGCGCC
>DATLLX010000227.1:0-4260 GCA_035537595.1 Gaiellales bacterium | reverse complement strand
GTGCTTGCCTTCGAGCGCGCGCAGGACGGCGACCGCCGGTTGGTGCTCGTCAGCTTCGCCGACCAGGTGCGCGAGATGGCGCTCGGCGGTGCCTGGCAGGTGGCCGTCCGCAGCGTCGGCGGGGAGCCGTGGAGCGCGCGGCTGGCGGCGGGCGAGGCGGTCGTCCTGCGGCCCGCCTGAGCGGGCCGGCGAGGGGCCGGGAGTACACTGCCTGCATGGCTGTGGCACTCAACAGGACGCCGCTCGACGCCGAGCGGATCCGCGCCGACTTCCCGATCCTGAACAAGCCCCAGGACGGCCGGCGGCTGGTCTACCTGGACTCGGCGTCTTCGGCACAGAAGCCGCGGCAGGTGATCGAGAGGCTGGCCGAGGTGTACGAGAACGGGTACGCCAACGTCCACCGTGGCGTCTACCGGCTGGGCTCGATGGCGACCGAGTCGTACGAGGCCTCCCGCGACACCATCGCCGCCTTCCTGAATGCCGGCGACCGGCGTGAGGTGATCTTCACCCGGGACACCACCGAGGGCCTGAACCTCGTCGCCTATGCCTATGGCCGCTCCGTGGTGCAGCCCGGCGATGCGATCGTCTCGACCGAGATGGAGCATCATTCCAACCTGGTGCCGTGGCAGTTCCTCGCCCAGCAGACCGGGGCCACCTTGCACTATCTGCGGCTGACCGAGGAGGGGACGCTCGATCCCGAGTCGCTGGCCCGGCTGGACGACGTCGAGAACGTCCGCATCGTCGCCGTCGGCCATGTCTCGAACTCGCTGGGCACGGTCAACGACGTCAAGGCCCTGGCGGCGTGGGCGCACGCACGCGGCGCGGTGCTGGTCGTCGACGGCGCCCAGGCGGCGCCGCACCGGGCGATCGACGTGCAGGATCTGGGCGCCGACTTCTACGCCATCTCCGGCCACAAGATGTGTGGGCCCGGCGCCGGGGCGCTGTGGGGGCGGGCCGAGCTGCTCGAACGGATGCCGCCGTTCCTGACCGGCGGCGAGATGATCCGCAAGGTCGAGCTGGAGCGCACCTCATGGAACGACCTGCCCTGGAAGTTCGAGGCGGGTACGCCGGCGATCGCCGAGTGCATCGCCTTCGGCACGGCCGTCGAGTACCTGCAGGCGATCGGCATGGACGCCATCGAGGGCCACGAGCACGAGCTGGTCGCCTACGGCTACGACCTGCTGGCCGGGATCGACGGCGTCACCCAGTACGGGCCGCGACCTCCCGCCCGGGCGGGCATCCTGTCCTTCAACGTGGACGGTGTGCATCCTCACGACGTCGCTCAGGTGCTCGACTCCGAGGCGATCTGCGTCCGCGCCGGCCACCACTGCACGCAGCCGCTGATGCGGGCCTTCGACCTGGTCGCCACCACCCGGGCCAGCGTGTACCTCTACAACACGCGCGACGATCTCGACCGGCTGGTCGAGGGCATCGACAAGGTCAAGCACACCTTCGGCTGAAGCGGCTCCGGTAGACGCCTGGGAAGGGCCGGCGGCTACACTGCAGGCGAGGCATGATGGACGACTTCTACCGAGAGAACATTCTCGATCACTACAAGAACCCGCGTAACGCGGGGCACCTCGAAGCGCCCACAGCGACGGCCGAGGGCGTCAACCCGCTGTGCGGTGACGAGCTGTCGATCGAGCTCCAGGTCGACGATGGCGTGGTCACCGACGTGCGCTACAACGGCCGCGGCTGCGCGATCAGCCAGGCCGCCGCATCGATGCTCTCCGACACGATCAAGGGGCGCCGGGTCGACGAGCTGGCCGGCGTCGGCAAGGACGACGTGCTGGAGGAGCTGGGCATCCCGTTGACGCCGATCCGGCTGAAGTGCGCCATGCTCTCGGTCGGCGTGCTGAAGGTGGCGCTGAACCAGGTGACCGGCGAGCCGCTGCCCGAGGAGTGGGCGGGCAGCGACGAGATCCGTTGGAACTCCGGGTAGCGGCCGAGGGGGAGATCCCCGAAGGCGGAGAGAAGATCGTGCAGTCGGGCTCGCTGTTCGTCTGCGTGTACCTGATCGACGGCGCCTACTACGCGATCGAGGACCGCTGCAGCCACGACGACGGACCGCTGTGCGAGGGCGACCGGGACGGGTTCTGCATCGAGTGCCCCCGGCATGGGGCGAGGTTCGACCTGCGCACCGGCGAGCCGCTGAGCCTGCCGGCGACCGAGCCGGTCGATGTGTTCGAGGTGGTCGTGCGCGGCGGCGAGGTGTTCGTACAGGCCTGAGGGGTTGCGGTGGCCGGTCGACCAGCACAGCCTGCCGCACAGCTCCAACTGGTATCTACGGGCGCCAGTAGGTGCGGCTGAGCACGATCATCACCGGGATCACCTCGAGCCGGCCGATCCACATCAGGGCGATCATGACCAGCTTGGACGGCGTGCTGAAGGGGTCGAACGATCCCATCGGCCCCAGGAAACCGACGCCCGGCCCGACGTTGCCCAGGGTGGTCGCCGCGGCCGAGATGGCCTCGAACGCGCCCACCGGGTGGGTGCCGCGAGATGCGTCGATCAAAATCAGCACCGTCCCGATCACGAACGCAACCACGTAGATCAGCACGAACCCGACGATCGCGCGCAGGGTACGGTCGTTGACGACCCGCCCGTTCAGCCTGATGGGGACGACCGCCTGCGGGTGGACGGTGAGCACCAGCTCGCGGCGGAGCACCTTGTTCAGCAGCAGCACCCGCATCGCCTTGATCGCCCCGGCGGTCGACCCGGAACAGCCGCCGGCGAACATGAGCACGATCAGGATCAGCAATGGCAGCGGCGTCCACAGCGCGAAGTCCGTGCTCGCGAAGCCTGTGGTCGACACGATCGAGGCGACCTGGAACGCCGCGTGGCGGATGGCGTCCCCCACGCCGTACCTGCCGTAGCTGCCGATCTCGAGCGCGACGATCGTCGAGGCGACGATCACGAGCAGCAGAAAGAAGCGCGTCTCCTCGTCGCGCGGCAGCAGTGCCGGCCGGCGCAGCGAACGGAACATGAGTGCGAAGTTGAGCGAGGCGATCAGCATGAACGCGGTGATGATCCACTGGGCCTCGGCCCCGAACTCCTCGACCGATCGGGCTCGCGACGAGAAGCCGCCGGTCGACATGGTGCCGAAGGTGTGGGTCGTCGCCTCGAACAGGTTCATTCCGTGCGCCAGGCCGCCGTACCCCACCGCACACAGCGCGGTCACCTCTGCGATCGACAGCGCGACGTAGAGGATCCACAGTCTGCGAGCGGTCTCGGCGATGCGCGGGGTCAGCTTCTCGGCCTCGGGGCCCGGCGACTCGACGTCCATCAGCTGCTGGCCGCCGACGGACAGCCGGGGCAGGATGGCCATCGCCAGCACCACGATGCCCATGCCGCCCAGCCATTGCGTGAGGCTTCGCCAGAACAGCAGCGACTTGGGCAGCGCTTCGATGTCGGTCAGCACCGACGCGCCGGTGGTGGTGAAGCCCGACATCGACTCGAAGTAGGCGTCCACCGGGTGGTGCAGCTGCGGGTTGGCCGAGAGCAGGTACGGCAGCGCGCCCATCGCCGCCGCCGCCAGCCACGCCACCGTCACCAGCAGGAACCCCTCCCGGATCCCCACCTCGTCCGCGCTGGGGGTCAGCCGCTCGAGGAGGTAGCCGGCCGCAAAGGCTATGGCCAGGCTGATCAGGTAGGGCCTGACCGACTCGCCGTAGTAGACCGCCACAGCGGCGGGAGCGAGCAGCGTCAGGCTGACCCAGCGCAGGATCGACCCGACCAGGCCGATCGTCCCCAGCACGTCGACCACGCGCCTGCGGCGGCGCACCCGGACGGGTCGCCGGTGGCGCACTGAGACCGTCATAGCGCCTCTTCGACCGACTCCACCCGCAGCGTCTTCGTGAACAGGACGACGCGGTCGCCGCCGGCCAGGCGGTCGTCGCCGTGGGGGAAGATCACCGCCCCGTTGCGGATGATCGCCCCGATGATCGAGTCGGTGATCGGAAGCTCCCGGAACGGCACGTCGATCAGAGGGCTGGTCGGCCGCACCTCGATCTCCAGCACCTCGGCGCGATCGTCTTCGAGGAAGGCAACAGCCAGAGTCCGCGGGTCGCGCGTGAAGCGGATGATCTCCTCCGCGGTGACGGTGCGCGGGTTGAGAGCGACATCCACGCCCGCTTGCTCGAACAGGCGTGCGGAGCTGGCCCGCGTGACGATGCCGATCGTCAGCGCCACCTCCAGCGTGTGCGCCAGCGCGGCGGCCATCAGGTTCTCGGCGTCGCTGGGCAGCGCGCAGACCACCGC
>DATLLX010000226.1:0-2004 GCA_035537595.1 Gaiellales bacterium | reverse complement strand
GAGGCGGACGAGCTGGTGGCCGATATGCACGGCGTGACCGTGCGCCGCCCGTTCGCCGACGTCGACGTGTGGGAGCTGTTTCTGAGCATCCCCGCCGAGCAGAAGTTTCCCACCACCGGCTCGAAAGCGCTGGTGCGGCGGTTCCTGCGAGGGCGGGTGCCGGACGAGATCCTCGACCGCCGCGACAAGACCGTGTTCAACGACCACGTCGCTTCCCACGTCGACTATGCCGCGCTGCGCGACCTGGTCGGGTCGCCCGCCGTGCGCCTGCCCGGTGTCCGCTACGAGCGGTTGGCAGAGCGGCTGGCCAATGAGGATCTGGGGGTGGTCGACGCTTTCTGGGTGCGCGACCTGGCGGCCGCGCACGCCTTCCTGCGTACCTGGGAGCAGTCATGAGCGCGGCCGGCAGCTGCTTCGGCGCCGCGGTGGCCAGCTCCGTCGAGCTCGAGTTCCTGCGCCTGGGCGGTGGCGACTGGCGGCTGACCGTCGAGCAGCTGCCGGCCGCCGCCCCGTTGCCGGCCGGAGCACCGCTGATCGCCTTCACCGCCACCGCAGCCGACGGCCAGCCGGCCAGGGCGGCGCTTCACCGGGCGGACGGGGGACGGCTGGCGTTCGGGGTCGAGGACGTCGGCACCTACCTGATCGATCCGGCAGCCTCGTGGATCGGGCTGCCGCCCGGCGATGACCGCGTCCGCCGCGAGCAGATGCTCTGGAACGTGCCCGCGATGCTATGCGCGCTGGCCCGCCAGGAGGTGTGCATCCACGCGGCGGCCGTCGAGGTGGGGGACGGCGCGGTGCTGCTGGCAGCCCCCGGCCGCTACGGCAAGACGACGCTGGCGCTGGCCTTCCACGAGGCGGGGTTGAGGATGCTCTCGGAGGATGTGGCGATCGTCCGCCCGGCGACGGCCGAGGTGCTGCCCGGCCCGGCGCTGCTGCGCGTCCGCGATGGCCTGCTGGACGGCGGCGTACCGGCCGGCGTGACCGTGGCCGCCAGGCGGGTCGGCCGCACCGAGTTCTCGATCGCGGCCGACCGCCGGGGCAGCGGCGATGCCGTGCCGCTGCGCGGGATCGTGCTGCTGCGCCAGAGCGAGCGGGGAATCTGGTTCGACCGGGCCGACACCGGCGACGTGGTGCGCGACCTGTTCGCGCTGGGCTTCCACCTTCCCGGCGACGGCTCCCGGGCCGCCTGCTTCCGCGCGGCCGCGGATCTGTCCACGCTCCCGGCCTGGAACCTGCACCGGCCGCTGCGCCGCGACCAGCTGCCGGGCACCGTGACGGCCATCGTCGAGCAGGTGGCAGCATGAACGACCGGCCGATCCGCCGGCTGTCGGTGCCGGGCAAGCTGCGGCTGGTGATCCACATCTGGTCGGTGTTTGCCGGCGTCCGCCTGGGCGTGCACCGGACGTCGGTGCCGGCGTTCGTGGCCAGCCTCGGCGACGTGGGCGATCTGCGGGATCGCCCGCTCGACGCCCGCCTGCTGAGCCGGGCGGTCGACCGGTCGCTGCGGATCGGCGGCTTCCGCCCCCGCTGCCTGTACAACGCCCTCGTCCTCTCCCGGCTGCTCCGCGAGCAGGGTGACCAGGCGGTGCTGGTGATCGGCCTGCCGCCGACGGCCGCCAACGAGGAGGCCCACGCCTGGGTGGAGCTGTCGGGCTACGACGTCGGGCCGGCCCCCGGCAGGAACGGCCACGAACCGCTGGCGAGGTTCGGCGAATGACCCCGGAGACCCTGGAGCTGCTTCGCGCCTGCGCGCTGCAGGCCCCGGCGGACGAGCTGGCCCAGCGGTTCCGCGCGGTCTCGCTCGAGGATCTGCTCCCGGCCGCCCGCGCGCACGGCATGCTGTCCGGCCTGGCCGTGGCGCTGCGCGACGTCCCCGACGTGCCCGAGCAGCTGCGCGGCGAGCTGGAGGGGTGGTATCACCGGGGGCTGGCCGGCCACATGCGGGCCGTCGGTGACACGGTGGCGGCGTGCACGGCGCTCGATGCTGCCGGCGTGCCCATGATC
>DATLLX010000225.1:0-24159 GCA_035537595.1 Gaiellales bacterium | reverse complement strand
TCGGGCCAGCCCTGCAGCCGCCGCTGCAACAGCGGGATGGTGACGCCCAGGTAGGCCAGATACATGAACACGATGCCGCAGCTGATCACGATCGTGAACGCGTACGGGTTGAGCCAGTTGAACGCCAGGATGGCGACGCCGAGGATGCCGACGAACACCGCCGGCACCACCGGCACCCGGCGCGTGCCGGAGACCGACGCCAGCGACCTGGCGAAGGGCAGGTTGTTGTCCCGGCCCATCGCGAACAGGATCCGCACCGACATGGCGTGGATGGCCAGGCAGCAAACGAAGATGGCCAGCGCGACGTCGGCCAGGAACACCTTGCCCCAGGTGCTCCCGAGGACGTCGGTGGTGATTCCGGCCAGCCCGCCGGCGTTGGTGATGTCGGCATAGCCGCCGTCACTGATCGCCATCGCGCCGAACAGGATCAGCAGGAAGCCCATCGTGCCGGCCGTGGCCAGCGCCTGCAGCACCGCGCGGGGAGCCCGCCGCTGCGGGTCGTCGGTCTCCTCGGCCAGCGAACCGGCCGTGTCGAAGCCGTACATCACGTACAGCGGCATGATGGCGCCGATCAGGAGCGCCCCCAGGTAGCCCCAGTCGTGGCCGGCACCGGTGCCCGCCGTGTCGGTCAGCACCGTGCCGGGGCCCCGGTTGGCGTGGAACAGGAACAGCAGGATCAGGCCGGCGGCGCCGACCAGCTCCGCAGCCACGCCGATGTTGTTGATCCGCGAGAGCACCGACACGCCGGCCATGTTGATCAGCGTGGTCAGGCTGATCATCACGATGCCGAGGATGATTGCGTTCTTCGCGAAGTTGGCATTCGTGTAGTCGAGCGAGTCCGCAGGGGTGCCCACGAACACGAACCGGTCGCTGATCTGCGGCAGGATCACCTGCCACCCCAGCGCGACGGCCGGGACGGTCACGATCTGAGCACAGAGATACATCCAGCCCGTGTTCCAGGCCCATGCCTTGCTCGCCACCTGCTTCGACCACTGGTACACCGAGCCCGCCAGCGGATAGTGGGCGGACAGCTCGGCGAACTGCAGCGCCACCATCATCTGCCCGAAGAGGACGAAGATCCACGCCCAGATGAACGCCGGCCCGGCGAACAGGAAGCCCAGATACGACGTCTGGAACATGCCGGTGAGGATCGAGATGTAGCTGAATCCGGCGGCGAAGGACGAGAAGCTGCCCAGCGTCCGGTGCAGCTCTTGCTTGTAGCCGAACTCGGCCAGATGGTCCGAGTCCGACCGCTGCGCTTGTGACATGCGCGCCCCTTTCCGGGGAGGAGAACGACGAAGACAACGCATTTTTGACACTCCCGCGCACTTGTGTCAATGACCGGGTACACAGAACTGACAACTGGGCTCCGGTGATGGGGTGAGTCGTGGTAGGATCGAGTGTCGCGCGCCGCTGGCCGGCGCCCGGACCGCGCCCGCCGCCTCAATCGATCACGCCTTCGCCCGCGCACCGCACAGGTGCCCGTGGCGACATCCCGCGTGCCAATGGAGTGCTTCACGTGTCCACCTCTCCGGCCGTCTCGGTCGACAACCTACGCAAGGAGTTCATCCGCCGTGACGGCAAGGGCCGCCGGCGCGGCCGGCGCCGCCGTGTGGCGGCACTGCACGACATCACCTTCACCATGCGGCGGGGGGAGTGCGTGGCCATCCTGGGTCAGAACGGCTCGGGCAAATCGACCCTGGTGCGGCTGCTGTCGACGCTGCTGATCGGCGACGGGGGAACGGCCGAGGTGTTCGGGATCGACGTTTCCAAGCGTCCCCGAAGCGTCCAGCGGCTGGTCAACCGGGTGTCGGTGGAGGCGTCCTTCTTCAAGCGCATGTCACCGCGCGAGAACCTCAGCTACAGCGCCCGGTTCTACGGGATGATGCCCGGCGAGACCCGCCGCCGGATCCCCGAGATCCTGCGCATGGTCGGCTTCCCCGAGGATCGCAGCGGCGAGCCGATGGAGGACCTGTCGCGGGGAATGCAGCAGAAGATCGCCCTCGCCCGGGCGCTGCTCACATCGCCCGTGCTGCTGCTGCTCGATGAACCGACCACCGGGCTCGACCCGCGCTCGAAGCTCGAGGTACAGGCGTTCATCCGCACGCTGCGCGAGCGGCACGACTCGACCATCCTGCTCTGCACGCATGACATGGCCGAGGCCGAGGCGCTGGCCGACAGGGTGGGCATCCTCCATCAGGGCACCCTGCTGTGCCTGGCCCCGCCGGCCGAGATCCGCGCCCGCTACGGCGCCGCGACGCTGGAGCAGGCATTCCTGAACGCCACCGGCGTCTCGTTCGAGGACGAGGCGGCCGAGCAGGAGGCCGGCTGATGGCCGTCGAGCCCAGCGCACTCCGCCGCGAGTTGATCGGCTTCGCCGGCATCGTCGAGCGCAACGTGTATCTGATCCGCCGGTTCGCCTGGTGGGAGCTGGCGTGGTTCTTGTACACGGTCGCCAACACGCTGACGATCGTGTTCATCGCGAAGGGGATCGAGCAGGCGGGCGGCAAGATCGACGTCAACCGGGCCACCATCGTGCTGCTGGTCGGCGCCGTCATCTGGTCGTACCTGGGGCTGATCTTCGAGGTCGTGACCGAGACCGTGGCCTGGGAGCGCTGGGAGGGCACCATCGAGTACACGTTCATGGCACCCCTGTCACGGCCCGCCCACCTGCTGGGCATGGGCGCGTTCGCCGTCATCTACGGCGTGCTGCGCACCATCCTGCTGTTCGGGTCGGTGGCCGTGTTCCTGGACATCAGCTTCGACGAGCCGGACTTCCTGGCGGCGACCCTGGTGATCGCGGTCTCGTCCTTCTCGTTCATCGGCATCGGCATGATGACGGCGGTGCTTCCCCTGATCTCGCCCGAGAAGGGCACCCAGCTGGGGTTCATCGCGCAGGGCCTGCTGCTGGTGGTGTCCGGCGTCTATTACGACGTCTCGGTGCTCCCGCAGTGGATGCAGTGGCTGTCGGTGGTGTCGCCGGCCACCTACACGCTCGAGGGAGCCCGCAGTGCGATCCTGGACGGCGCCGGACCGGCCGAGGTGTGGGACGACATCTGGCCGCTGCTGGTGATCGGCGCCGTTGCCATTCCCGCAGGGCTCGCGGTGTTCCGCCGTGGCGAGCGCTTCGCCAAGCAGCACGGGCGGCTCAAGCGCTCCGGCTGAACCGACACGCCTACAGCGGCCGGGCGCGGGAGATCAACTGCAGGACGTCGATCTTGGTCAGCGCCGGAGCCACCACGGCGACGGTGACGTCGCGCAGGTCACGCTCCGCCACCGCCCCGCCGGCGGCCGTCTGGTAGAAGTGCACCGGCGAGGGGCCGTCCTCCAGGATCTTCACCGGCGACAGGTGGCCGGCTCGCAGCACCGGCGGCACCACCTGGTCGTACGTCCACAGCGTGGCGTCGCCGTAGCGGTAGCGAACGGCGATACCGGCCGTGTACTCGAAGACGTCGATCCGCTGCAGCCGCCAGCCGTCGGCCTCCTGGCCCAGCCAGGCGGTGGCGATGTTCGAGCTGCGGAGACCGGCCAGGGTGATCCGGCCGTGATCGAGCAGCCGCACCTCGGCGCCGTACGCATCGACCTGGCGAACATGGGTGTCGGCGGCCAGCGGCAGCCGGAAGACGCCGGCGGGCAGCGCATCCGGGGCCAGCTGCTCGACCAGGGCCACGGAGATCACCGCCACGGTGCCGGTGCGGTCGCGCCATTCGATCGTGCGCGGCAGGAAGGACTCGGCGTCGAGGCTGACCACCTGGTGGATCCCCGGCCTGCCCGCCGAGCCGGGCAGCGGCAGCGAGAAGCGGTAGACCGGCCCGTCACCGGTCGTCACCTTGCGGGCGTTGCCGATGCCGTTGCGGAGCAGGGCCTGGCGGTACAGCTCGACCGGGTCGAGCAGCTCGGCGCAGCCGCTGGCCACCACCCGGCACGACGGCCCCGTCACAGCGGTGCGCGTGCGAACCTGGTAGCGCAGGTACCGGCCGGGCGTCGAGAGCACGTCGACCAGCGGGATGCCGTCGGCGTCGGTGCGGGTCAGCCGCACGCGCTCGCGACCCCCACCGTGGTCGATCCAGGTTGTCAGCCCGCCGGAGGGCAGCACGCCCGTCGGCGAGGTGATCCGCGACACGACGTGGATCACGGCGCGGCGGTCGATCGCGCCGGCCGCCCTGGCCTCCACGTCGACGGTCGGGGAGGAGCGCAGCAGCGGCAGGGCGAGCGCCGCCACCACGGCAACCGCGGCAGCGGCGGCCAGCGGCCAGGCCCGCCGCCGGGTGCGCTTCGCGCCGGGTCGACGCAGCCGGGTGCCGGCCAGCGCCCGTTCGATCTCCTCGCCGGGAATGTCGATCCGTGCCGCACCCGCGGCGCCGGACAGGAGCAGCGCCAGCTCGCGCGCCTCGTCAGCCGCGCCGGGATCGCCGTCCAGTGCCAGGGCCAGCTGCTCGGCGGCTCGTCGCTCGTCAGCGCTCAGCATGGATCCCCTCCGTCTCCAGCAGCGAGCGAAGCGTGCGGCCGGCGCGCAGCACCAGCATCTGGCAGGCCGCCGGGCTGCGGCCCATCAGCCGGGCGACCTCGGCGAACGGGCGGCCCTCCACCAGCCGCAGGTGAACGGCCAGCTGCTGGTCTGCGGGCAGCCGGCCGAGCGCCCGGACCAGCGCATCGCGGTCGGGCAGCGTGTCGGGATCCTCGACGGCCGGTTCGGGCACCTGCTCCACCGGAACCTCCCGCCCGCGCTGCCTCAGCCGGTCGGCGGCCATGTTCGCTGCCACCCGATACAGCCACGCCAGCACCGGCCGACCCCGCCAGCGAAGGCGGGGAGCGCTCCTGACCGCCTCCAGGAACACGTCGCAGGCAAGGTCGGCCGCCTCCTCCCGGGAGCCCAGCCGCACCGCCAGGTAGCGGACGATCTCCGGATAGTGGGCGCGGAAGAGCAGGTCGAGATCTCCCTGCTCACGGCGGAAACGGGCTTCATCGAGTGGCTCTCTCGCCACACGCCTACGCTACAGGCGCAGGTCGCGGCCGTCCCCTGCGGCGCCGGGCGAGCCCCAGCAGCCCGGCGACGGCTGCCAGCGCCGCCCCTGCGGCAGCCGCCCACGGCAGCATGGCCGAGCCGGCCCCGCCGTCCTTGGCCGCAGGCGCCGATTCGGAGCCGAGCGCCGTCGCGACCCGGTCTGCCATCGGATCCGGCAGGGCCGCCCACTGGTGGCCGTTCACCGACGCCGCGCGGAGCACGGGATCGTAGTAGGTGTGCAGCGATCCCCAGGGCGTCGTCCGCGAGGTGGCGGCGTCGATCGTGACCCACTGGCTGGAATGCTGGTAGGCCTCCGAGGCCAGGATGGTCCCCGGCGGCAGCCGGAACAGCGGTGCGAACGCTCCGGTGTCCTTGACGGCCCGCTTGTCGACGTAGACCGCGGTCACACGGAAGTCGTACGGCTGGACGCCGCGAACCGCGTCGGCGATCCGCCCGGCGACATCCGCCGGGATCGGGTGCCACACCCCGTCGGCCCCGACGGCGTCGACACCGGGCACGACGAACCAGGTCTGGGTGCCGCCTCCCATCTGCGCCCTCAGCTCGTAGAACGGGCCAGGTGGCGGATCGTCGATGTTCGGCGCGTCGTAGGAACCAAGGAAGACGTCCATGCTGATCGGGCCGCCGTTCTGCTTGTCGAGCGGCACCGCCGCGCATCCCTGCTCGCCGCAGACGTCCAGGCCCTCGACGGGGCCCTTTGCCGTCGCGGTCGCCGGCAGGGCAAGCACGATCGAGAGGGTGGTCACCGCTGCTGCAAGCCGCTTCATGATTTGCCTCCTCCGTGGGCTGTCGGCGCATCTATCCAACCGGCGGCGCAAAACATCACGGCCGGCGGCGTATGCTGGGCGTCATGGGACGCGAGGTTCGGTGCCTGGTCCGGCATGGCGGCGAGGAGGCCGAGGCGAAGGCGCTGCTCGAGACCGACGAGATCATCGTCCGCTCGCCGTTTCGGATCTCCGTCGCGCGGAGTGACATCGCAAGCACCGCGGTGCACGGCGACCGGCTGGAGGTGGCGACGCCCGGCGGCCCGCTCGTCCTGGAGCTGGGCGAACGGGAGGCGATGAGGTGGGCGCACGAGATCGCCAATCCGAAGACGGTGGCCGACAAGCTGGGGGTCAAGCCGGGTCAGCGCGTGCGGCTGGTCGGCGACCTCGACCGGCAGCTGATCGGCGCCGGAGTGCCGGCGGAGCAGGAGGGCACAGCCGATGTCGCGTTCGTGGCCGTCGAAGCCGCCGAGCACCTGGCCCTGATCGGCGCCCAGCAGGAGCGGCTGGCGCGCGACGGCGCCATCTGGGCGATCCGCCCCAAGGGCCGCCCCGACCTGACCGAGGCGATGGTCATGGACGCCGGCCTGGCGGCCGGCCTGGTCGCGATCAAGACCGCACGCATCTCGGCCACCCACACGGGCGAGAAGTTCGTGATTCCCCGCGACCGGCGCTGAATCGTGGCACGGCAGGCGGGGTGGATCGCGGCCCTGCGGGTTCTTAGACTCACGGGGCCATGACCATTTGTGCGATCTGTGCCGAGGACGTCGTCGACGGCGCCCGGTTCTGCCCCCAGTGCGGCGCGCTGCTTGGCACGCCCTCCGGTCTCGAGGAGCGCAAGCTGGTGACCGCCGTCTTCGCCGACCTGGTCGGGTTCACGAGCCGCAGCGAGGGCATGGACGTCGAGGACGTGCGGGGAACGCTGGTCGTCTACTTCCGGCTGCTGCGACAGGAGCTGGAGCGGTTCGGCGGCACGGTCGAGAAGTTCATCGGCGACGCCGTGGTCGCCATCTTCGGCGCCCCGGCCGCGCACGAGGACGATCCGGAGCGGGCCGTGCGGGCTGCGCTCTCGATCCAGGCCGTTCTGGCACGAGCGCGCGAGGAGCGGCCGAATTTCGACCTGCATGTCCGGATCGGCGTCAACACCGGCGAGGCCCTGGTCGCGATCGGCGCCAACCCGCACGCGGGGGAGGGGCTGGCGGCCGGAGACGTGGTGAACACGGCCGCCCGGCTGCAGACGGCAGCCCCGGCCGACGGCGTGCTGGTCGGGGAGATGACCTACCGGGCCACCAGCCACGTCGTCGACTACACCGGTGCCCAGGCGATCGAGGTGAAGGGAAAGCAGTATCCGCTGAACGTCTGGGTGGCCCGGGAGGCGGCGTCACTGGATGCCGATGCAGGCCGTCCGCTGGCCGCGCCGCTGGTCGGCCGCGATGCTCAGCTCGAGGCGCTGTGGTCGACGCTGGAGCGGGTCCGGCAAGAGCGATCGCCGCGCCTGCTGACGCTGACCGGCGTCCCCGGAATCGGCAAGAGTCGCCTGGTACTGGAGCTGTTCGGCCGGATCGAGGACACGGGCGCCGACGTCCGCTGCCGGCGTGGCCGGTCGCTGCCCTACGGGGAGGGCGTGACCTTCTGGGCGCTGGCCGAGATGGTCAAGGCGGAGGCCGGCATCCTCCACTCCGACAGCGGCGCGGCCGTGGCCCGCAAGCTGCACCAGGCGGTCGTCGGGATCGTGGACGACAGCCATGACGCCGCCTGGATCGAGAGCGAGCTGCGGCCGCTGGTGGGGCTCGAGCGCGGCCAGGACCTGGGCGCCGACCGCCAGGCGGAGACGTTCGCCGGCTGGCGGCTGTTTCTGGAGTCGCTGGCCAGGCAGCGACCGCTGGTGCTGGTATTCGAGGACATCCACTGGGCCGACCAGGCGCTGCTGGAGTTCATCGAGCACCTGGCCGACTGGCTGGCCGGAGTCCCGGTGCTGGTGCTGTGCACGGCCCGGCCGGAGCTGTTCGACCAGCGGCCGGGATGGCTGGAGGGCCACGCGAACACCGACGCGATTCCGCTGTGGCCGCTGTCGGACGGCGCGACGGCGGAGCTGATAACGGACCTGCTGGGCCAGGTGCCGCTGCCGGCCGACATCGAGCAGACGCTGCTCCGGCGGGCCGACGGCAACCCCCTCTACGCACAGGAGTACGTCCGGATGCTGGTCGACCGCGGCCTGATCGTCCGCGCCGGAGATCGCTGGGCTCTGGCGGAGGGCGCCGAGCTGCCGCTGCCGGAGACCGTCCAGAGCATCATCGCCGCGCGCCTGGACGCGCTGACGCCGGAGGAGAAGGCGATCGTCCAGGACGCATCGGTGATCGGCAAGGTCGTCTGGGTCGGCGCCGTGGCGCACGTCGCCGGGCGCACTCGGTGGGCGGTCGAGGAAGGGCTGCGGCGGCTCCAGCGCAAGGAGTTCCTGCGGCTCGAGCAGTCATCGTCCGTCGGCGCCGAGATGCAGTACGCGTTCCAGCATGCCCTGATCCGCGACGTCGCCTACTCCCAGATCGTCAGATCGGTCCGCGCGGACAAGCACTTGCGGGCTGCCGCCTGGATCGAGTCGCTGGCCGAGGATCGCGGCGACCGCGTCGAGCTGCTCGCCCATCACTACCTGACCGCGCTCGAGCTGGGGAGCGCCGCCGGGTCGGTCGACGACGCGCTCCCGGAGCGGGCCCGCGGCGCACTGCTGGAGGCCGCCGACCGGGCGCTCGGCCTGAACGCGTTCACCGCCGCCGTGCGGTTCTACACGTCCGCGTTCGAGCTCTATCCGGGCGACGAGCCCGTGCCGCCGCGCCTGCGCTACCGGCGCGCCAAGGCCCGGATGTACGGCGAGGAGGTGCTGCCCGACGACCTCCGCGACATCGCCCGCGAGCTGGCCGACGGCGGGGATCTGGAGTCCGCGTCGGAAGCCGAGAGCGACATCGGGATCTGGTTCGACCAGCAGGGGCACAAGGACGACGCGCTGGATCATCTGCGACGCGCGGTCGACCTGCTCCGCTCGGCTCCCGCGTCGCGGGCCAAGGCCGGCGCGCTGACGTCGCTGGCAAGCGTCCACGTGCTTCGGGGAGGGCTGGACGAGGCGATCCACGCCGCCCTCGAGTCGGGCACGCTGGCCAACGAGCTGGAGCTCGACGACCTGCGGGCCTGGAGCCACCAGACGATGGCGCTGGCGCTGCTCCAGCAGCAGGACGCGCGGGGGATCGGCGAGTTCGAGCAGGCATTCGCCATCGCTCGGCATCTGGAGTCCTATGACGGGGCGATGATCGAGAACAACTACGGCGTCTGCCTGCTCGCGCTGGGCGACCTGGCCGGGGCGATGCGCGTCCAGACACAGGCCAGGCGGCGCTCCGAGCGGCTCGGCCTGCCGTACGCGGCTCGCCTGGTGGACGGTGCGCTGGGATGCCTGCTCTATCACTCGGGTGACTGGGAGCAGGCGGGCGCGATCGCCGACCGCGTGATCGGCCAGGGTGACGGGACGCAGCACGGCGAGGCGGTGGAGGCACACACGATTCGGGGTCGGATGGCACTCGCCCGGGGAGACCGGGAGCTCGCCGCGGAGGACGCCCGCCGCGCGCTGTCGCTCGCCCGGGAGATCGGTGAGCCCCAGTATCTCGTGCCCGCCCTGGGATTCCAGGCGCACCTGCACGTGCTGGAGGGCCGGCCCGACGCGGCGGCCGAGCTGGTGTCCGAGCTGGTGCGGGACTGGTGGATCGGGCTCGCCCTGTCCGCCGAGTCGCTGGCCTGCGCGGCCTTCGCCGCATCGCAGGCCCCCGCCGCGCGCGACGAGTTCATCGCCGCAGCCTCGCGGTACGCGCTGCCGAGTGGATGGGTGGAGGCTGCGGCCGTCGTCGCGGCCGGCGACTTCGGCCTCGCCGCCGACCGCTACCGCGCGATCGGCTCGCTCCCGGACGAGGCCGCGATGAGGCTGCACGCGCTGAAGCGGGGCATCGAGGCCGGAGACATGCGGCCGACGCTGGCCTGGTGGCACACCGTTGGAGCTGCCGGCTACGCGCGCGAGGCGGCCGAGGCGATCGGCGTTGGCCTGCGCGGTCCCGTGAGCGGACCGCCGCCGCATGGATGACCGCCGCACCTGCGGGATCTAGTGGAGGAAGTGCCGGCGGTTGGTGAACACCATCGCGATCCCGGCCCGGTCGGCTGCGGCGATCACCTCGTCGTCGCGCTTTGACCCGCCGGGCTGGATGATCGCCTTGACGCCGGCCTCGATGGCCAGCGCGGGGCCGTCATCGAACGGGAAGAACGCGTCTGAGGCCATCACCGCCCCCTGCCCACGGTCGCCCGCCTTCTCGACCGCCTGCTTGACGGCGTCGACCCGGCTCACCTGGCCGCCGCCGATGCCCACCGTGGCCAGGTCGCGGGCCAGCACGATCGCGTTCGAGCGCACGTGCTTGCAGACCCGCCAGGCGAACAACAGGTCGCCCCACTGCTTCTCGTCGGGCACGGCGGTCGTCACCGCCTGCATGTTGTCGCGATCGTCGAGCTCGGTGTCGCGATCTTGCACCAGGAAGCCGCCCAGCACGCGCTTGAAGTCGCGCTCGCCAGGGCTGGCCTTGCGCCGCTCGCGGTCGTCCAGGATCCGCAGGCTCTGCCGGGCGCGGAGGGCCGGCAGCGCCTCGTCCTCGAAGCCGGGGGCGAACAGCACGTGCGTCACCTGCTCGGCGATCCGGGCTGCCAGGCCGGCGCCCACCCGCCGGTTGACGGCGATCACGCCGCCGAAGGCCGCTACCGGGTCGGAGTCGAGCGCTCGCTGGTAGGCCTCGTCCACGGTCGAGCCGACGGCCACGCCGCAGGGCGTGGCGTGCTTGACGATCACGCAAGCGGGCACCTGGAACGACGAGACGACCATCCGCGCCGCGTTCAGGTCCCACAGATTGTTGAAGGACAGCGCGGGGCCGCCCAGCTGCTCGACCATCGACAGCAGGTGGCGGCGGGCGCTCGATTCGACATAGAAGGCCGCCCGCTGATGCGGGTTCTCCCCGTAGGCAAGATCGGCCACCTTGCCCGCCTCGAGCACGACCCGGTCGGGGAAGGGCTCGGTGTCCGAGAACCAGCCGGCCACCGCCGCGTCATAGCCGGCGGTGTGCGCGAAGGCCTCGGCGGCCAGGTCGCGGCGGGTCGCGGGCGACAGCTCCCCGCCACCGCTCTGCAGCTCCTCGAGCACGAACGCGTAGCGCTCGGGATCGGTGACCACCGCCACCGAGTCGAAGTTCTTGGCGGCGGCACGCACCATCGTCGGGCCACCGACGTCGATGTTCTCGACCACCTCGGCCTCCGGCACCCCGCGGCGATTGGAGATCCGTCGAAACGGATACAGGTTGCTGACCACGAGATCGATCGGCTGGATGCCGTGCTCCTCCAGCGATCGCATGTCGTCGGCGTTACCGCGACGAGCGAGGATGCCGGCGTGGATGTGAGGGTGAAGCGTCTTCACCCGGCCGTCGAGCATCTCCGGCGACCCGGTCAGCTGCTCGATCGGCGTCACCGCCAGCCCCTGCTCCTCGAGGAAGCGCGCCGTGCCCGAGGTGGACACCAGCTCCACCCCCAGCTCGGCCAGCCCGGCGGCGAACGCGTCCAGACCCGACTTGTCGCTGACCGAGAGCAGCGCCCGCCTGATCTTCACGACCGATCCTCCACGCGCACCCGCCTTCCCTCCACGGTGATCCGGCCCGCGGCGAACAGCTTGACCGCCTGCGGCAGCAATCGGTGCTCGATCTCGTGCAAGCGGTCGGTCACATCCTCGGGGCGGTCATCATAGGAAACGGGCAATGCCTCCTGCAGCACGATCGGGCCGGTATCGGCATTCACGTGGTCGTCGTCGATCAGGTGCACGGTCACACCGGTCACGCGGACACCATGATCCAGGGCGTCCCGGACGGAGCTCGAGCCGGGGAAGGCGGGGAGCAGCGAGGGGTGCACGTTCAGCATCCGTCCGCTGAACCGGGCGACGAACTCGGGCGAGAGGATCCGCATGTAGCCGGCGAGCACCACCAGCCCGGCGCCGTGCCGCTCGAGAAAGTCGGCGCTCTCGCGCTCGTCGGTCGAGACCAGCACCGGCACCATTGCCCGCTCCGCGCGGGCGACACCGCCGGCGTCGGCCCGGGTCGAGATCACGCAGGCGACGTCGATCTCGGGGTCGTCGATCAGCGCCTGGAGGTTGCTGCCGGAGCCCGAGATCAGCACGCCGACCCTCAGCGCAGCGTCACCCCTTCGCCCTTGACCACACGGCCGGCCACCCACGCCGGCTGCCCCGCGGACTCCAGCGTCCGCAGCGCGAGCTCGACATCGTCCTCGCCGACGACGCAGGCGAAACCGACGCCGAGGTTGAACACGCGGCGCATCTCGTCCTCCTCGACCCCCAGCGCCGCCAGCCAGCTGAACACGGCCGGCCGCTCCCAGCTGGACATGTCGATCTCCGCGCCCAGCCCCTGGGGAAACGTCCGGGTCAGGTTGCCGGGGATCCCCCCGCCGGTGATGTGGGCCATGCCGCGGACGTCGAGGGTGGCCGACAGCGCCCGCACCGCGCGAGCGTAGATGCGCGTCGGCTCGAGCAGCGCGTCGGCCACGGAGGAGCCGCCCAGGTCGGCAGGCGTGTCGTCGAGCGACACCCCGGCGCGGTCGATCAGCCGCCGGATCAGTGAGAAGCCGTTGGAATGCGGGCCGCTGGAGGCCAGCGCGATGATCTGCTGGCCCTCGCCGACCAGCGCGCCGCCGATCATCTCCCGCCGCTCGCACATGCCGACGCAGAACCCGGCCAGGTCGAAGTCATCGGCACCCATCATGTCGGGGTGCTCCGCCGTCTCGCCGCCCAGCAGCACGCACTGAGCCTGCCGGCAGCCGTCGGCGATGCCCTCCACCAGGGCCGCGATCCGCTCGGGCACGATCGTGCCGCAGGTCATGACGTCGAGGAAGAAGGCGGGGCGGGCGCCGGACGTGATGACGTCGTTGACGCACATGGCCACCAGGTCGACGCCGAGTCCGGGGAGCCGCCCGGCCGCCTTGCCCAGCAGCACCTTGGTTCCGACGCCGTCGCAGCCTGCCGCCAGCAGCGGGTCGGCGAGGCTGGGGGCGAACAGGCCGGCGAACCCGCCGACGCCGCCCAGCACGCTGCCGGTGCGGGTCGACTCGACCGCGGTTCGGATCCGCTCGACCACACCCTCCGCCGCGTCGAGGCTGACGCCCGCGTCGGCGTAGGTCAGCGGCTCGCGGTCGCTCACGTGGCGGCGGCCTCGGCGGCCAGCTGCTCGAAGCGCAGCTTCGAGAGCCGCAGGTCGTCGGGGATCTCGGTCGGGTATTCGCCGGTCAGGCAGGCGCGGCAGAAGCGGTCCTCGGACTGCCCGGTGGCCGCCTGCAGGCCATCGAGCGAGAGGTGGGCCAGCGTGGTGGCACCCAGCTTGTCGCGCACCTCCTCGTTCGTGCGGCCGGCGGCGATCAGCTGATCCTGGTCGGCCATGTCGATGCCATAGAAGCAGGGCGAGATGATCGGCGGCGACGAGATGCGCAGGTGCACCTCGCGGGCGCCGGCCTCGAACAGCATCGCCACCAGCTTCCGGGTGGTCGATCCGCGGACGATGGAATCGTCGACCACCACCACCCGCTTGCCCCGCAGAGCGGCCGGGAGCACGTTGAACTTGAGCTTGACGCCGCGATCGCGGAGCCCCTGGTCGGGCTGGATGAACGTCCGCCCGACGTAGCGGTTCTTGACCAGCCCCTCGCCGAAGGGGATGCCGCTTGCCTGCGCGTAGCCGATCGCGGCCGGGGTACCGGAGTCGGGCACCGGGATCACCACGTCGGCCTCGACCGGTGCCTCGGCGGCCAGCCGCTTGCCCATCCGGGTGCGGGCGTCGTACAGGCCCTGCTCCTGCAGGGTGGTGTCGGGCCGGGCGAAGTAGATGAACTCGAAGATGCACAGCGAGCCGGAGCGCGGCTCGACCGCCTGCCGGTAGCGGGCTCCCCGCTCGTCGATCACGATCACCTCGCCCGGCTCCAGCTCGCGCTCGACCTCGGCGCCGATGATGTCGAGCGCGCATGTCTCGGACGCCAGAACGACGGCATCGTCGAGCCTGCCGACGACCAGCGGGCGGATACCGTCAGGGTCGCGGAACCCGACCACCTGATTCTCGCTCAGCACCACGCCGGCGAAGGCGCCCTCGATCCGCGCCATCGTGCCGACCACCGCCTCCTCCAGATCGCCCTCGTGGCGCGCGATCAGCGCCGCGATCACCTCGGTGTCGGATGTCGACTGCAGGCGGGCGCGCTTCTCGCGCAGCTCCTCGCGCAGCACGGTGGTGTTGGTCAGGTTGCCGTTGTGGCCGAGCGCGATCGTCCGCCCCTGACCGTGCTGGACGACCGGCTGCGCGTTCCGCCAGACGGTCGAGCCGGTCGTCGAGTAGCGGGTGTGGCCGATCGCCGCCCGCCCTCGCAGCGCGCTCAGCTTCGGCTCGTCGAACACCTGGTTGACCAGGCCCATGTCCTTCATCGCCATCACCCGGTCGCCGTCGGAGACGGCGATGCCGGCGCTCTCCTGGCCGCGGTGCTGGAGGGCGTACAGGCCGAAGTAGGTCAGCCGGGCGACGTCGCGGTCGGGGGCGCCCACCGGGTCGTAGATGCCGAAGATGCCGCACATGGCTAGGGCATCTCCCCCATCGCCGCCGGGATCGCTCCCTCGTACAGCGCGGCCGCCTCGGCGAGGCCGAGGGTGGCCGCACCCTCGCCGGCCAGCTCGATCCGCGCGCCGCCGGTGGCGCCGATCTCGACCAGCGGCAGGCCGCCGGCCAGCGCGGCCAGCTGGGCCACGTCGGCAGGCCGGGCCGAGATCACCGCGGCGCCGTCGCCCTCGGCGAACGGGGCGTCGGCGGTCGCCCGCACGCCGACCGCGCCGAAGATGGCCGCCTCGGCGAGGGCGAAGGCCAGGCCGCCGCCGGCCACGTCGTGGGCGCTGCGCAGCAGGCGTGCCTCGGCGGCCGCGGCCAGGAACTCGTGCAGCTGCCGCTCGATCCGCAGATCGGGATCGGGGATCCGGCCGCCCACCTCGCCCAGCACCAGCTTCTGGTAGAGCGAGCCGTCCAGCGCCCGCCGCCCGCCGCCGGCGAGCAGCACCACATCGCCCTCGCCGCGGAACCCGGCCGGCACGGCCAGCTCGGCGTCGTCCAGCACTCCCACCACGCCGACCACCGGCGTCGGATGGATCGGCCGGCCGAAGTGCTCGTTGTAGAGGGACACGTTGCCGGACACGACCGGCAGGTCGAGCGCCTCGCACGCCAGCGCCATGCCCTCGATGGCCTCGGCCAGCTCGTAGCCGACCTCACCCGTCTCCGGGTTGCCGAAGTTCAGGCAGTTGGTCACCGCCGCCGGCCGGGCGCCGGTGCAGGCAACGTTGCGGGCGGCCTCGCAGACCGCGCTCATGCCGCCGCGGCGGGGGTCGAGCGAGGTGCGCCGGCCGTTCCCGTCCAGCGAGATCGCGATCGCGCGCCGCGAGGGCGTCAGGCGCACGACGCCGGCGTCGCCGCCCGGCCGCACGGCCGTGCCCGAGCCGACCAGCTGATCGTACTGGCGGTGCACCCAGCGCCTGCTGCCCGCGGCCGGCGACCCCAGCAGTGCCCGCAGGGCCGCGTCCGGGTCGGCGGCCGGCGCGAACGAACGCGGCGCATCGGCCAGCCGTGCCGGCCGTTCGCGCGGCACCTGGTACTGGGGCGCGCCGTCGACCAGGGTCTCGACCGGCATGTCGCCGACCATCTCGCCGTCGAAGAAGGCGCGCAGCATGCCGTGGCCGGCGACCTCGCCGATCACGGTGGCGTCGACCTCCCAGCGGCTGCAGACCTCCACCACCCGGTCGAGCGAGCCCGGCTCGACGACCGCCGCCATCCGCTCCTGCGACTCGGAGATCATGATCTCGAACGGCTGCATGTCGGACTCGCGCAGCGGCACGCGGGACAGGTCGACGTCGAGGCCGACCCCGCCGCGCGCGGCCATCTCGGAGGTCGAGCTGGCCAGACCGGCGGCGCCCAGGTCCTGCAGCGAGGCCAGCAGGCCGCGGTCGAGCAGCTCGAGCGTGCACTCGATCAGCTTCTTGCCCATGAACGGGTCGCCGATCTGCACGCTGGGCCGCTTGTCGGAGGAGCTCTCGTCGAATCCCTGGGAGGCCAGCACGCTGGCGCCGCCGATGCCGTCGCGGCCGGTCCGCGATCCGTACAGCACCAGCAGGTTGCCCACGCCGGAGGCGCGGGCCGTGGTCAGCCTGCCGGCGTCGAGCAGCCCGACGCACATGGCGTTCACCAGGCAGTTGTGCTCGTAGGCGTCGTCGAACTCGACCTCCCCGCCCAGGTTGGCCACGCCCACGCAGTTGCCATAGTGGCCAACGCCGGAGACCACGCCGGCGAACAGGTGCCGCTGGCGGTCATCGTCGAGCTCACCGAACCGCAGCGAGTCGAGGATGGCGATCGGCCGGGCGCCCATCGCGAAGATGTCGCGGAGGATGCCGCCGACACCCGTCGCGGCACCCTGAAACGGCTCGACGGCGGACGGGTGGTTGTGACTCTCGACCTTGAGGGCGACGGCCAGGCCGTCGCCGACGTCGATCACGCCCGCGTTCTCGCCCGGCCCCTGAAGCACGCGCTCACCGGAGGTGGGGAATCGCCGCAGCAGCGGCTTCGAATGCTTGTAGCCGCAGTGCTCGCTCCAGAGCAGCGAGTAGACGGCCAGCTCGAAATCGTTGGGATCGCGTCCCAGCTGCTCGTGGATACGGTCGAGCTCGCCATCGGTGAGGCCGAGAGCGCGATGCAGCGGCTGAGGCGAGACGGCGTTCAAAGCCTGAGGAATCCTACCCCAGGGGCCGGATCGACCCAGGCACCCGCCCTGCGCGTGCGGGCGCCCTCACGCGGCGCCGGCTCCGGCCGCCAGCCGGTGGGCGTCCTGAAGCGCCTCGCGCAGCCGCTCGGATGCGATCCGGCCGGGAAGCTGCGTCTGCCAGGCGTCGATCACCGTGTAACCGCCCAGGTCGAGCTCATGGCGGTTCAGGTGCCGGTGCAGCTGGTCGTCGGTCAGCCGCAGACCGATGCCGCCAGCGCCGATGGCGAACGCGTAGATCACCCCGTTGTCAGCCGCCAGCACCGGCACCCCGTAGGCGGCGTACCAGCCCTGGGGCAGCTGGGGAAGCTCGCCGGCCAGGGAGATCAGGCGGTCGCACACCTCGGGCAGCGCGTGCAGCTCGTAGCCGTCGAGGTCGTGGGACATCGTTGGCTCCGCCTCGGCCTCGAGCAGCTCCAGCAGATCAGCATTGGCGGGATTGTCGAACACGCCCACCCGCAGGATGCTAGAGCCGGGTCAGCGCCGCCTGATGCCGGTGCAGCGGATCGACGGCCGGCCCGTGTGCGCCCCGGCAACGGTCAGACAGGCCCGGGTCGGAATCAGCGAGGCCCGGCGGGACTGCTCCGGCCCGGCATGCGCCGGGGCTGCGGCAAGCACCGCGGCCAGCGGCAGGGCGAGCGCCAGGACGCGGGGCGAGCGGAGAGCGGCCGCGAGGCCGCCCTCCGCGCTCCCGCGGCGATCAGTGCGGCTTTCCGCCGTGCTTCCCATGTGTCGAGCTCGAGCCGTGGCCGCCCCCGTGAGAGGAGCCGCCCGTGGTGTGCTGCGACCGTCCGCCGCCATGCACCTTCTCGTGCTTGGCATGCTTCTCGTGCTTCGCATGCGTCAGCCGGCCGGCGTGCTTGCCGTGCGTGGTCTGCCCGCCCTGGCGCGCGCCCTGCTGCTCCCGCTGCTGGGCGCCGGCGTCGCCGGCCTCGTCGGTGGGCTGCTGGCCGGTGGTCTCCGGCTCCTCGCTCTGCCAGCCCTTGTGCAGGCCGCAGTTGGCGTGGCCCTGCTTGTTGAAGTGCACTCCGTTGTGGACGCAGGCCGGATACGCGGAGTCGCGCACCGTCTCCGCCGGCAGCATCCGGGCAAACGCGGTGCCTGCGAGCATCAGGCCGGCGATGACCGGTACCACCAGGATGATTCGATTGATGGACACGAAAAGAGACCCCCCAAGACTTCGTTGGATACCTCTCAGTCATCGGCTCGGATGGCGCCCGGGTGGCTCACCCGTCGGGGTGGTCGTGGCTGCCGCGTGTGGGGGGCTGGTGTGGCACGGGGGCTTCCGCGAAGGCGCCCAGCTGGCGCTGGCCGCGGTTGCCCTGTGCACGCTCGCGCTGTGGCCGGCCGCCTGGCCGGAGCCGCTGTGGATCGCCGGAGGCCTCTCGCTGGCGGCGCTCGCAGATGCCGCGGCGTTCGCGCTGCACGGCGGCAGCCTGGGCACGCTCGCCGCCGGCCTGGCGGTGCCGGCGCTGCTCGCGGTCGCCGCGGCCGAGCCGGCAGCGCTCGACCGCTGGCTACTGCCCGCGCTCGCCGTCACCGCGGCGACGGTCGCCACCGCCGGGCTGGCAGGCCTTGTCCTGCGCTCCCCGCCACTGGCGGAACGGATCGCCGGCCTGTGGCGTGCGGGCGGCACGCTCGAGTACCCGCCCGCGCTGGGGCTGGTCTGCGTCTGCGGGCTGGCCGCTGTGCTGGCGCTGCACGCCGCCGGCGTGCTCGACCTCGGGCCGGCCCTGGTGGCCGGTGGCATCCTGGTGGCCGGCGCCGCCGCGACCTTCGACCGGGTGACGGCGATCGAGGTGCTGGGGCTGCTCGCACTTTGCGTGGTGCGGCTGCCGGACGCTCGGACGGCCTCGATCGCCCTGGCCCTGGGCGCCGCGATCGCCGGGGCGATCGCACTGGCGGCGGCGGGGGACGGGGACGCCGTGTCACGCCACCTGCGCCACGGGCCGATCTCGTCACGCGAGGCGGTGTGGGGCGACGCGGCCACGGCCATCTCCGAGCGCCCGTTCACCGGCCGCGGCCCGGGGGCGTTCCCCGACCTTCAGGCCCAGCGGCATCCCCGTCATCCCGCCTACGCCCACGATGCCGCGCTCGAACAGGGGGTGGATGCCGGCCTGGTCGCGGCCGCCGGCACCGCCGCCGCACTGGCGGCCATGCTGCTGGCGGGGCTGCGGGGAATGGCATCCACCGACCCCCGCCGGCTGGCGGCGGGCGTGGTGGCCACCGCGGTGGCCGCATCCGGGCTCTACGACTTCACGTGGTCGTTCGCGCCCATCGTCCTGATCGGTGCGCTGGCCGCCCTCGCGCTCGGCCCGACCTACGCGGCGACGGGCGACCGGGCCAGGTCGAGCAGCCCCTGAAGCAGCACCCTGCCGTCGGTCGAGCCGATCAGCTCCTCGACCGCATGCTCCGGGTGCGGCATCAGGGCGCACACGTTTCCCGCCTCGTTGGTCACGCCGGCAACCGCCCCGACCGACCCGTTGGGGTTCTCGCCGTCGTAGCGGAGCAGCACCTGGCCGCGGCGCTCCAGCGCCGCCAGCTCGTCGGCGGGCGCGAAGAAGCAGCCGTCGTGGTGCTTCATCGGGATCCGCAGCAGGTCGCCGGGCGAGACGCCCGGCAGCCACGGAGATTCCCGCTCGGCGCGCAGCGCGACGTCCTGGAACCGGAACTGGAGGTGCGTGTTCGTCCGCAGCACGCCGGGCACCATCCTGGCCTCCGTCAGCACCTGGAACCCGTTGCAGATGCCGAGCACCGGCCGGCCGCCGGAGGCGTGCGCGGCGACCGCGGCCATCACCGGCGAGAGGGCGGCCAGCGCGCCGGGGCGCAGGTAGTCGCCGTAGCTGAAGCCCCCGGGAACGATCACGGCGTCGACGCCGTGCAGATCGGCGTCGGCGTGCCAGAGCGCGACCGGCTCGGCGCCCATCAGGCCGATCGCATGCATGGCGTCGCGGTCGTCGCAGGCGCCGGGGTAGCTGACGACGCCGACTCGCGTCATCCGTCGACCTCGACGTCGAAGCTCTCGATCAGTGGGTTCGACAGCACCTTCTCGGCGATCTCACCGGCGATCCGCCGGGCCTGGTCGGCGTCACCGGCCTCCACCTGGAGATCGAACACCTTGCCGGCGCGGACATCGGCCGCCGGATAGCCCAGCCCCGCGAGCGAGCGGCGCACGGCCTCTCCCTGCGGGTCGAGGATGCCCTCGCGGGGCCGGACGAGGACGGTCACCTTCATCTCGCAGTCACACTCCCATTCGTCGCAGGTAGGCGCCGATCGGCTCCCCGGTGAGGCGCTCGTAGGCCTCGACGTAGCGGGCCCGGGTGCCCTCGACCACCTCGTCGGGAAGCTCGGGGCCGGGCGCGGTCTTGTCCCAGTCGAGGGTCTCCAGCCAGTCGCGCAGGTATTGCTTGTCGAAGGATGCCTGCGGCCGGCCGGGCGCGTAGCCGTCGGCCGGCCAGAATCGCGACGAGTCGGGCGTCAACGCCTCGTCGCCCAGCACCAGCCCGCCGTCGGCGTCCAGCCCGAACTCGAACTTGGTGTCGGCGATGATGATGCCCCGCTCCAGCGCGTAGGCGGCCGCCTCCAGGTACAGGTCGAGCGAGATCCGCTCCAGCTGTTCGAGGCGCTCCTGTCCGACCAGCACCGCGGCCGTCTCGAGGTCGATGTTGATGTCATGGCCCTCGGTGGCCTTGGTCGCGGGCGTGAAGATGGGGTACGGCAGTTGGCCCGACTCGGGCAGCCCCGGCGGCAGGTCGTGACCGCAGATGGCACCGGCGGCCTGGTAGTCCTTCCACCCCGATCCGGCCAGGTAGCCGCGCACCACGCACTCGACCGGCAGCATCGTCAGCCGCTCGACCAGCATCGACCTGCCAGCCAGCTCGTGGTCGCGGGCCACCTCAGGAAAGTCGGCCAGCTCGACCGAGATCAGGTGGTTTCGGACGATGTCCCCGGTGCGGTCGAACCAAAACTTCGAGAGCCCGGTCAGCACCCGCCCCTTGTCGGGGATGTCGGTCGGCATCACCACGTCGAACGCCGACATGCGGTCGGAGGTGACCAGCAGCATCCGCTCGCCGAAGCTGTACAGCTCGCGCACCTTGCCCGACGCCTCGTGGAGCTCGGAGAGGCGCTCAGACACCGGCCGCTCCCAGCCGCTCCGTGGTGCGGTCGAACACCTCGTCGACGTGCCGCAGGTAATCCTGGAGGTCGAACACGCGGTCGAGCGCCGCCGGGTCGAGCACCGCCGCCGCCTCGGCGTCGCGTTCGAGCAGGTCGCGGAAGGGCAGCTCCTGCTCCCACGCACGCAGAGCGTTTCGCTGTACCACCTCGTAGGCACGCTCGCGCCCGAGGCCCCCGTCCACCAGCGCCAGCAGCGCCCGGCCGGAGAACACCAGGCCGTGCGAGGCCTCGAGATTTCGCAGCATCCGCTCGGGGTGCACCACCATCCCCTCGGCCAGCCAGGTGAAGCGGTCGAGCATGTAGTCGAGCGCGATCGTGGAGTCGGGCAGCACCACCCGCTCGGCGGAGGAGTGGGAGATGTCCCGCTCGTGCCACAGGGCCACGTTCTCGAGTCCGACCAGCGAGTTGGCGCGAAGCACCCGGGCCAGGCCCGAGATCCGCTCTGCCACGATCGGGTTCTTCTTGTGCGGCATCGCCGACGATCCCTTCTGGCCCTTGCCGAACGGCTCCTCCACCTCCCGCACCTCGGTCCGCTGCAGGTGCCGGAGCTCGGTCGCGAACCGGTCGAGCGACGAGCCGACGCCGGCGATGGCGGAGAGCAGCGCCGCGTGACGGTCGCGCGGGATCACCTGGGTGGCGACGTCCTCGCGCTCGAGGCCGAGGGCGGCGAGGGTCGATGCCTCGACCTGGGGCTCGGCGTTGGCGTAGGTGCCGACGGCGCCGGACAGCTTGCCGTGGCGGACGCCGTCGAAGGCGGCGCCCAGGCGCTCGCGCTGACGGCGGAGCTCGACCGCCCAGCCGAGCAGCTTCAGTCCGAACGTGGTCGGCTCTGCGTGGACGCCGTGGGTGCGGCCGATCATCGGCGTGTGGCGATGCTCCTCGGCGCGGACGAGCACCGCCCGCTCCGCCCGCTCCAGCTCCTCGGCCAACAGGTCGCCGGCGTCGCGGAGCTGCAGGGCGAGCGCCGTGTCGACCACGTCGGACGAGGTCAGGCCGTAGTGGAACCACCGCGCCTCGGGGCCGACCCGCTCGGCGACCGACTCGGTAAAGGCCAGCACGTCGTGATGTGTCCGCCGCTCGATCTCGAGGATCCGGGGGACGTCGATCACCGCCCGCTCGCGCACGGCGGCGACCGCCTCGTGAGGCACCACGCCCAGCTCGGCCCAGGCCGCCATCGCCGCCACCTCCACGTCCAGCCACCGCTGAAACCGGCGCTCGTCCGACCAGACAGCGCCCATCGCGGGCCGGGTGTAGCGTGAGATCAAGGCACTACGAGTCTACCAACGCCCCCGGTCCACCCATCACCTACATCTCGGCTATCGGTGGGCTGTTGCCTCCCTGGGCCAGGATCTTGGCCGCGTAGATGGCGGCGTTCTGCGCGCCGTTGACAGCCATGCAGGCCACCGGCACGCCGGCCGGCATCTGGACGATCGAGAGCAGGGCGTCCATGCCGCCCAGGCCCCAGGTGCCGCGCTCGATGGGGACGCCGATCACGGGCAGCTCGGTGTAGCTCGCGATCACGCCCGGCAGCGCCGCCGCGCCGCCGGCCGCGGCGATGATCACCCGCAGCCCTCGCAGGGCCGCCGTCGATGCGTACTCGGCCACCTGGCGCGGGTCGCTGTGGGCCGAGAGCACGCGGAGCTCGAAGGTGATCGCGCGCTCGAGCAGCTCGTCGCAGGCCGCCCGGATGATCTCCCGGTCGTCCTCGGAGGCGATCACGATCCCCACCTGGGGGCCGTCCGACTCCAGCTCCTGCCAGACCGGGTGCACCTGGGGCAGCGGCGCCGGCTCAGACATGGCTCTCCACGGCTGCGTCGGCAGCAATGTCGGTTCGGTACTGGGCGCCGGAGAACCGGATCTGGCCGGCCGCCCGGTAGGCGAGGTCGCGCGCCGCTCCCAGATCGGCCCCCACGGCGGACACGTTGAGCACCCGCCCGCCCGCCACCGAGAGCGCCTCCGGCCGTCCGCCGGTGCCGGCGTGGAACACCATCGCCCCGTCCAGCGCCTGCGCCTTCTCGACGCCGCTGATGGCGGCTCCCAACTGCGGTGCGTCGGGGTACCCGGCCGCGGCGAGCGCCACGCTGACGCAGGCCCGGTCGGCCGCCGCCAGCAACCCGTCCTCGAGCGTTCCGGCGGCCGCCCGCTGCAGGGCGTCGAGCAGGTCGCCCTCCAGGCGGGGCAGGATGGCCTGCGTCTCGGGGTCGCCGAACCGCGCGTTGAACTCGATCACCCTCGGCCCCTGCGCCGTCAGCATCAGGCCGGCGTAGAGGCATCCCGAGAACGGCGTGCCGCGCCGCCGCAGCTCGTCGACGACCGGGCGGTGCACGGTGGCCACGATCTCGTCCACCAGGTCGGGCCGCACGTCGGGCACCGGCGAGAAACAGCCCATGCCTCCCGTGTTGGGGCCGGTGTCGCCGTCCCCCAGCCGCTTGTGGTCGCGGGCCGGCGCCAGGGCGACCACCCGCTCGCCGTCGCTCAGCGCGAGCAGCGACACCTCTGGCCCCTCCATCCGCTCCTCGATCAGCACCCGGGCGCCGGACTCGCCGAACCGGCGGTCGATCAGGCACGAGCGGACGGCGGCCTCCGCCTCTGCCACCGACTCGCACACGATCACGCCCTTGCCCGCGGCCAGGCCGTCGGCCTTGACCACGACCCGGCCGCCGATCTCGGCGATGGCCAGCTGGGCGGCGGCGGGCGTGTCGCAGATTGCGTACGCCGCCGTGGGCACCGACGCTGCGGCCATCACCTCCTTGGCGAACGCCTTCGACCCCTCGATCTGGGCGGCCGCCGCGCCGGGGCCGAAGGTGGCGATGCCCGCGGCCCGCAGCCTGTCTGCCAGGCCGGCCACCAGCGGCGCCTCCGGCCCGATCACGACCAGATCGGCGCGCAGCCGGCCGGCCAGTTCGGTCAGCTGTTCGAGATCGCCGACGCCGACGTCGTGGAGCTGCGCCAGGCCGCCGATCCCGGGGTTGCCTGGGGCAGCGTGCAACTCTCCCATCCGGGAGGACTGCGCAAGCTTCCACGCGAGTGCATGCTCGCGCCCACCAGAGCCGACGAGGAGGACACGCATCAGGGGAGCCGAGTCTACCCGAGCCGGGCGGCCGCGACCGGCCCGGCAACGCCGCTCAGCGCCGCCGCCCGCTGCGCCCCTTCTCGGCATCCACCTCGATCAGGTGGACGGGGACGCCACGGGCGCGACGGGCCACCCGCTGCGGCTCCTGCCACCACGAGAAATCGCCGACCACGCGGTTTCGGGGCGGATCGCAACCCATGACGATTGCGTCCACCTCTCGCAGCCGC
>DATLLX010000224.1:0-12787 GCA_035537595.1 Gaiellales bacterium | reverse complement strand
CTGTATGACCTGGCCTCGTCCGGCGGATTCGACTGGGTGATCAACAACTCGGACGGCAGCGTGATCAAGCTGGACGACACCAGTGGCACCATCGCCGGCACCATCCCGGTGCGCGCGGGACTGCAGAACGTCGAGCAGGCCGGCGGTGCCGTCTGGGTCGACAACGCAAAGGCCGGCACGGTCACCCGCGTCGACGTCACGACGAGCCGCACCGAGACCTTCTCGGTCGGCCACGCGCCGACCGGGCTGACCATGCTCAACGGGCGGGTGATCGTCGGCCTGGTGGCAAGCCCGTGGGACGAGCTGAAGGGAATCACCGGCAAGGTGGCCACGTTCTCGATCCGCGAGGACTGGCTGGACGGCGAGACCGATCCCAGCACCGGCTTCTCGCGGCTGGGCGACACCGTCGGCTACGCCATGTGGGCCAAGCTCTACAACTACCCCGACGGCGGGCCGGACGCCGGCATCCCGGCGCCCGAGATCGCCGCCGGCCCGCCGCAGGCGTCGGCGGACGGCCTCACCGTGACGATCCAGATCCGGCCCGGGTTCCGATTCTCCCCGCCCTCGAACCAGCCGGTCACCGCGGAGACCGTCCGCCACTCGATCGAGCGTGCGTATTCCCCGGAGATGGGAGAGTCGCCGCCGGGCATGTTCATCCTGCCCGAGCTGGTGGGCGCCGACGACTACGCCAACGGCAAGACCGACCACCTGGCCGGGGTACGGGTTGCCGGCGACTCGATCATCCTGCGGCTGACCAGGCCGGTGCCCGACCTGCCGGCAGTGCTGGCCATGCGCTACTTCAGCGTCGTGCCGGACGGCACCCCGATGCGCAAGATCGACGGCCCGATGCCCTCGGCCGGTCCGTACTACCTGGCACTCCACGACTGGTACGTGATCATGAAGCGCAACCCGAACTATCACGGGACGCGGCCGCACCGGCTCGACGCCATCGTGTGGAACATCGACGTCGACACCGGCACCGCCGCCAGCCGGGTGATCAAGGGCACGTTCGACGGCGTGTACGAGGTCGAGGGACAGGGGCTGTCCCCGCAGACCGAAATCGCTCACGACTACGCCGCCGCCGCAGCGGGCAAGCCGAAGTACCTGACCTATCCCGATCGCGGAGCGGCCTTCTTCCAGCTCAACTCGCTGGACGGCCCGCTTCAGGACGCCACCGTCCGCCGCGCCATCAGCTACGCCCTCGACCGCCCGGCGCTGGCCGCCGTCAACGGGCGCACGCCGGACGACCACTACCTGCCACCGGGGATGCCGGGCAGGTCAGAAGGCCACGTCTACCCGCTGGACGGCCCCGAAGTCGCCCACGCCACGGCGCTCCTGCACGGCCGCCATCCGACGCTCACCCTCTACACCTGCGACGCCGCCGATTGCTCACAGCGGGCCCGGATCCTGAGCGCGAACCTGAGCGCCGTGGGGATCGAGCTTCGCGTCCGCAAGTTCGAGGATCAATATGCCGCCGGGCCGGGCTTCGACATCCGCGACGCCGCCTGGTACGTCGACGAATTCGATCCGCACAACATGCTCGGTACGGCCATGTTCGGTCAGCCGGGGTACGTGCCGGAGCCGACCGGCTTCGCCGATCCCGCCTGGAAGGCGCAGGAGCAGGCAGCCGACGGCCTGGACGCTGCCGGGGGCCGATATGACGCCTACGCCAGGCTGGAGGGAGCGATGCTGCGCGGGCCGGCTCCATGGGCGGCCTACGCTGACCAGGTCGACCACGTGTTCCTGTCGGCGCGGCTGGGCTGCGTGACGATCAGCCCGGTGTATGGAATCGACCTGGCCGCGCTCTGCCTGGACGGCGACGGCTGACCCGCGGGTTCAGCCGCCCGGCTGCCACAGCAGCTCGAACCGCTCCAGCACGATCTCGGAATTGTCGTCGACCGGCCGCCCCTCGGCGGCGAAGAAGCTTTGGTGGACGGTTCGCCAGTGGTCGAGGCTGCGGTCGCCCTCCCCCTCCTCCCAGGCGAACTCCTCGTCCACGTCGGCGAACCGCCGCACCTCGACCGTCGTGGTGCGGATCACACACAGCGGGTCGCCGTGGCCGTCGAGCACCACGCTCAGGTCGCCCGGCTGCGGCATCGGCTCCCCGTCCTGCTCGTACCATGATCGGAGGCTGGCCGTGGCCCGCTTGGGGCCGTCGCGGACGAGCAGCCCCAGCTCGGTCGCCATCTCGGCGTCGCTCCCGAAGCCGAATGCGGTGTGCTCGCCGTCGACGCCGGTCTCCACGACGAACCGGGCCCAGAACTCCTGCACGCGCTGGTCGCTCACCGGGCGGACGATACGCCCAACCGTTGGCGGCCGCCCGGCGGGCCTGCGATGCTGGCCCGGTGGATGCCCTGCGCTACGCCAACCTGACCCTGCGCTTCGCGCTCGAGCTGGCGGCGCTAGCGGCGCTCGGCTACTGGGGCTTCGCCGAGCACGACGGTGCTGCCGCGATCCTGCTCGGACTGGGCGCGCCCGGGCTGGCGGCGCTCGTCTGGGGCCTGTTCGTCGCGCCCAAGGCCGCGGTCGACCTGCCGCCGGGCGGCCGGCTGTCCTGCGAGGTGGTCGTGTTCGCCGCGGCCGTCTGCGCGCTGTGGGCTTCGGATCACACCGGTCCGGCGGTGGCGATGGCCCTCGCCGCTTCGGTCAGCCGCGCTCTGCTGGCGGCGCTGGGCGACCCGGCCGGCATGCCGGCTCACCGCCTGTAGCGCTCCTTCACCTCGCGCTCCAGCTGCCGCTTGGCGTCGCGCTCCGCCGTCGCCCGCCGCTTGTCCGGCCCCTCCTTACCCTTGGCCAGGGCCAGCTCGAGCTTGACCTTGCCGTCCGCGAAGTACAGAGACAGCGGTACCAGCGTCATGCCCCGCTGCGACACCTTCTCGTCCAGCTGCTTGATCTCCCGCCGGTGCAGCAGCAGCTTGCGGTCGCGCAGGGGGTCATGGTTGGCGAGGTTGCCCTGCTTGTAGGGGGCGATGTTGGCGTTGACCAAGTAGGCCTCGCCGCCGCGCAGCACGGCATAGCTCTCCCGAAGGTTGCCGCCGCCGTCACGCAGCGACTTCACCTCGGTGCCGGTCAGCGCGATGCCGGCCTCCAGCCGCTCGAGGATATGGAAATCGTGATGCGCCTTGCGGTTCTCCACGATCGGTTTGCGTTTGGTCGCCCGTGCCACTGAGCCCTCGATTCTACGTAGCGGCCGGCGCCGGCACCGCCGGCTCGGGCTCGTCGAGCCGCCCGGGAAGCCATTGCGACGCGACCACCAGCGCGGCGGCCAGGCCCAGCAGCAGGCCGTCCAGCATCAGCGCGGTCTCCCAGCCGGCGCGATCGATGACCAACCCAGCCAGCGGGAACATCCACAGCATCTGGATCGAGAAGCCGCTCTCGGCGATCGACATCGACGTGGCCCGGTACTCCGACTCGGTGTTGTGCTGCAGGTAGTTCGACAGCGGCGCGTAGGCGATGTCGGGCAGCCCGGAGATGATCAGGACGACGGCCGCGGTTACAGCCAGCGTGCCGAACGCCGGGGTGAGCGCGATGCCGACCGCGCACAGGCCCAGCGACAGGCCCATCGACCAGGTCAGCGAGACGCGGCCGGGCAGGTGCCCGCCCAGCCAGCCGAAGCCGGCGCCGACCAGCATCATCCCGCCCATCACCCAGCCCAGCGTCGAGTCGTCCGCACCGCGATCCTGCAGCAGCGCCGGCAGATACAGCCACCAGGTGGTGATCGCGGCCCACAGCAGGCTCCAGGCGACGGTCAGGGCGGCCAGCCGGGGCCACCGGCGGAGGGCGCGGACGGCGCCGGCGGCGACCCGCAGCCCGTGGGCCGCCGCGTGGCCGCGGCGGTCGTCGGGGAGCCGCGTGGCCAGGACGCTCGCGATCAGTGCACAGCCGGCCGTCAGCCAGAAGGCGAGCGGTCGCGAGAACGACTCGGCGATCAACCCGCCGAGCACGAACGAGATCGCTCCGGCGAACTGGAACACCGCCCACATACCGCCCAGCATGCGGGGGAAGTGGGCCTCGGCGTCATCATGGGCGAGGGCGTCGAACAGGTATGCCTCGTCGGAGCCCATCACCAGCGCGAACGAGATGCCGGAGATGAAGGCGGCGACGCACACGCCGGGCAGCCCGGGCGCATACACCCATCCCAGCTGGGAGACGGCGGTGAAGAAGCCGGCGGCGACCAGCATCCGCCGCCTGCCCAGGGTGTCGGCCAGCGCTCCGGTGGGGATCTGGGCCGCCAGCATGCCCACGTGCAGCACGGCCTCGATGATGCCCACCTCGGGCAGGCTGAAGCCCCGCTCGAGCAGGAAGACGGCCCACACCGGACCGGCGAAGTCGACGCCGCGAAACAGCTGGAAGAGTTTGAAGATCTTGAAGACTCGCGCGTTCATGGTTCCTCGGGAAGCATTCGGTGGTCGTTGCCTGGGCCGGTGTGACGGTCTGAGGACGCACCTCTCCCGTCGACGGGCCCGCGCTATCCCGTGGTGCGCGAGATGATGTGGCGCAGCAGCAGGCGGACAGCCTGGGAGGCGTGACTGGTATCGGTGCTGCGCGTACTCATCGGCTCTAGCGTAGCAAAGCGGCCGGAAGCTCGGCCAGCGAGGCCAGGTCGAGGTCGACCTCGGCATCGCCGAAGCTGGCACCCTTTCCGGTGCGCACGAGACAGGTGCGCATGCCGATCTCGGAGGCCGGCGGCAGGTCGGATTCCAGGTCGTCGCCGACCATCATGGCCCGCGCCGGCTCGGCCCCCACCAGTGCGCAGGCGGCCCGGTAGATCTCCGTGGCCGGCTTGCCGACCACCGTCGCCCGCACGCCGGCCGAGTACTCGAGGCCGCTCACGAACATGCCGGCGTCCAGCGCCTCGCCGGCCGCTGTCGGCCACCAGCGGTTGCGCTGCATGGCGACCAGCGGTACCCCGCGGCGCAGGGCGCGGAACACGCCGTTCAGCCGCTCGTAGGTCCAGCCATCGTCGGGGCCGCCCACCAGCACCACGTCGGCCGCCGCCGGATCGTCGACCAGCCGGATGCCGTCGAGGTCCCCGGTTGCCCCCCGCTCGACTAGCGCATACACGCCGGCACCGGGGTGCGCCGCCCGCAGGTGGGCGGCGCTGGCCGAGGCCGCGGTGACGATCCGCTCGGGTGCGAACTCGATGCCCAGGCCGGCCAGCCGGTCGGCCAGCGCCTCGCGGGTCTTGCCGGTGGTGTTGGTGAGGATCGCCAGCTCCAGGCCCTGCCCGCGCAGCTCGGCCACCGCCTCCGCCGCCCCGGGAATCGCCTCCCAGTCGACGTGCAGCACGCCCTCCATGTCCAGCACGATGCCGTGCAGGCCGGTCACGGGTTCGCAAGCGCCGCATTCAGGGCGTCGCGCGCCATCGGCGCGGCCACCGCGCCGCCCACGCCGCCGCGGACGACCAGCACGGCCACCGCGTACCGGGGCGCCGTCGCCGGCGAATAGCCGACGAACCAGGCGTCGGCCTTGCCTGGCCCCACCTCTGCGGTGCCGGTCTTGCCCGCAATCGAGGCCAGGCCGCCGGTGGCGCCGGTGCCGGTGCCGTAGCTGACCACCGCCTGCATCATCTGGCCGATATCCTCCGCCACCCCGCGCGAGATCACCCGCCGCGGATTCCGGCGGTCACTCCCCGAGCGCGGCCGGCGGGCCAGGAAGGGCGGGTGCATGATGCCGTGCGACGCGATCACCTGGGCGACCGACGCCATCTGCAGCGTGGTTGCTGTAACGCCGCCCTGCCCGATCCCGGCCACGCCGACCTCGAGGTCGGAGTTGAGCACCGCCGGGCGCGGGATCACGCTGCCCGGCGTCGGATAGGCCACCGAGGGCCGGTGGTTGAAGCCGAAGCCCGCCGCCATCTCGGTCAGCTTCTCGGCGCCGGTCTCGATCGCCACCGGTGCGAACACCGAGTTGCAGCTGTGGGCGAATGCCTCGACCAGCGTGCCGCCGCACAGCTCGCCGTGGAAGTTCCGCAGCCGGAAGCCGCCCAGCTGGACGAAGTGGGCCGGCTCGTAGTACGTGCCGAGATCGACCTTGCCGGCGGTCAGGGCTGCTGCTGCGGTGACGATCTTGAAGGTCGAGCCGGGCGGCTGCAGCAGGTCCATGCCGGCCCCGGCGCCGGCTCGCACGGCCCCGGTCCGGGAGTCGAGCACAACCACACCGCCGTAGGCGTCGCCCAGCACGGCGGTGGCGGCCTCCTGCACCGGCACCGACAGCGTGGTGACGACGTCGCGGGGCGTGGTGCCCGGCCGGCTGGCCAGGATCCGCCGTGGGCCGCCGGACGGTTCGGCGACCAGCCGGATGCTGGGGCTGCCGCCCAGCACATCGTCGAGCGATGCCTCGAGGCCGCTCTGACCGAACGGTGTCGCCGGGTTCCAGCCCTGGGCCCGTCGCTCGCCGGCCTCGGCGCCCGGCTGCGGCGGGTCGCAGTGGCCGGTGATGATCGCGAACGCCGAGCCCTCGGGGTATTCGCGGGCATCCGCCGGGCCGCGCGCCAGCACCTCGCGCTCGCTGGACAGGATCGCCCCCCGCCGGTGCGGGGGCCGGGCCACCCTGCTCAGCCGCTCGCCCTCCGCCAGCCCGGGGAAGGTGAGCGACCGATCCCAGCCGATCCGGTAGCGGTCCTCGATCCGGATCACGCGGACGTGGAGCGTGCCCCGGACGGCGCCGAACACGCGGGTGCGCGCGACGACAGGGACGTCGATGGTGCCGTCGGTGCCGTGGACGACCTGGCCCGAAACCCGGACACTGCTGATCGTCGCCGTACTCGCCGAGTGCCGGTATCCGGCCACGAAGCGCTTGTACGGCGTCGCCGCCCGGACGACCGGAGCGACCTCGCGATACATGTCCCGGTAGTCGCCCTGCACCCACGCCTGCATGAACGTTCGCACGGGCGCCACCGGGTCGGGATCCTTCTCAGCCAGGCCGACGCGGCGATCGAGCGCGAAGAACACGCCTCCAGCGACCGCGCACAACAGCGCAACGAGCATGCCGGCCACCGCGATGCGGCGCACCCGTCGCCTCCTCCGAACGTCCGGGACCATGCCCCAGGGATTCTGCCTCAAGCGCCGCCGGCCCCGGTGCGGTCGAGCTGCACGCGGCCGCGCGGGCGGTCGATCCGCCGCACCCGAACCGGCATCGAATCGCCCAGCCGGTGGCGGCGGCCGCTGCTCGTGCCGACCAGCGACACCTCCAGCTCGTCGACCTCGAACCGCTCCCCTCCCAGCGCCCGCGACGGCAGCAGCCCCTCGAACACGCCGCCGAACCGGATGAACAGCCCCCCGCCGATCAGGCCCACCACCTCGCCCTCGTACACGCTGTCCCAGCCCTCCTCGAACAGCTGCCGCTCGAGCAGGAAGGCCAGCGCGACGTCATCGCCGCGACGCTCGATCCGGTCGGCGTCGCGCTCCATCTCCGACGAGTGCTCCGCCTCTCCGGCCAGCACGCCCCTGTCGGCCACCGCGTCGTCGCCGATGCCAAGGTGCGCCAGCAGTGCGCGGTGGCAGGCCAGGTCGGGATAGCGCCGGATCGGTGACGTGAAGTGGCAGTACGCCGGCGCGGCCAGGCCGGAGTGGCCGAGGTTCTCGACGTCGTAGCGGGCACGCTGCAGGGCGCGCAGGCAGAGCGCCGGGAACGCCTCTCTCCCCCGCCCCGAGCGCTCGGTGTAGGCGCGCACCGCGGACGACAGCTCGGCCGCGTACCGGGCAGCTGCCAGCGGCGAGCGCAGGTCGGGTGCCGGCGGCGTCGGCACCTCGAGCGCCGCCAGCCGCTCGGCCAGCCGCTCCACCGCCGAGGGGTCGGGCGGCTGATGGACGCGAAACAGGGCCGGCGACCGCGATCCGGCCAGGATCGCGGCCACCTGCTCGTTGGCCAGCAGCATGAACTCCTCCACCAGCGCATGGGCCTCGCTCTCCGCGGCCATCTCCGCACCGGTCACCTCGCCGTCCCGGAGCCGGAACTCCACCTCGCGGGACTCCACGCTGGCCGCTCCACGAGCGATGCGGGCCGCCCGCAGCCGCCGCGCCTCGGCCGCCGCCGCCCGCAGCGCGGAGCCCAGGGGCCCGGACGCAGCCTCCTCGCCGGCCAGCATTCGCTCGACCTGCGGATAGGTGAGCCGGTGATCGGAGCGGATCAGGCTGCGGTAGACCTGCACGTCCCCGCCGGGGCCGATCTCCACCGTCACCGCGTGCCGGGGTTGGCCCTCCTGAAGGCTGCACAGGCCGGCCGAGAGCCGCTCCGGCAGCATCGGCTCGACCTCGGTCGGTAGGTACACCGAGCAGCCGCGGTCGGCTGCCTCCTGATCCAGCGGGCCTCCCGCCGGCACGAACCGCGACACGTCGGCGATGTGGATGTGGACGCGGATGCCGTCACCCTCCGTCGCGACGCTGATGGCGTCGTCGAAGTCACGCGCGGTGGGCGGGTCGATCGTGAACGTGAACAGCTCCCGCAGATCGACGCGGCCGGGCTCCGGGCCGGGAGCGTCGGCCGGCAGGGCGTCGAGCTCCTCGAGCACGGCCGCCGGCCATGGCACCGCCGCCCCGCTGTCGATCGCCACCCCGCGCAGCACCGCCGCCAGCTCGTCGGGGCGGCCCAGCCGCTCGAGCAGCCGGGCCCGGCGGCCGGCCGGGGCGACAGCCACCAGGTCGCCCTCGGCGGCGTCGAGCGCCCCCCGGCGGCCCAGAGTCAGCGGGGAGCCGTAGTCGAAGAACGGCTCGGCGACCAGCAGCTTGCCCCTCCGTCCGATCACGCAGACCAGCGGCCGCGCGTCGCCCTCGAGGCTCACGAACCCCTGAGAGCGGTGAGTGCCACCTGGAGCGTCTCGTCGACGTCGGTCTGCGGCCGGTCGGGGCCGAGCAGATCGGGGCGCACCCCGCGGCCGTCCACCCCCACACCGCCGGCCAGCCGGAACACGGCCACGGTCAGCTTGAGCGCGCCCCCGCTGGGCAGCGGATGGACGGCCTGCACCGTGCCTTTGCCGAAGCTGCGGCTGCCGACCACGAGCACCCGCGACTTCGGCAGCACCCGCTGGATGGCGCCGGCGACCACCTCCGCGGCGCTGGCGGTGTTGCCGTCGATCAGGATCGCCAGCCTGGGCGCACCGGCGACTGCGGTGCCGTCGGCGACCAGGGTGTGCGGTGGCTCGGTGATGCTCTGGGTGGACACGATCACGCCCTGGTCGATGAACACCCGGGCCGTGGCCACCGCCTCGTTCAGCAGGCCGCCCAGGTTGCCGCGCAGATCGAGGATCACGCCCCGCGTGTGGTCGGCCGCCGCCCGTTTCACCAGCCGGCGGATGTCGTGGGCCGATCCGTCCACGAAGGCGGGCACTCGGATGTACTCGAACCGCTGGCCGCCGTTGCCGATCCGCCGCGCGGTCACCCGGGTGACCCGCACCGGCTGGCGCTCCAGCGTCAGCAGCAGCGGCGCCGCCGCCCCCGGACGCTGGATCGAGAGCTGCACCGCCGTGCCCGGGTTGCCGTGCATCAGGCCGACCGCATCGCGATAGGGAACGCCTTCCAGGTCGGTCTGGTCGACCGCGGTGATCACGTCACCGGGCTGGATCCCCGCCCGGTAGGCCGGCAGGCCGGGCAGCAGCGCCCGGACGACCAGCCCGTCGCGGCCACGCGCCAGCGCCAGTCCGATGCCGCCGTATCCGCCTTCCTGCGACTCCACCAGGTCGCGGTAGTCAGCGGGGTCGAGGTACTCCGTGTAGGGATCGTCCAGTTCCTTCAGCACGGCCCGCATGGTCTGCGCCTGGGCGATCCCCCGCGGCAGCTGAGCGTAGTAGTGGCGCTCGAGCTCCGCCAGAACGAGTGCCCGCAGCGGCCGGGGATCCCGGTTGGCCGGCGGCTCCGGAGCGCCGATCGAGCGGGCGTGCAGCTCGAAGCCCGCTCCGAATGCCGTTCCGATTGCGACCGCAACTGCAATGACGATCAGTGTGCGACGCCCCATGTACGGGAAACGATTGTACCGCCTGTGGCCAGCGGATGGGGTAACGCGGCCGGGAGCAGGCAAAAAGGGGGCGGGGAAGCTAGACCTTCAGGAAGCGGCGGAGCGTCATGCCCGACCCGAAGGCGCCCAGCACCGCGCCGAACGCCGCCAGCGCGAAGGCGAGGGCGATCACGCCGCCCGGGAACAGGTTGGCGGGCTCGGCAAGCCCGCTGTTGATCCGCTTCAGCGCCGTGTAGACGGCCGCCAGGACGAGCACGCCGCCCAGGGCGCCCAGGATCCCGGTCAGCATGCCCTCGAGGATGAAAGGCACGCGGACGAACCAGTTGGTCGCCCCGACCAGCTTCATCACCTCGATCTCGCGGCGGCGGGAGAAGATCGAGAGCCGGATGGTGTTGGCGATCAGCACCACCGCGGCGATGCCCAGCAGCAGCATCACCGAGCCGACCCCGATCAGGATCACCTTGACCGCGAACAGCACCCGCTTGGTGATCTGCTCACCGTAGGTGACGCAGCTCTCCGGGTTCTTGTCGCCGCAGTTGCGCACCTCGGGGATCTGCAGCGCCGCGGCCTTGGCCTCGTCGACTTGGTTGGGATCGGCCAGCTTCATGTAGAACGCGGGCGGCAGCGGGTTGTACCCGAGCACGGCGATGTTGGCCTGCTCTTCCTTGGACAGCTGCTTGATCGCGTCGTCGGGCGAGACGTACTCGATCGACTTCACGTTGGGGATGGCCGCCAGCTCGTTCCGCACCCGGCTCAGGGTTGCCTGGTCGCTCTGCAGGGCCTTGGGCACGTACGCCTTCACGGTGACGTCGTTCTTGACCGCGTCGGTGCGGTCGCGGACGAACAGGAAGATGGCCGCGAACACGCCCAGCAGCAGGGTCACGATCAGCACCGTGATGCTGGCCGCCAGCGTGGTGGCCACGTTGCCGCGGATCGAGTGCATGGCCTCGCCGACGAAGAACCGCCATCTCATGCCTGGTAGCCGCCTCGGCGGTCGTCGCGGATGATCGACCCGTCCTCGAGCTGGATCACGCGGCGCCGCATCTTGTCGACCATCTCGCGGTCGTGGGTCGCCATCACGACGGTGGTGCCGGCCCGGTTGATGCGGTAGAGCAGCTGCATGATGCCGACCGAGGTGTCGGGGTCGAGGTTGCCGGTGGGCTCGTCGGCGATCAACAGCGGCGGGTGGTTCACGAACGCGCGGGCCACCGAGACCCGCTGCTGCTCGCCGCCCGACAGCTCGTGCGGAAACCGGTCGCTCTTGTCGGCCAAGCCCACCAGGCCGATGATGTCGGGCACCTTCTTGCGGATCTCGGCCCGCGACTTGCCCTGCACCTGCAGCGCGTAGGCCACATTCTGGTAGACGCTGCGGTTGGGCAGCAGCTTGAAGTCCTGGAACACGCAGCCGATGTTGCGGCGCAGGATCGGCACCTTGGAGCGCTTGAGCTTCGGCAGCGAGCGGCCGCCGACGATCAGGTTGCCCTTGGTGACGTCGATCTCCTTGGTCAGCAGCTTGATGAAGGTCGACTTGCCCGACCCCGATGCGCCGACCAGGAACACGAACTCACCCTTGTCGATCTGCAGTGAGACGTCCTTCAGCCCCACGATGTTCGGCTCGTAGATCTTGGACACGTCGTCGAACACGATCATCGCCGCGCTGGCCCGCTGGTGGGCGGCCGGCTCGGCCGCCGGCTCGGCGACCGGCGGGTCGCTGACGGCGGCGCGCGCTTGCAGCGCAGCGGTCAGGGACGTGTCGGGGAGGTGTGTCTCGTCGGTCATGGGTCGCATTGTGGGCGCCGTGCGGCGCGCGTGCCCTGGTTCAGGGTAGCCATGCGGTCTGTCGGACGCAATCGACAGGAAGCGTTATGCCTGCAAATAGCGCGGTTGTCTACCTTTCGTCCCGCCGGGCGGCGCGCCGCAGCAGCTCGGCGTGGATCAGCTCGTCGAGCCCCCCGTCGAGCACGCCCTGCGCGTTCCCGATCTTCATGTTCGTTCGATGGTCGTTGACCATCGTGTAGGGATGCAGCACATAGGAACGGATTTGACTTCCGAAGGAGATGTCCTGCGCCTCGCCGCGCTCCGCGGCCAGCGCCTGCTCGCGTCGCTCGTGCTCGCGCTCGACCAGGCGGCTCTTGAGGATGCGCATCGCCTGAGCCTTGTTCTGCAGCTGGGAGCGCTCGTTCTGACACTGCACGACAATACCGCTCGGCAGGTGGGTGATGCGAACGGCCGAATCGGTCTTGTTGACGTGCTGGCCACCGGCCCCCTGGGCCCGGTAGGTGTCAATCCGCAGGTCGCCCTCGTCGATCTCCACCGGCGCGTCGTCCTCCACCAGCGGCGCGATCTCAACCTGGGCGAAGCTGGTGTGGCGGCGGTGGGCGGAGTCGAACGGCGACAGCCGCACCAGCCGGTGGACTCCCTTCTCGGCTCCCATGATGCCGTAGGCGTTGTCGCCGATCAGCGAGAAGGTGGCGCTCTTGATGCCCGCCTCCTCCCCCGGCGTGGCCTCGACCATCTCGGTCTTGAAGCCCCGGCTGTCGGCCCAGCGCAGGTACATGCGGAGCAGGATCTCGGCCCAGTCCTGGCTGTCCGTGCCGCCGGCGCCCGCATGCACGGTGACCACCGCCGGCCCGCTGTCGTACTCGCCGGTGAACAGCGCTTCCTCCTGGAGCCGGGCGACGTCGGCGTCGAGCCGGGTCAGCGCCTGCTCGAGCTCGCCCCGCCATTCGGGATCCTCGGCGGCCAGCTCCAGCATGCCGTCCAGCTCCCCGGCCTCGGCCTCCAGCCGTTCCACGGTGTCGATCCGCCGCTGCGTGCGCGAGCGCTCCGACGACAC
>DATLLX010000223.1:0-7267 GCA_035537595.1 Gaiellales bacterium | reverse complement strand
GGCGAGGGCAACGGCCGCCTCCTGGGTGGCCACGGCGATCCCGAACGTCCCCACCACCAGGTCGGCCTCCGACTCGATCAGCACCAGCGGCCGGGCGGGCAGCGAATACCCTTCGCGGCGCGCGTGCTCGACCAGGTACTCGGCCAGCTCGTTGCGCATCTGCGTCTCGTAGGCGGCGAACTGCTCCCGGTCCTGGGGGTTCAGGAAGATCGTGTACTCGTCCGGCACGTAGACCCGGTGGATGGAGATGGTCTTGTGCTCGTCCATCTCCTTGGCGAGCTTGCGAGCCAGCTCCACCGGCTGTACCGAGGAGCGGAAGGTACGGTTGAACACGCCCTCGAACAGGCCGCCGATCTTGCGCTCGATGTTGCGAAGGACGCTCAACGCAGCTGGGTGGGTGGTTCGCTCCACGGCGCCCGCGGCCTTAGCGGCCAAAGGAGAGACGAGGCCCGGCGAGCGCCCTGATGCAGGCCAGTATACCCACCAATCCGGCAGCTCCCGCCGTTGGCAGCAGCGACTCAGGGCGGGCTTCGAGCACGTGCGGGAAGGCAACGGTCGCCAGCGCGAACGCCAGCGTCCACAGTGCCAGCGCCTGACCGCGGCGGCCCGGCTCCTGCTCCGTCGCCAGCGCCATCAGCGGTGCGAACAGGGCCACGGCGGCCCATACGCACAGCGCGGCCGGGGCGCCTCCCAGAGCGGTCATGTACGCAAGCGGGTTGTCGGACCCGGCCAGCGGCGCTCGGACGGCGTGGGGCGCCAGGCTCCCGGCGATGACGACGATCAGGCCGCCCGCCAGCCCCTCGGCCAGGCGTCGCCGGGGTGTCGGCGCCGCGGCTGCCACCAGCACATACGCGGGGCCGAGCCCCACGAAGGCCAGCGGCGCGGCGGCCAGCGGCGCGGCCAGCCGTCCGCCCCAACCCCGTCCTGCCCGCAGCCACACCAGGGCCAGCGGTGCGTAGATCAGCGCGCCGGCCTGGCTAAAGTTCCAGATCGCCGGCAGGCCGAGCACCGCACCGGCGGCCACCGCTGCGAACGGGGAGCGCCAGCCGAGGACGCCCAGCAGGACGGCCAGCGGCAGCGTCCACGAGGGCGGGTAGACCGGGAACGCGGTCAGCAGCCAGGCGGCGCCGACGCCGATGGCGACGGCCGCCGCCAGCCGACCTGCCGGCATGGCCGGCGTGCGCAGCTGCACGATCGGCGTTCGCGCCTCTTCCGTGGCGGGGCGCAGCGCCGCGATCAGCATGTCGCGAAGCTCGATCGCGGAGGGGCGGCGCTCGGGGTTCTCGTCCAGGGCCCGGCGCAGCGCCTTGCCCAGGGCGGGGGGCAGGTCGGGTCGGGTGTGCGCCAGCGGCGGCGCGCCCTTGCCCAGCCGGTCGAGCAGGTCGGAGAGCGACTTGGTGCGGAAGGGATTGCTGCCCGACAGGCACTCGTACAGGGTCAGCGCGGCCGCCCAGACGTCGGTCTTGCCGGTGGCCTGCTCGCCCCGCGCCTGCTCGGGCGCCATGTAGCTGAGGGTGCCCAGCACCTTCTCGTCCATCGTCTGGTCGCGGGCGTCGCGGTCGCGGGCGATGCCGAAATCGGTCAGCACGACGCTGCCGTCGTCGGCGATCAGGATGTTGGACGGCTTCACGTCGCGGTGGATGACGTTGCGCTCGTGCGCGTGGGCGAGGGCGTCGCACACCGCGGCGATCGCGCGCACCGCCTCCTGGTCGCCCAGCCCGCTGCGGTCGAAGCGCTGGCCCACGACCAGCCGCGAGATCAGGTACGCGTGGTCTGCGTCCTCCTCGACCCCCAGCACCTGGTGGACGCAGGGATGGTCGAGCTTGAGCGCGGTGCGGGCCTCGCGTGCCGCCCGGGGGGCGAATCCCTCGGTTCGGCTGAACACCTTGACCGCGACCTCGCCCGCGCCGGTCAGATCGCGCCCCGAGTAGACGGTGCCGAACCCGCCGCGGCCGAGCTGCCCGGTGAGCAGGTAGCGGTCGGCGATCGTCCGTCCGGACATCCGCCCGCTCTGAGGTGCTGCTGCGGTCTGCGCCACGGGGATCTGTTTTGCCGGAGGGGGCCGATGTCCTTCTTCCGGACGTGGATCCGGGGGCTGCGGCGGGCGTCCGCTGGGCCCCTGGCCCAGCCGCAGGCGGTGATAGGGTCATCCGGTGCCGCCGGACGACTTTTTTGACGACCAGTGGGACGAGCCCAGCCGCACACAGGAGACGGCTCCCACACGCCCCGCCGGGGAGCCGCAGCAACCTCGCCGACCGGAGCCGCAGCAACCCCCGGCGGCGGGCGCGCCGCCGCCGCGCCGCCGGCGCCCTGCGCGCACCGCGGCCGGCGGAGGGGGAGGCCGTGGGCCGAACATTCCCCGGCCTGCAGCCATGCAGAACCTCGAGGTGGGGCGGCTGGCCGTGGTGGTCATCGGGGTGCTGGTCGTCCTGCTCGTGTTCGTGTTCCTGATCCGGTCGTGCGGGGGCAGCTCCACGGCCAGTAAGAACCAGGACTACGTCGACGCGGTGAAGGAGCAGGTGCTCTCGAAGTCCGACCAGGCATCGCGCCAGGTGCAGGAGGTGTTCGAGGCGCCCAGGCCGCTGAAGGCGAAGGCCGCAGTGACCAAGGTGGGTCAGGCGCTCGATCTCGAGAAGCAGGCGCTCGCCACTGCCGAGAAGATCCAGCCGACCAAACAGGCCGAGCCGTACCACCCGTCGCTGATCGAGGCGCTGTCGTTCCGGATCACGGGGCTCGAGTGCCTGCAGAAGGGCATGGCACAGGCATACCGCTCCAAGCCGCCGGTGGCCGGCGGCAAGCTGCTGGTGCCCTGCACGCAGCGGCTGCTGGCGTCGGACGTGGTCTACTCCGACCGGTACGCCGCCCGGCTCAACAACGCGCTGGCCGACGCCGGCGTCGACGCCCGGGTGCCCACCTCCGCCTTCCTGCCGCCGAAGCTGCAGGGCACGGTCACGCCGGCCGGCATGGGGCTCGTCCTGCAGCGGCTGAAGCCAGGGGCGGTGAAGGGGCTGCACGGCATGAGCCTGGACACGGTGATCGTCCAGACGGGCGGGAAGAGCATCACCCTGCGACCCGGCGGCGACGTCAACCAGGTGCCGGCCTCCACGGATCTGGTGTTCGTGGTCTCCGCCACCAACGGGGGCAACTTCCAGGAGTTCAACGTCCCCGTCACGATCAGGCTGGGGACGGGCAAAGATGCGCCGTCCAAGAAGGCGACGATCGACCAGGTCGGGCCTGGTGACACGGCGACGGTCGAGGTCACGGGGCTGACCACCGACGCGTCGTCGCTCGACTTCGGAAGCGACGTCAAGGTGACCGTGGCCGTCGGTCCGGTGCCCGGCGAGCGCAATGCCTCCAACAACAGGGCGGTCTACACGGTTGCCTTCCTCGTTCCCACGTGAGTACCGCGGATACCGCTCTGGCCGTCGCGATCGGCGCTGCCGTCGCGGCCGGCCTGTTGCTGCTGATCGTCATCTGGCAGGCGGTGCAGCTGCGGCGGCTGCGCCGCGGCCAGCGGCTGCTGCTGGGCACCGACCAGCGCGATCTGGTGGAGTACGCCGTGGGCCTGCTGGCCCGGGTCGAGCACGTCGAGGGGCGGGCGGGCGAGGTCGAGCAGCAGGTGGCGGCGGCCCGCGCCCAGCTCGACTCGGCCACCCAGCGGATCGGGCTCGTGCGGTACGATGCGCTGGAAGGGACCGGCGGCAGACAGTCCGTCTCGGTGGCACTGCTGAACGCCCGCGGGAACGGAGTGGTGCTGACCGCGATCCAGGATCGTGACTATGCCCGGATCTACGTCAAAGAGCTTCGCGACGGTGTGGCCGACCTCGAGCTGGCGCCCGAAGAGCGTCGCGCCGTCGAGGCGGCCGGCGGGACGCCACCATCCGGCCGGGGGTGACCGCGGCCGTGTCTGACCTGCAGATCCGCCAGGCACAGGCGGACGACCTCGAGGAGCTCCGGCGGATGGCGGCGGAGGCCCTCGGCCCCGACGTCGTCGCCGCAGGAGGAGCGCTTCAGGCCCCTCGCACCGAGCGGGTGCTGGGCGGCGACCTGGTGTTCGTGGCCGAGGCCGGGCGGCACCTGGCCGGGTACGCGGCGGTGTCCGAGCGCGGCGGCGAGCTGGTGCTCGACCAGCTGGTGATCGCCCCCACCGACGAGGGGGTCGGGGTCGGCCACCGGCTGTTGGACTGGGTCGAGGGCTACGGCTGCAGTCGCGAGCTGCGGGCGGTGCGGATCGCGGTCGAGCCGGGCAACGAGCGCGCTCGCAGCTTCTACGCCCGCCGCGGCTACCTGCCGGGCGGCGACGGCCTGGTCACCCGGGAGCTGGCTCACCGCTGAGGCGGCGCGCCGTGCCTGCCGGGATGGTCGGGCACCCGCCGGATCTCGTGCAGCCTGCCCTCCTCACCCTCCCGCTCGACCTGGAGGGTGGTGTGCTCGACGGCGAAGTGACGGCGCAGCATCTCGGCAGTGCGCGTGCGCACCAGCCACGGCTCGGCGTCGGGCCTGACGGTGATGTGCGCCGCGACGGCGGGAAATCCCGAGGTCACCGTCCATACGTGAAGGTCGTGCACCTCGGTGACGCCGTCCACCCGGGCGATCGCGTTGCCCATCTGGGCGACGTCGACGTCGGCCGGAGCGGCCTCCATCAGCACGTCGACGGCCTCGCGGACGATGCGGACGCCGCCGACCAGGATCAGGGCGGCGATGCCCAGGCTGGCGATCGGGTCTGCCTGCCTCCAGCCCGTGAGCACGATGATCGCCGCGGCGACGATCACCCCCACCGACGAGATCGCGTCGGCCAGCACGTGGCCGAGCGCCGCCCGCACGTTGAGGCCGCCGCCCGAGCGCATCAGCACGCCGGCCGCGGCGATGTTGACCAGCAGCCCGGCCGTCGCCACGATCAGGGTGATCCCGCCGTCGACCTTGGGCGGGTCGGATAGCCGGCCGACGGCCGCCCACACGGTGACCAGCGCGATCGCGACCAGCGCCCCGCCGTTCACCAGCGCTGCCAGGATCTCGGCCCGCTGCCAGCCGAAGGTGTGACGGCCGCTGGGCGGGCGGGCCGCCATCCGCACCGCCACCAGGGCCAGCAGCAGCGAGCTGGCGTCGGTCAGCACGTGCCCGGCATCGGCCAGCAGCGCCAGGCTGCCGCCGATCAGCCCGCCCGCCACCTGTGCAGCGAAGATGCTGCAGGTGAGCAGCAGCGCGATGGCCAGCCCGCGGGCGCCGGCCTCGCGGGCGGCACCGTGATCGTGGCCATGATGGTGCCCGTGGTGGGCGTGCGCGTGGCCCATCGTGGGCACGTTACAGCGGGTCGAGCGACCCTGTCTGGGTCGTCACCGCCCGCCGGCAGCTGACCCGGGTCGGCGTGCTGGCGCTGCTGCGGCGGGCAATTCCCCTCCTCCGCCACGGCCACCAACCGCACCAGACGGGCACCTGGCCGGCACCTGTGGTGTTTCGCATCGGGCTGGAGTGGGGAGTGGAGCCGTCGTGCACGTGCGCTCGTCGGCACCAGTATGGGGAACCGGCCGGACGTTGCTGCTCCCCAAAGGTGAAGAACCGGTGTAGCGTGATCCACATGCCAAAGTTTCGACTCACTCCTCAGAACCGCGAGTTCTACGAGCTCCTGAACCGCGCGGCCGCCAACCTGGTGTCGACCTCCCAGCTCCTGCTCGACCTGCTCGAGCACTATCCCGACCGGCGAGCGCTGGTCGACGAGATCAAGGATCGCGAGCACGAGGGCGACCGAGTCACCCACGAGATCGTCCAGCTGATCAATCGCAGCTTCGTGACGCCGATCGATCGCGAGGACATCTACTCCCTGGCCACGGCGATCGACGATGTGTGCGACTTCATGGACCAGGTGGCCGACGAGCTCAACCTGTACGGCGTCGAGGAGGTGCCCCAGGAGGCGATCCAGCAGGCCGGGGTGATCTTCCGGGCCGTCAGCAAGCTGTCCGATGCGATCGAGGGCCTGGACGGGCTGAAGAACATTCACCACCACCTGGTGGACATCCACACCCTCGAGGACGAGGGTGACCGGATCGTGCGCTCGGCGACCGCGAAGCTGTTCTCGAACGGCCTCGACCCGCTGGTGGTGATCCGCTGGAAGGACATCCACCACGACCTCGAGATGGCCGTCGACAAGTGCGAGACCGCGGCCCACGTGCTCGAGAGCATCTACCTCAAGAACCGGTGAGCGATGCCCTCCTGGTGGCGGTCATCGCCATCGCCCTCATCTTCGATTTCACCAACGGCTTCCACGACACGGCAAATGCGGTGGCCACCACTGTCTCCACCCGCGCGCTGCCGCCGCGGGTTGCTGTCGGCGTCGCCGCGATCGCCAACTTCGCCGGCGCCTTCGTGTCGACCGCGGTCGCCGGCAGCCTGGCCTCGGGCCTGATCGATCCCGACGTGGCCACCGGCCGGGTGATCCTTGCCGGGCTGGTGGGCGCGATCGCCTGGAACCTGTTCACCTGGTATCTGGGGTTGCCGAGCTCCTCCTCGCATGCCCTGATCGGCGGCCTGATCGGGGCGACGCTGGCCGGCCCCGGCTCGGCCGCCGTGTTATGGACCGGGCTGTGGGAGAAGGTGGTGCTGCCCGGGCTGACCAGCCCGCTGATCGGGTTCTTCCTGGCCGGCGTCGCCATCGTCGTCATCTTCTGGCTGTTCCGGCGCGGTAAGCCGGCGCCGCTCAACCGCGGGTTCCGCGCGTCCCAGGTGGTGTCGGGCACCCTGATGGCCTTCTTCCACGGCACCAACGACGCCCAGAAGACGATGGGCGTGATCGCGCTGTCGCTCTACATCAGCGGCCACTCGGTCGATCCCAAGCATGTCGACGACTGGGTCAAGGTGGCGGCGGGGGCGGCGATCGGTCTCGGCACCTACGTCGGCGGGTGGCGGATCATGCGCACGATGGGCACCCGGATCGTTGCCCTGGAGCCGCCGCAGGGCTTCGCGGCGCAGACGGCGGCGACGGCGGTGCTGTGGTACACCGGGCGGGTCGGCTTCCCGATCTCGACCACCCAGGTGATCTCCGGGGCCGTGCTGGGCGCGGGTGCGGCGACGCCGGGCCTGACTCCGCGCTGGGGCGTGGCGGCGAACATCGTCATCGCCTGGGTGCTCACGCTGCCGGCGGCCGGGCTGGTCGCGGCGCTGACCTACGAGGCGATCGGCCCGCTGGTACGCTGATCTCGGGGTTGGGACGCCGTCTACCGAAATCCGGGGATGGCGGTGTCCTTCAGGCAGCGGCTAGGTTGCGTTCTGGGAT
>DATLLX010000222.1:0-15424 GCA_035537595.1 Gaiellales bacterium | reverse complement strand
GGCGGCGGCCACCGGGGCCGACGTCTACGAGCTCCTGAACGCGCTGGCCGAGGGCGCACCGGCGGGAGCGGATGGGGTGCTGTGGGTGCCCGCGCTGGCCGGGGCCACGGCACCGGAGTGGAACGCCGACGCCCGGGCCGGCTGGTTCGGGCTGACCGCCGCCCATGGCCGCGCCCACCTGGCCCGGGCGCTGCTCGAGGGCAACGCCTTCGCGCTGCGTGACGTGCTGGAGGCGATCCGCGCCGCCGGCCACCCACCGGACGAGGTGGTCTGCGTGGCCGGCGGCGCCCGCGGCGACCTGCTGCGCCAGATCCGGGCCGATGTCACGGGGCTGCCGGTGTCCCGTCCGGACGATGTCGAGACAACGGCCCGCGGCGCCGCGATGCTGGCAGCCGCCGGGGCCGGGCTGCACCCGGACGTGCCCGCCGCCAGCCGCGCGATGGCCGGGAAACGCTCGGAGCCCGTGCACCCGCGGCCGGAGTGCCAGCAGGTCTACGACGACCTCTACGGCCGCCACCGGCAGCTGTACGCCGCCCTGCGCCCGCTGTTCTGAGCCGCCGGTAAAGTTCGCGCCCGTGCCACGCCCCCTTCGCGTCGGAGTGCAGCTGCCCGAAGTCGAGCGCGACGTTCGCTGGCCGGAATACGCCGCCATGGCCAGGGCAGCGGAGGACGCCGGCTTCGACTCGATCTGGCTGGGCGACCACCTGCTCTACCGCGGCGACGGCGGCCCGGAGCGGGGGCCGTGGGAGGTGTGGACGATGCTCGCCGGCCTGGCGGCCGTCACCAGCCGGGTGGCGCTGGGGCCGCTGGTCGCCTGCACCGCGTTCCACCCGCCCGGCCTGATCGCCAAGATGGCGGCGGCGGTAGACGAGATCAGCGGCGGCCGGCTGGTGCTGGGGCTGGGAGCGGGCTGGAACGAGGCCGAGTTTCGCGCCTTCGGCCTCCCCTACGATCATCGGGTGACCCGCTTCGCCGAGGCGTTCGAGATCATCCGCGGCATGCTGGCCGGTGAGCGGGTGACGCTGGAGGGCCGGTTCTGGCAGGCGGACGACCTCGTGCTGCTGCCGCCGCCCGCGCGGCGCCCGCCGATCATGATCGGCTCGAACGGGCCCCGCATGCTTGGCCTGACCCTGCCCCACGTCGACTCCTGGAACACCTGGTACGACTGGTACGGGAACACGGCGGACGGGTTCGCCGCCGCCAACCGGGCGATCTCCGACGCCGCCCGCCGGGCCGGCCGCGACCCCCGACACATCGAGCGAAGCGCCTGCGTGCTGGTGGCGCTGGCCGGGTCGGCAGAGCGGCCCGACGAGAACGAGGCGCCGCCGCTCCGCGGTGACGCCCGGCGGATCGCCCGACACCTGCATGACCTGGCGGAGGCCGGAGCGGACGAGGCGATCCTGGTGGTCGACCCGATCACCGAGGTCTCGATCCGCACGCTGGCCGAAGCGCTGCCCCTGCTCGACGCCTGAGGCGGTCCGCTACGCCGGACGCCGCGACACCGGTTCAGGGAGCCGGCCGCGTGCTACCGCTGAACGTTGAACCAGGTGCCCCCGGGGCCGGTATACGAGTAGCCCTCACCCCAGGCGGCGATTGTCTTCCCGGCGCTGGTCACCGCCATCTCGCCGTAGTCGCCGTAGATCTCGCCGAAGCCGGCCGCGGTCACGTACCCGGCCGCACCGGCGGGGGCATCGCTGATCCTGACCGGGGCCGACCAGCTGGCGCCGCCGTTGGCCGAGCTGCGGTACCAGACGTTCCACGCGTCGGGGTTGTCGCCGCCCGCCGTCTGCATGTACCAGATCCGGACATCCCCGCCACCGGATGAGCCCAGCCGCGGCCCGGTGGCATTCTCGCCGGCAGCGGACATGGCGGTGCCGCCGCTCCAGGTGCGCCCCTCGTCGGACGACGTCGACACGTACACCCGCTGCGGGCCGCCGGCCACCGCCGGCCCCTCGTAGGCGAACACCAGGTGGCCGGGAGCATCCTCGGCCACGGAGGTCTGGCCGGTGTAGAAGTCGGGGCTGCAGCCGGCCGCCACGCAGGCCTCGCCCACCGGCACGCGGGCGACGACGATGTTCTGCCAGCTCTTGCCGGCGTCGCGGGAGATCACGGCGTGGTGCCACACCTCCCCTTCCACGGTCTTCGACCCGGAGTAGATCTCGCTGCTCTCCGAGAACACGACGGTGCCGGAGGCCAGCACCCGGCCGTCATAGGCGTAGTAGTACCGTTTCGACGTCTCCAGCTTCTGCTGCGTCCAGGTGGCGCCGAAGTCATGGGACTGCCCGACGTACAGATCGCCGCCCTGGGGGCCGTTCCAGGAGACGTAGACGTCCCGCCCGCTGCGGCTCATCGTGATCTCCGGCTTGTCCGTCCAGGAAACGTTGCCGTACACGTGCACGGGCGCCGACCATGTGGCGCCGTGGTCGGTCGACCGGCTGAACACGGTCGAGAAGCCGCCGGCCCGGTCGGCGTTCAGAAACGCGCTGTAGACATCGCCCGTGTTGGGGACGACCTCGATCGTCGGGTCGTACTGGGCAGCCGCGCCGACGCAGACGCAGAGCGGCTGCTGGGTGCCCCAGGTGACGCCGCCGTCGGTCGACGTGGCCAGCGCGAGGTAGGGGGTCGGACAGTGGCTGGAGCAGGTCTTGGGCTGCCCGTAGCGGGTCGTCAGCAGGTAGACGTAGGGCACTCGAGGATCGGCGGCCACGGCCGGCTCCCAATCGTCAGTGGCGCCGTTCATGACCTGCGACCCCAGCCATCCCGACGCCGGCTGCGTGGTCGCCGCGACCCGGCCACCGAACCGGCCGCTCGCCCTGGCGGAGGCCAGTGCCTCGAGCCGCTCGGAGGTGACCTCGGCCTCCTCCTGGAGCTCCTCGGCGCCGGCTCGGGCCCCGGACTCGGGCTCCGCCCGCACGTCCGCGGGCGCAGCCGTATCCTGCTTCGCGCCGTCGCCCGTGGCGACGGCGATCAGCGCGGCAACCGCCACCACCAGCATGACGACGACGAGCAGCGAGCGACGCATGACTTCCTCCCCCAAGAACGGCCAAGACCGGCCACAGCCGGCACTCGATACTACGATCGCCGGAAGCGACGTGTCAAGCGCCGGAGGCGAGGCGGAACGGCCGGTGGTGATCGATAGCAGGCAGACCGCCCGCGGCGAGCTGGTGCTGCGGCGAGCCGGCGAGCACTTCGAGGTGATCGCGTCGGGCACGTTCCTGATGGACACCCGCGACGGCCGCTCCGAACGGGCGCTGGTGCGCGAGGCGATCGCCGGCAAACGTGGCCCGCGGATCCTTCTGGGCGGCCTCGGCGTCGGCTTCTCGCTGGACGAGGCGCTGAGCGCCGGGGCAGCCCGCGAGGTGGTGGTCGTCGAGCTGGAGCCGGCGGTGGTCGAATGGGCGGCCACGCATCTTTCCGGCCTCAACCCGCGCGGGCTGGACGACCCTCGGGCGCGGCTGATCGTCGGCGACCTGTGGGATGCGCTGGTCACGCTGGAGGGCCGGTTCGACGCCATCTGCATCGACATCGACAACGGCCCCGGCTGGCTCGTCCATCCAGGCAACGCCGTCATCTACACGGACGAGGGCCTGCGCCGCCTGGCCGGCCTGCTGCTGCCCGCCGGCAGGCTGGCCGTATGGGCCGCAGCGGCGGAGCCCGCCTTCGAGGAGCGCCTTCGGCGCCACTTCACCGCCGTGCGCAGCGTCACCGTGGCCGTGCCACGCGGCGCCGATGACGTCGTGTACGTGGCGGAGAACGACTGAGGGGCCGCCGGACGGCGGCCCCTCAGCGGTTCCCTCAAACGCAGTGCTGCTACTTGGGAGGGCGAGGCACCAGGCAGGTGACGCTCGTCCCGCCGCCGACCGGGGTGACCGAGAAGTCGCCCGTGCCGGTGATGTGCACCGTGACGGCGCCGGCCTGGCCATTGTCGCTCCCGATCGTCTTCTCGCCCGGGGTGGCGCCGGTGGCCTGGGTGTACTTGATGACGGTGCCGCTCGGGTAGGGACCGAAAACGGTGCCGCTGCCCAGATCGGTCACGACCACGTCACCGCTGCCGTCGCTGCCGATCTCGTAGAAGCCGTCCTCGTTCTGGCCAGGGCCGTTGCCCGGGGGCGTCTGCCCGGCGGGCGGAATCGTCTGACCATGCGGGTTGACCGACTCCACGCAGGTGCCGCTGGCGTACTGCACCGACGCGGGCGTGACCCGGGCGCTCGCCCCGTTCACGGCCTCGTCGACCGCATCCAGCGCATATCCGACGCCGCCGAGGCCGGCCAGGGCGCCGAACGCGACCGTGGTGAACACCGTCGCAAGCAGCGTCCTGTGACCGCTGTGGCGCCGGCGGGTCGCCCGCTCCACGCGGTCTCCGAACCGCGACGCGAACTCGTCGGACGGCTGTGGCGAGGCGCCCCGCAGGACGTCCTCGAGATCGCCCAAGCCTTCCGGGTCGTGAGTGAAATCCCCCATCTGCATCCCTCTCTCTCAGCTTCGTGCTGTACTGGCAGAGATATCTACCGCAGTTGCACGTGTTTCCTTACACCACAAACTCAACCGGGCAGGATCGCCAGCCGGGGCTCGAGCGGATCGAGCTTCCGCGCCATCCCGGAGGCGTGGGCGCGGCGGTCGAGCGGAAGCGCCCTCGCCAGCCCGTACCACAACTCCCAGTCGCCGTCGTCGCGCTTCAGCGCCTGCCGGAAATCCGCCGCGGCGGCCCGGTAGTGGCCGAGCAGCAGGTTCGCCTCTCCGCGCGACTGCCAGCCTTCGGCCAGCCAGGGGGCGCGATCGGTGGCCAGTGTCGCGGCGGCCAGCGCCCCGCGGCCGTCGCGGTCGAGGGCCGCCGAGCTGCTCTCGGAAACCGCGAGATTGACCCGGAACCCGAAGCCGCACGCAAGTGCGATCGCCGCCACCATGGCGAGCGCAACCGCCCGCCCCGGCCAGCGCAGGCCCCTACCGGGTGCGGGTCGCCGCCCGGCAGCCAGGATCCCTGCGCACAGGGCGACCAGGATCAGGGTCAGCGCGGGCATCTCCCAGTCCCAGTCGAACGACTGGTGGACCAAGAGGGCGGCCACCGCTGCGAATGCCGTCGGCACATGCCGGACGCCCCGCAGCCGGACGCCCACCACCACCGCGGGCGCGAACGCCGCGGCCGCGAGCAGGGCGCCGACGATCCCCAGCTCGTACAGCCGCTCGAGCCACAGGCTGTGGCCGTCCCGCACCTTGAGCGCGACCGGGCGGAGCTGCAACCACCCGCGCTCGAAGGTGCCGGCGCCCGACCCCAGCACGGGGTGGCGCTCGAAGCCGCCCCACGCCACGCGCCAGAGCTCGTTCCGGTGGGTGGCGCTGAGCGAGAACAGGCGTGGGTTGAGCTGTGTCTCGGCCCGGGAGCCAGGCTGATCGGGCGCCGTCGTCCCGAACTGCCGCGCCGCCTCGTCGACGAGCCCCCCCGGCGACCCGGCCTGCACCACCAGCGCCGCGAGGACCGCGACCGGCAGGCCGATGGCGGCGCCGCGACCGGCGCGGAGAGCCGGTGCAGGCAGCCGTTCGAGAAGTGCTGCCGCGGCCGGGATGCCGGCGCCAAGAGCGGCCGAGATCAGCGAACACGCCACCAGCAGGAGCAGGACGCGCTCCCCCTCGATCTGGAGATCCGACCTGGCACTCCAGCCGCGATGGGTGAGCACTGCGGAGGTGCCCGTGATCCCCAGAAGGAGGGCAGAGGCCGGCACCGTCGCCGCGAGCGCGCCGGCCACCCGCGCCCGGTGGGGATGCAGGAGCCCGAGGGCCGCGACTCCGGCGCCCAGCGACAGCCAGCCGCCCCGGCTGTAGGTGAAGTACAACGTCAGCGCAAGCATCGGCACCAGGCCCGCGGCGATCGCCCTCAAAGGCGGCCGCTCGGCCGCTGTCGCCAGGCCGAGGGCGAGCACGATCGCCGCCGCGGCCGCGATTCCCAGCGCGTTCGAGTAGCCGAACGGATCGCCGAGCCGCTGCGAGCTGATCATGGTCGCCGACGAATGCGCATCCGGCAGCAGCCGCACCGACAGGGCCCAGGCACAGGCGAGCGCGTTCACCGCCAACAGCGCCGCTTCGATGGAGACGAGAGAACCACGCCGGGCGGTGGCGATCAGCGCCAGGGCCGCCGACAGATAGAGCAGCGTCCGCTCCGATTCCAGCAGCGCGACACCCGGAGCGTTCGACCAGCCGGACGACACTGCCTGGAGCAGCGCCGTGCCGCCGAGTCCCCCGAGCATGCACATCTCGGGCCATGTCGGGACCAGGGTCCGGCGAAACACGAGGGCAAGCGCGGAGACCCAGAGCAGAACCAGCGAGCTCCATCCCCACACCGGCGGGTGATAGCCCCCGTGCGCCGCAACCACGGCGCCCAGAATGGGGGTCAGCACCACCGCAGGAACGGCCGAGCGCGGCATCGCGAAATGCCCGGATCGAACCCCCGTGATCTCAGCCGCGCTGGCCGACACCGCTCATCTGCCAGCCGGACACCTCGAGCGCGCGGCGGAGACGCTTGAGAGCGCGGTGCAAGGCGACGTCGGCGGCATTCCGCGTGCAGCCCAGGACAACGCCGATCTCATCCGACGGCAGATCGCTGCCGTAGCGCATGGCGACCAGCTCACGGTCGCGGTCGGACAGCATCGCCAGGGCGTCCAGCACGGTCAGGCGATCGATGACCACCGCCTCCATGTCGAAGCCGTCGGCCTCGTCTCCCACCTGCTGGGCCACGGCCGGCAGCCGGCGGTCGTCGACGACGCGGCGGGCGATCCCGATCAGCCAGGTGATCGGCGCGCCCTGCTCCGGCCGGTAGGAGCTGCGATAGCGAAACGCACGCTCGAAGACTTCGCTGGTCACGTCCTCGGCGTCCGGCCCACCCCCGACCCGGTACGCGGCGTACGCGTAGACCCGGCGCATGAGCGGTCCAGCATCGGCCAGGGGGTCACGGCGAAGAAACACCGTTCCACCGTACGAGCGTCCCCGGAAACGGTCAACCTGGCGCCTGCCGGCCCCCACCGGCGGGGTGGAGGCCAGGGTGCGGCTGGTAGGGTTGCCACTGCGGGTGGCGGGGCTGCGCCATGCCGCCCAACCCAGACGAGGCCCCAGATGAGCCCTGACGATCCCATCGCCACCACCGGCAGCATCAACATCGACGGCGACGTGTTCGAGAACGTCGAGATCGGGCCGAGCGAGCGGTTCACCGGCTGGATCCGCGTGCGCATCATCCACCGGTCGGACGAGGTCACATACCACCTGCCACCCGAGCGGATCCGCTGGGTGCAGGAGGGCTCGGCCCACGGCCCACTGCGCTAGAGGGTTCAAGGACATGGCCCCGAAGCGCAAGCGCCAACCCACCGGCGTGCGGCGGCCCATGTTCGTCGTCCAGCGGCACGACGCGTCCAGGCTTCATTACGACTTCCGCCTCGAGCGCGACGGCGTGCTCAAGAGCTGGGCGGTGCCGAGGGGCGTGCCGCTCGAGCCGGGCGACCGCCGGCTGGCCGTCCAGGTCGATGACCACTCGCTGTCGTATGGCGGCTTCGAGGGCCGGATCCCCGCGGGCCAGTACGGCGCCGGGACGGTCGAGGTCTGGGACACCGGCGAGTACGAGCCGATCGATGAGCGACCGGACGGCAGGCTGACGTTCCGCCTGCGCGGCTCGCGCCTGGACGGCACCTGGTCGCTGGTGCCGGCGAGGCTGTCGGGCGACCCTCGGAACTGGCTGCTGATCCGCACCAGCGACGAGCGGCCGGCCGCCCCCTGATCCGCGGCCCGCGCAGCCGGCGATGAGTTTCCCCGGCCGGCGCCGTCTACACCGCACCCCCGCACATCCGAAGGAGACCGCATGAGTCTGCCCGAGATCGCATCGCACGAGGAATGGCTCGAGGCCCGCAGGCAGCTGCTGGCCAGGGAGAAGGAGATGACGCACCGCTACGACGCGCTGAACGCCGACCGCCGGCGGCTGCCGATGTGCGGATCGACAAGCCGTACCAGTTCGCCGGCCCGGGCGGCGAGGCGTCGCTGCTCGACCTGTTCGAAGGGCGCAGGCAGCTGATCATCCAGCACTTCATGTTCGACCCGTCGTGGGACGACGGCTGCCCGAGCTGCTCGGCCGCGGCTGACGAGATGTCCGACGGCCTGCTCTCGCACCTGCATGCGCGCAGCACCACGTTCGCCGCCGTGTCCCGCGCGCCGCTTGCCAGGATCGACGACTACAGGAGCCGCCGGGGCTGGACGTTTCCCTGGTACTCCTCGGCAGGCAGCGACTTCAACTACGACTTCCACGTCACGATCGACGAGTCGGTGGCGCCGATGGAGATCAACTACCGCAGCAGGCACGAGCTGGAGGCGAACGGCGATTCGGCGGTCGAGTCCCCCCAGCCGTTCGAGCTTCCGGGTATCAGCTGCTTCCTGCGCGACGGCGACAGCGTCTTTCACACGAACTCGACCTTCGCGCGCGGTACCGAGATGCTGGGCGGCGCGTGCACGTTTCTCGACCTCACCGCTCTCGGCCGTCAGGAGGACTGGGAGGAGCCGCGCGGCCGCGCCGGCGACGCCCACCGGGCCATCCCCGACTTCTCGGAGTGACGTCCTCGTGACCGGGAACATCCGGCCGGCGGGCTGACGGCCGAGAGCTCCGGCCTCGCTTGACGGGGATCGGATGGGCGGCGTAGGTTTGCCGCGCGATGAGCCGCCTGCGCCCCGACCACGACCTCGCGCCGGCGACGCCGGGCGGGCCCAGGGAGGCGCACGCGCAGGCGCGAGCCGGCTGGCGGCCGCCGGCCACGCTGCCCGGCCGCGATTACTCCTCGGAGGACGTCTTTCGCCTCGAGTGCGAGCGGCTCTTCCACGGCGGCTGGTTCTGCGTCGGGCGCGAGGATGACGTCGGGACGGGCGCGTTCGCCGTCGCCGAGGTGGCCGGCGAGAGCGTGCTGCTGGTGCGGGACGAGCAGGGCGCGCTGCGCGGCTTCCTCAACGTCTGCCGCCATCGTGGGTCGCGGCTGTGCGAGGGCAGCGGCCCGACCGGCAAGGCGCTTCGCTGCCCGTACCACGCCTGGTCGTACGGCCTCGACGGCCGGCTGCTGGCGACACCCAACGTCGCCCTCGACGAGTCGCTGCCCCGCGAGCGGCTGGGCCTGTGGCAGGTGGCGCTCGACTGCTGGGAGGGGTTCGTCTGGGTGTCGCTGGCCGACGATCCGGCGGCGCTGGACGAGCACCTGCACAGATGGGCCAGCGACGATCCGTTCCAGTGGGGCCGCTACGACGTCGGCGGGCTGCGGGTGGGCGCCCGCCGCGAGTACGAGGTGGCGGCGAACTGGAAGATCCTTGTCGAGAACTACAACGAGTGCCTGCACTGCCCGACTGTGCACCCCGAGCTGGTGCGGATCGTGCCGCTCTATCGCCACGGCGAGGTCGAGGACGCGCCGGACATGAACGGGAACGGCAACTCGCTGGCGTCGGGGATGACGTCCTTCACGCCCACCGGACGTTCCAGCCTGCCGCCGCTGCCCGGGATCTCCGAGGACGACCGGCACACGTTCTACGGCGTCACGCTGCTGCCGAACCTGATCGTGAACTACCACTCCGACTGCGTCTCGACATTCCTGCTGCTGCCTCACGGCCCGGGATCGACGCGGGTCGTCTGCCACTACCTGTTCGCCCCGGAGACGGTGGCGGCGGCAGGTTTCGATCCGTCGGAGGTGGTCGAGTTCCGCCACCGGCTGGCGCAGCAGGACTGGGCGGTCTGCGAGCGCGCCCAGCTGAGCATGGCGTCCCGCGCCTATGCCGGCGGCGGCATCCTGCCCTACGCCGACCGGTTCGTGCACGCCTTCCACCGCCAGTACCTGGCGATGCGCGACGAGGGCTCGGCCTAGGCGCTCGGCCGGCCGGACCCGGTGCGCCGGGCCGCCTCTGCGGAGTCGACGACCGGGACGATCTCGAACTCGGCCAGGTCGTCCCAGCGGGCCGTCCACTCTTCGAGCAGGGCCCGGTCGTCGGTCTCCATCAGCTGGAAGCAGCGATCCAGCCGGTCGGCGTCGACCCAGCTGTCCAGATAGGCAAGGCCGGTGGGCAGCATCCGGCCACGCTCCGCCGCTCGCTCGTAGACCGGGCCCGGGCCATGCCTGAAGGTTTCGATCACCATGTAGCGCACCTGCCGGTCGAGCGTACAGGCCGCGAGCCAGCGGGGGCAGGCCATAGACTCGGCGGGTGATCACCTGTATGCAGTGCGGTCAGGAGAACCCCGCCGGCGCCCGCTTCTGCAATGGCTGCGGCGCACCGCTCGCGGCCGACCCCGCGCCGGCCCGCGAAGTGCGAAAGACCGTGACCGTGCTCTTCTGCGACGTGGTCGGCTCGACCGCGCTCGGCGAGCGGTTCGACCCGGAGGTGCTGCGTGCGCTGATGGCGCGCTTCTACGCGACGGTGCGGGAACCGGTGGAGCGCCACGGCGGCACGGTCGAGAAGGTGATCGGCGACGCGCTGGTGGCGGTGTTCGGGATCCCGGCCGTCCATGAGGACGACGCGCTGCGGGCGCTGCGGGCGGCGCTCGAGGTGCGGGACGCCGTCAGGGCGCTGGGCGACATCCAGGCCCGGATCGGCGTGAACACCGGAGACGTCCTGGCCCGCGACGCCACCGCCGGAGAGTCGCTGGTGGTCGGCGACGCCGTCAACGTCACGGCCCGGCTGGAGCAGGCGGCGGCGCCGGGAGAGGTGCTGGTGGGCGAGGCGACATGGGCGCTGGTGGGGCACGCCGCACGGGGCGAGCGCGTGGCGCCGATCGCGGCCAAGGGCAAGCGGGAGCCGCTGGTCGCCTGGCGGCTGGAATCGATCGATCCGGGCGCGGGCAGCCACCGCCGCCGGCTCGACCTGCCGATGGTCGGCCGCGACGCGGAGCTCGACCTGCTGCGCAGGGCGCTTGAGCGCACGGATCAGGTGAAACGGCCGCATCTGGTGACGGTGCTCGGGCAGCCGGGGATCGGCAAGTCGCGACTGGTCTCGGAGGTCTCCCGCCTGCGCAGCGATCTCACAGTCCTGGTCGGCCATTGCCGGGCGACCACCGGGCCGTCGTCGCTCGAGCCGCTGCACGAGGTGGTGCGCGCCGTCATTCCCGACGCGCCCGATGCATCCGCTGTGGCCCTCCAGCTGATGGCCGGTGAGTCAGACGCTGCGTCGGTCGCCGCCTGCCTGGCACCTGACGCCATGGGCGGAGGCTCTGACGTGGCGTGGGCCGTCTCGCGGTTGATCGGGACGATGACGATCGACCGAACGGTGGTGGTTGTGCTGGAGGACGTCCACTGGGCCGACGACCTGCTGCTGGACGTGGTCGAGCAGCTGATCACCCATGCGCGGCGGCGGTCGCTGCTGGTGGTCTGCACCGCCAGGCCGGAGTTCGCCGAGCGGCGGCCGGGATGGGGAGCGGGCGCCAACACCATGTCGCTGGCGCTGGAGAGCCTGGACGACACGCAGACGCGTGTCCTGCTGAGCAACGCCAGCCCCGGGCTGCCCGCCGAGCGCACACAGCGGGTGATCGCCGCCGCGGAGGGGAACCCCCTGTTCGCCGAGCATCTGGCGGCGCTGATCGAGGAGGGCGACGCGCCGGTTGGGATGCCCCGTTCGATCCAGGTGCTCCTGACCGCCCGGCTGGAGGCGCTGCCCGAATCCGAGCGCGAGCTGGTCAGCGTCGCCGCGGTGGCCGGACGCGAGTTCCCGGCGGCCGCCGTGGAGGCGCTCGCCGGGGGGCCGGACGGCGTCGACCTCGACCACCTCGAGCAGCGGGAGCTGATCGAGCCGACGACACCCGGACGCTGGCAGTTCGGACATGCGCTGCTGCAAGAGGCGGCCTACGAGCTGATCCCCAAGGGCCGGCGCGCCGCGCTGCACGAAGCGCTGGCCGGCTGGCTGCTGGAGAGCAACGGGTCGAGCGACGCGGTGATCGGCGACCATCTGCAGCGCGCCGTCTCGCTGCGCATCGAGCTGGGCCTGGCGGATGACCAGATCGCCGGGATGGCCGAGCAGGCCGGCGTGCGGTTGACGGCCGCCGGTCGGCGAGCAGACGCGATGGGCGATCCGCGACGGGCTCAGCTGCTGCTGGAACGAGCGCTCCAGGTGCTGCCTGAGGACAGCCCGCATCGACCGGCGGCGATGGTCGAGCTGGCGGCCGCCGGTTGGAACCTGCTGACCACCGAGCAGGTGCTGCGCCTGCTGAACGACGGTGCCGAGCTGGCCGCCCGCCACGGCCTGCGGGCACTCGAGCTTCGGGCCCGGATACTGGTGCTGGGCGCCGTGCCCGACACCACACCGCTCGCCCGTGGGGACACCGAGGTGAGCTCGTGGCTGACCGCCGCGCTGGGCGAGCTCGAGACGCTCGATGACCCGCGGGCCCTGGCCACGGCATTGTCGGAACTGGCGTCGGTCGAGTTGTGGCTGGGCCGGGCTGCCGACGCAGTCGCCTCGGCGCACCGGTCGATCGACGTGCTGCTGGATGCCGAGCAGGACACGGTGTGGGCGCTCTCCGTCCTGGTCAGAGCCGTGATCGATTCACCAATGCCAATCCCGGAGGCGGATGCGCTGCTGGGCCGGCTGACCGACGAGCTCGGCGCCCGGCCGACGGTTCGGTCAGAGCTGATCCTGGGGCGCGCTGCGCTGTCACAGCTGCGCGGGCAGGACGAGGAGGCACGGGCATTGCTCGACGAGGCCAGGGAGATCGAGCGTGACGTCGGCCGGAGGGCCGCCACCGGCCGGCTTGCGAGGTGGGAGGGCGTGATGCTGGTGCGGGCCGGCCGGTACGAGGAAGCTGGCAACGTGCTTCGACCGATCGTCGAGGAGCTGGAGCAAGCCGGGGCGACGACAGTCGCTGCCACGATTCGCGGCTGGGTCGGACTCGCGGAGGTACGCCTGGGCCGGCTCGACGAGGCGGAGGCGAACGCGCTCGCCGCCCTCGAAGCCGCTCCGCCCGGCGTGTACGAGGCCCGCACGCGCGCTCAGATGGTGCTGGCCGAGGTGCACCTGGCACGCGGCGAGGCGGATCGCGCAGCCGCAGCCGCCCGTGAGGCGCTGTCCGTCGCCTCCACAGGCGACTGGAGCCTGCTCAACGCCGGCGCCCGGCTGACCCTGGCCCGCTGTCTGGCCGCGTCGGGCGAGCCGGAGGCCGCGGCGGAGCATGCGCGGGAGGCGGTCGCGCTGTATCGGGCCAAGGGGTACGCGACGGGGGCGCGCCAAGCGGACGAGCTGCTTCGGACGCTCGCCGGGCAGCCCGAATGACCGGAGCTTCGCCGCCGAGCCGGTTGGCAACAGGAATGGCGGCCCGCGTCCAGTAGCATCGGCGCGATGCCGCCTCCTCCTCCCTATCGGATCGAGACGGAGCGCCTGGTCATCCGCTGCTGGCAACCGCACGATGCGCCTCTGCTGCAGGAGGCCATCGAGGCGAGCATCGACCACCTGCGGCAGTGGATGCCGTGGGCACACGAGGAGCCTAGAACGCTGGACGACCGGATCGACCTCCTGCGCCACTTTCGCGGCCAGTTCGATCACGGCCAAGACTTCATCTACGCCATCATGGCGTCCGACGAGCAACGGGTGCTGGGCGGCACCGGCCTCCACACCAGGGTCGGAGACGACGCATTCGAGATCGGGTACTGGATCAGGGCGGACGCCGTGGGGAACGGCTATGCCAGCGAGGCCACGGCCACGCTGACCGCGGTGGCCTTCCGTGTGTGCGGGGTCGACCGGGTCGAGATCCACGTCGACCCGGCCAACACGGCCAGCCTCCGCATCCCCGAGCGGCTCGCCTTCACCTGCGAGGCCCTGCTCCGTCGGCGGCTGCCGCCGGTGGTCACGGGCGGGCCTCCCGCGGACATGGCCGTCTACACAATGGTGGCCGAGGAGTTCGACACCTCAGCCGCCGCCTCCGCGAGGTACAGCGCGTTCGACAGCGCCGGTCGACCCGCCTGAGTCGGCTGGAGGCGAAGCTCGGTTCGCTGGAGCAGCGGCGGCGTGAGCTCGCCGAACCGGGCGATTCCGGCTCTCGATGATCGGCGGCCGCCACACCCTGGATTGAGAGCGGTCTAGGCTGGGCGCCATGCACAGCATCCGCCCCTGCCGGGACGACGACAGGGGGCCGATCCTGGACATCGTCAACGCCGCCGCCGAGGCGTATCGGGGCGTGATCCCCGACGACCGCTGGCACGAGCCATACATGGATCTGCCCGAGCTGGATCGGGAGATCGCCGGCGGGGTGGCCTTCTGGGGCTTCGAGGAGGATGGCGAGCTGATCGGCGTGATGGGGATCCAGCCGGTCGGCGACGTCGATCTGATTCGCCACGCCTACGTGCTCCCCGCCCGCCAGGGGCTCGGGGTCGGCCGGGCCCTGCTCGAGCACCTGCGCCGGCTCACCGAGCGCCGCATCCTGATCGGCACCTGGGCCGCGGCCGACTGGGCGGTGCGGTTCTATCGCCGCAACGGCTTCGAGCTGGTCTCGCCGCAGCGCACGGCCGCACTGCTGCGGACATACTGGACGATCCCCGACCGGCAGATCGAGCTCTCCGTCGTGCTGGCCAGCCCGCCGCTCGACGAGGGGTGATCGCCGGTACCGCTCGAAGGGCCGCCGCGATCAGGGACGGAGATGACGCCTGAGCGCGTCGAAGCTCAGCCGCCTCGCGCGCAGCGCGCGCACGTGATCCCGCAGGGCCGGATTGCGGCTTTCGAGCTCCCGCAGGGTGTCCGAGGGAATCGCGATCAGCACCGCGTCGGTGTCGGCTGTCACCGAGGCGGTGCGCCGGAAGGAGTGGCCGACGGGCGTTGCCGCGATCTCGCCGACGATGTCGGGCGCGACCAGCCTGGCCCGGTGCTCGCCCTCGATCACCACCGACACGGTGCCCGAGCGGAGCAGAAAGAGGCGGTCGTCGTTCTCGCCTTCCTCGATCACCCGGCCGCCGGCCGGCACGTCGAGCACCTCGGACCCGGCCAGCAGCGCCGCCGTGTCAGCCTCCGGGAGGTCGGCGAGGAACGCGAACGCCCGCAGATCCTCCTCGGTGGGTCGGCGTCCCGGCACCGGACGATCCTACAACGATGACGGCGGCACCCTGGAAGCGCGCCAGCGCGATCACGACCTCCGAGTCATCCCAACCGGACTAGTCCCGCTCGAGCAGGATCTTGATGTTCACCTCCGGCTCCTCTACGAGCAGCCGAAATCCTTCGGCACCTTCAGACAGCGGCAGCGAGCGGAGCCATTCGAGCGAGGGCGGGCGTCGAGCCAGGATCGCCAGCGCGTTCTCGAAGTCTGCGCGCGTGTAGGCGTAATGGCCGCGAACCGTGATGCCCCTCCGAACCACATCTCCTGCTGAGAACAAGCCCTCCGTCTGACCGAGGCCCACGATGGTGACAGCGCCGCCCATGCGCACCGCGGCGATCCCCGCCTGCCAGGTCGGCTGAATTC
>DATLLX010000221.1:0-4558 GCA_035537595.1 Gaiellales bacterium | reverse complement strand
CCGGCGGCGCTGGCCAGCAGCGCTCCGCGGAGCGCCCGCGTCGGACCCAGGCGGGAGCGCGCCAGCGGAGCGATCGCCCCGCCGACCAGCCCGGCCGCACCGCCCACCGCCAGCATCAGCCCGGCACGGCCGGCGCTGGCGTCGAGATCCTGGCGGGCGAAGACGACGATCAGGCCATAGATCACGTTGACGGTCAGGTTCCACCCCATCCCCACCGCGGTCAGCGACCGCAGCACGGGGTCGTGCCAGACCAGCCGCAGGCCCGAAAGCACGTCGCCCTCCGCCGCATCCTCCTCCTCGCCGACCGCCGGTCCCAGCTCCGTGCGGATCGACCGCATGAGGATGCTGGCGACCACGAATCCGACGCCCTGCACCGCCAGCGCGCCCACCGGGCCGATCACGCCGGTCAGGGCGCCGCCCAGGGCCGGGCCGACCAGGAAGCCCAGCGACCACACGAAGGACAGGCCGGCCTGGCCCTCGACGAAGTGGTCGCCGTCCAGCAACCTGGCGATAGCCCCGAAGGCGGCGGCGTCGACGTAGACCCGCCCCGCCGCCACACCCAGTCCGGTGGCGTAGATCAGCGCGATCGGCAGCTGCTCGACGTCGCGGCCGAGGACGACAATCAGCGGCACCAGCATGGCCAGCCCCGCCTGGGCCAGCGTCCCCGCAACCAGCAGCCGCCGCCGGGGGTAGCGGTCGCTGGCGTGGCCGGCGTGCAGCCCCAGCAGGACGTAGGGCACCGTGCCGGCCAGGAACGCCGCACCCGCCTGCGACCTGCTGCCGCCGGCGTCGAGCACCAGCCAGGGCAGCACCACCATCGACAGGCCGGCGCACAGCGAGTCCATCAGCTGGGCCAGCAGGAACCGGCGGCCGTCGCGGGAGACGAGCAGGGCGTTCCTCATCCGCCGGTGCCTACTCCCAGACCGGCGGGCCGGTGCGCAGTGCCAGCCGGGTGCCCAGCCCCCGGCCGCGGGCCTGGTCGAGCACATGAGCGGCGGTCGAGACGTCCTCCATGCCCAGCCCCACGGGCGAGACCACGATCCGCTGGTCCGGCCGCTGGCGCCCGGGGTGCCGGCCGGCCATCACGTCGGCCAGCTCGACTGCGGACCCTGCCTCCGCCGGCAGGATGCCCGCCGCAACCAACCGCCAGGCGTAGCGGCCCTCGTGCGTCGATTCGTGCACCCAGTCGTCGACCACCAGCAGGTCGGTGACCGCGTGCAGCGACTCGGGCGCGTCCAGGCTGGACACCAGCACCACCGTCGCGCCCGGGTCGAGCCACTCCGGCTCGAATGTCGGCGCGACGGCCATCGTCGCGGGCACCACCACCTGGGCGCCGCGGATGGCCCGCTCGGGGTCGGCCACCGGGAGCACAGCCAGGCCGGTGGCGGCCGACTGGCGCTCACAGAAGCGCTGGAGCCGCTCCTTCGCCGGGTCGTGGACGCGCACCTCGCGCAGGCTCGGCATCACCGCCCGCAGGGCGTCGAGCTGCGTGTGGGCCAGCACCCCGGCCCCCAGCAGGCAGGCGACCTCGTCGGCCGGGGAGGCGAGGTGACGGACGGCCACCCCGGTGACTGCGCCGGTTCGCATCGCGCTCACCACCGTGCCGTCCATCACGGCCAGCGGCAGCCCGGTCTCGCGGTCGGACAGCAGCACCAGCGCGTTCGCGCGGGGCAGCCCGCGGCGCGACGGGTTGTCGGGCACGCTGGGGATCCACTTCAGGCCGGCCACGTCGACCTCTCCGCCGACGTAGGCGGGCATCGCCATGATCCTGCCGTGGAGCTCCTCGGTGCCTGGCTCGTCCGACCAGGTGATCATCACCTTGGGCGGCATGAACACCCCGCCCGCGGCCTTGATCCGGAACGCCCGCTCGATCACCTCGACGATCGCCGGCATGTCGGTGCCGCCTGCGGCGACGACGTCCTCCTGGGAGAGGAAGAGGAAGCTCGTGTCGTGGCCCGCCCCGCGCACTCGCGGCATCATACGGAAGCATGCGAGCGTCGATCGTCACCGGTGTGGGAGGGCCCGAGGTGGTGCAGCCGGGCGAGCTGCCCGATCCCACGGCGGGCCCGGGCGAGGTGCTGGTGGCCCTCGAGACCGCCGCCCTCAACCACCGCGACGTCTGGATCCGCACCGGCCGGGGAGACCGGCCGGCGGTGCTCGGCTCCGACGGCGCCGGGCGGATCGCCGCCCTCGGCGACGGCGTCGCCGGCCCGCAGGTGGGCACCGAGGTCGTGATCAACCCCTACCTCAACTGGGGCGGCCGCGAAGACGGCCCCGAGCCGGGGAGCGAGATCCTGGGCGTGCCCCACCAGGGCACGCACGCCGAGCTGATCGCCGTTCCCGCCGACCACGTCCTGCCGCGGCCCGCCCGGCTCTCGTGGGAGGAGGCGGCCGCGCTGCCGCTGGCCGGGCTGACAGCCTGGCGGGCACTGGTCACCCGCGGCCGGGTGGCGCAGGGGATGCGGGTGCTGATCCCGGGGGCAGGCGGCGGCGTTTCGACGTTCCTCGTCCAGCTGGCCCACGCGATGGGCGCCGAGGTCGTGGTCACGTCGGCGGCGGCCTGGAAGCTCGACCGCGCCCGGGAGCTGGGGGCGACCCTCGGGGTGCTCTACACCGACCCCGAATGGCCTGCCCAGGTGGGTGAGATCGACCTGGCGATCGACTCGATCGGCGCCGCCTCGTGGCCCGGCATCTTCGAGTGCCTGCGGATCGGAGGCACGCTAGTCAGCTTCGGGCGCACCGGTGGCAGCACGGCCGAGATCGACGTGCCCCGGTTCTACTACGGGCAGTGGAACCTGCTGGGTACGACGATGGGGAGCCCCCGCGAGCTGGACGCGCTGCTCGCCCACGTGGAGCGGGCGGACTGGCGGCCGGTGGTCGACAGCAGCTTCCCGCTCGCCGAGGCGGCCGCCGCCCACGCCCGCCTGGAGCATCCCGACCGGTTCGGCAAGGTCGTCCTGCGGGTCCGCTGATGGCGCTCCACATGACCCAGCTGCAGCTCTCCTACGGCAGCGACGAGGTGCTGCGAGACGTCTCGGCGATCGTGCGGCCGCGCGACCGGGTGGCCCTGGTGGGCCGAAACGGCGCCGGCAAGACCACGCTGCTGCGGATCCTGGCCGGCGAGCTGGCCCCCGACGCCGGCACGCTGCAGCTGCCGCCCGGCGCCCGGGTGGCGCTGCACGACCAGCGGCCGCCGCTGGCCCGCGGCATCACGCTGGGCGAGTACGTCGGCGAGGGTGCCGCCCAGGCGGCCGGTCTGGAGGACGAGCTGCGCTCGCTCGAGGCCCGCATGGCCGCCGGTGACGCCTCGGCGGCCACCATGGGCCGCTACGACCGGGCGACGACGGAGTTCGAGCAGGCGGGCGGTTACGGCTGGCGGTCGAAGCTGGAGGCGATCGCCCGCGGCCTGGGCTTCACACCCGATGACCTGGAACGGCCGCTGGACACCTTCTCGGGCGGTGAGCTGACCCGCGCCTCGCTGACCCGGGCGCTGGCCGGCGAGCCCGACGTGCTGCTGCTCGACGAGCCCACCAACCACCTCGACGTCGACTCCATCGAGTGGCTCGAGGAGTACCTGGACGGGCTGGACGCCTCGGTCGTGTTCGTCAGCCACGACCGCTGGTTCCTGGAGTCGGTCGCCACCTCGGTGCTCGAGCTCGACCGCGGCAAGGGCCGGCTGACCAAGGGCGGCTACTCGCACTGGCGGCGGGAGCGCGCCGAGCGCCTGGCCATGCAGGCCGACCAGTTCGAGCGCCAGCAGGAGGAGCTCGCCCACCTCCAGCGGTTCGTCGACCGCTTCCGCTATGGCACCAAGTCGCGACAGGCCCAGAGCAAGCTGAAGGCGATGGCGCGGATCGAGCGGGAGCGGGTCGAGAAGCCCACCGAGCAGCGAACGCTGCGCTTCGAGTTCCCACCCCCCGCGCGCTCCGGCCGGACGGTGATCGAGGTCGAGCGGATGGACGTCGACGTGGCCGGCCGCAGGCTGGTCGAGGGGGCCGACTTCGCCATCGAGCGCGGCCAGCGGGTGGCACTGATCGGCCGCAACGGCGCCGGTAAGACCTCGCTGGTCGAGACCATCCTGGGCCGCCGCGAACCGGCTGCCGGCCGGGCGCGGATCGGCCATGGCGTGAAGGTCGCCTACTACTCCCAGCACTCCGTCAGCCTGCCCGAGAACGCCCGGCTGATAGACGTGATCGTCCAGGGCAGCGCGCTCAACGGGCCGCAGGCGCGAACGCTGCTGGGCCGGTTCCTGTTCTCGGGCGAGCAGGCCGAGAAGCCGGTGTCGGTGCTGTCGGGAGGCGAGCGGCGGCGATTGGTGCTGGCCCGGATGGTCGTCTCCGGCGCCAACTTCCTCGTCCTCGACGAGCCGACCAACCACCTCGACATCGAGAGCCGCGAGGCGCTCGAGGACGCCCTGGCGGCATTTCCCGGCACGCTGTTGGTGGTGTCGCATGACCGGGCGCTGATCGAGGCGCTGGCGACGCGGACGATTGCCATCGAGAACGGCCGCCTGCGGCAGCGCGAGGGCGGCTTCGGCGAGTACGCGCGCGATCACGGG
>DATLLX010000220.1:0-5123 GCA_035537595.1 Gaiellales bacterium | reverse complement strand
GCACAGGATCATGCTGTCGATCAGGGCAGCGTTGTCCTCCGTCTCGACCGCGGCCGCCACCGAGGCGGAGCCGCCGTGGAGGCGGTCGACGCGAGTCGAGAAGTCCGCCTCGTACGCGCCCGAGCGGTTGTGATCGGCGCCGCGGGCGTTGACCGCCAACCCGAGTGCCATCGCCTGCAGCGTGCGCGGTTCGTACCCCGGCAGCTCCATGCCCTTCACCTGCGGCGCGAAGGCGATCGAGCCGCCGCCGACCTGCTCGGCCATCCGCCGCGAGCCCATCCGCAGCAGCCGGCCGACCCCCACGCCGGAGCCGATCTCGTCGAGCGCCCGCAGCAGCGCCTCGCCGGACCCGAACCGGAGCCAGGGAGCATCCAGCAGACCGCGTTCGGCGCACTCCATCGCAAACGCGATGGTGCCTCCCGCCGAGATCGTGTCGATCCCCAGCTCGTCGCAGCGGGCGCTGGCGGTGAACACCGCCTGCGGATCGGACACGCCGCAGAGTGGGCCGAGGGCGAACGCGTTCTCGTACTCCATCCGCGCGCTGCCGCCGTTGCCGGCCGGATAGATGTGCCCGCAGCCGATCGTGCAGGATGCACAGTGGGTGCGCGTGCGGTCGCGAAGCTGCGACACCTGCTCGGCCGACAGCTCGGCGGCGCCCTCGAAGCTGGCCTCCCGGAAGTTGCGGGTGGGAAGCGTGCTGAGGGCGTTGAACGCCAGCAGATTGGCCAGCGTGCCCAGGTCGCGGTACTTCTCGGTCGCCGGCCCGAACGAACGCTCCCGGAGGTCGGCCGCCAGCTCCAGCACCCGGTCGGGGTCGGCGAGGGGCACCTTGGTGCGGCCGCGGACGGCCAGGGCCTTCAGGTTCTTCGAGCCCAGCACCGCGCCGTGGCCGCCGCGGCCGGCATGCCGCCCGTCGTGGGAGACCGTCGCGTAGGGCACCAGGGCCTCCCCGGCCGGCCCGATCGCCGCGGCCCGGTAGCCGCGGCCGAGTCGCGCCCGGAGGGCCTCCTCGGCGTCGGCGGCGGGCAGCCCCCACAGCTCAGGCGCCGGCTCGACGCGGACGCCCTGCTGGTCGATGACACAGACGCTCGGCTGCGGGGCGCGGCCGGTCAGCACGATCGCCTCATGCCCGGTCATGCGGCCGGCGATCGCGAAGTGGCTCGACGAGAGGGCATCGTTCAGGAGCCCGGTCAGGGGCGACTTGGCGACCACGGCGAACTTGGCGCTGGTGGTCAGCGGGGTGCCGACCAGCGGCGAGAACACGAACACGATCGGCGCCTCCGGGCCAAGCGGATCGACGCCCGCGGGCGTCAGCTCGCGGGCCAGGTGGACGCCCAGTCCCGCGCCTCCGATCCGGCTGCGCATCACCGCCTCGGGGATCTCGCGACGCTCCGCCGCTCCGGTCGAGAGGTCGATCAGCAGGTAGGCGGCGAACCCGCTCATCCGCCGGCCTCCGCGGTCAGCACGGACAGCCGGTCGCCGTCCACCAGCGGCACCGCCGGGTCGGCCTGGAACTGCTCGCCGTTCAGGGCGACCAGCACATGCGGCGCCAGCGCCGCCAGCCCCGGCACGGCGGTCATCGCGCCCTCCAGGGTGGCCGCCCGCACCGCCGTCTGCTCGAGGCCGAGCGAGGCCCGCAGCGTGCCGAACACTTCGACATCGACCAGGGGCAGCGGCTCGCCCAGCGCGGCCCGGTACTCCTCCGGCGTGTTCACGTTGCGCAGCGATTCGGGATGGTCGAGCTCGCCCTCCTCGAGCCTCCGCGTCAGCGCGCCGTCGAACAGGTAGAAGGGCCGTAGCCGATCCTCGGCCAGCAGGCGCTCGACGGCCGGCAGCAGGCTCAGGCGATAGACGGCCGACAGCGGGTGGTTGTGGCCGCCGGCCACCGGCAGCACCGCGTCGGCTCCGTCCAGCGCGCCCGCCACGCGGCGGACGAACGCCGGGTGCAGGAACGGTGCATCGGTGCTTGAGACGTACACCGCGTCGGCCCTGCCCTCGATCGCGCGCATGCCGGCCGCGATCCCCTCCAGCGGCCCGCGGCCGGGCCGGTCGTCCACCGCCAGCAGCACGCCCTCGGGCAGCTCGGGCAGCTCCTGACCGGGCGCGTGCACCACCACCACCGGCGCGGCGAGCCGTTGCAGGATCCCGGTAACCCGCCGCAGCAGCGGGATCCCGTGCCAGTCGAGGCCCGCTTTCGCCGTGCCCATCCGGCTCGAGCGACCGCCGGCCAGGACGATCGCTGCCAGGTCGGGATATGTGGGTACGGCCATGAAGTTTGCCTCCAGGCCTCAGTGTAGTTAGCGTGCAGCGATGCGTCGTGGGCTGTCGCTGACCGTGTTCCTGCTGGTGGCGCTGTGCGTCGGCGCCGCCGGGGCGACCGCGGGCGGCGGCGCCGGAGCGGACGAGGGTCAGGGCTCGAGAGTCGCCCCGGGGCCGGGGACGTTCCCGCTGCACCGGGCGGCGGCCACGGGGGTCACGGCCGGGGAGCGCCGCTGGGTGACCCGAGGCGGGGCGCGGCCGTCCGTGCCCTCGCTGCCCCCGGATGCGACCTTCGCCGCGCTGAACGACGACAACTCCACCATCCCGCCCGACACCAACGGCACCGTAGGGCCCTCCCACCTGATGACGATGCTCAACTCCCAGGTGCGGGTGCAGTCGAAGGCCGGGACTCCGGTCGGCGGCTCGACGGTCGACCTGCAGTCGTGGTGGGACGTCGACACGACCTGCTTCCGGGCGTCGAACCAGCTGTGCGCCTTCGATCCGCGGCTGGCCTACGACGCGATCGACAACCACTGGATCGCGGCGGCGGCCTACGGCGCCGGATCGGCGAGCTCGTCGATCCTGATCGGCGCCACCTCCGGCACCGACCCGGCCTCGGCCAACTGGGCCCGCTTCCGCTTCGACGCCGATTCTGGCAACACGCTGTGGGCCGACTTCCCGACGCTGGGCGTCAACAAGGACTGGGTGGTCGTCAGCGTCAACATGTTCAAGCGCAGCAACGACAACTTCGCCCACACCCGGGTATTCGTGTTCGACAAGGCGGCGCTCGAATCCGGCTCGTCGGGAACGCCGCTGCTGATCGCGGGTAAACGATACGTGGTTGTCCCGGACGCGTTCGCGCTGCAGCCGACCGAGACGCTGGATCCGGCGGAAAGCGCGATCTACCTGGTCGAGGATTACAACGGCGGCAGCGGGCGGCTCGAGCTGCGGAAGGTCTCCGGGCCGGCCGCGACGCCCTCGCTGAGCCATGTGGCGACCATCCTCTCCTCGGCGCGGTGGTCGGACGTGCCGCCGCTGCTCAACTTCCTGCCTCAGAAGGGCACCAAGGCCCGGATCGACGGCGGCGACGCGCGGATGGGCCAGTGCCAGTTGCGGACGCCCAGCGGCGCCGGGAGCCCGTCGATCTGGTGTGCTCACACGGTGTTCGTGCCCGCGGGCAGACCGACCAGGGCGGTCGTCCAGTGGTGGCGCCTGGGTACCGACGGCTCGATCCTCGAGCGGGGCCGCATCGGCGGCACCCAGACCTCCAACCACTACGCCTATCCCAGCCTGGCCGTGAACGACTTCGGCGATGTGCTGTTCGGCTTCTCGATCTTCAGCCCCACCCGCTACGCATCGGCCGGCTATGCCATGCACCTGGCCGGCGACGTTTCCGGGAGCACACGTGACCCGCGCGTGCTCCAGGCGGGCGAGGCCACCTACACCAAGACCTTCGGCACCGGCGTCGTCCGCTGGGGCGACTACTCGCACAGCGGGGTCGACCCCTCCGACGACCGCAGCCTGTGGACGATCCAGGAGTACGCCCGCCCGCACGCCGGCGGCTTCACCCGCTGGGGCACATGGTGGGGCAAGGTGACCCCGGGGACGGTCGACGTGAAAACGACGGTGACCGACAGCCCCGACCCCGTGGTTGCCAGGAACACCCTCACCTACAACATCAACGTCAGCAACGGTGGCCCGCTCGCCGCCACCAACGTGGCGGTGACGGTGACGCTGCCCCAGGACATCCTGGGATTCACCGCTCCCGGCTCGTGCACCGGCACCACGATCCTGACCTGCGCGGTCGGCGGGCTCGCGGCCGGGGGGACGCAGAATCTCCCGGTCACTGTGACCCCGGCGTCGGGCCCGAGGTCGATCACGCTGCGCGCGCTGGGCACCAGCGACCAGGTCGACCGCAGCCCGACGAACGACGGCGCCACGGCGGTCACCACCGTCAAGGCTGAGCCGGGGACGATGTACGTGGCCGTCCGGGATTCCGGCTTCTCGCCCGAGGTGCTCGACGCGCCGCGCGGCACGGCCGTCAGGTGGAGCCTGTTCGGGCCGTCGAACCACGCCGTCGTCGACGGGTCGGGGATGAACCTGTTCAGCTTCGGCCCCGCTGCGCCGGTGACGTCGTTCGGACCGTTCACCTTCAACTCCGCGGGCGTGTACCCCGTCAACGACGGCGCAGCCCTGACGTCCAGGATCAGGATCCCGGTCGGCGTCTCGCCGGCCTCCGGCAGCCCCGCCACGAACTTCACCGTCCGCTGGGCCGCGGCCGCGCCAGCGGCCGGCTTCGTCTTCGACGTCCAGCACAAGGGACCGGGCGGCACCTGGCAGCCGTTCCGTACCGGCGTGACCGCGCTGACCGGCGTGTGGAACCCGAACCGGCAGACCGCGAAGGGCACGCACGGGTTCCGTGCCCGCACCCGGGACACCGGCACGAACGAGATGACCGGCTGGTCACTCGTCCGCACGGTGAAGCTGCACTCCTAGCGCGAGCGGCGGCGAAGCACGCGGGCGTCGCCGACGCGCCGCGTCACCCCCGCGCCATCCATCGCCTCGAGCAGCGCCTGGGCGTAGCGGCGGGAGATCCCCAGCCGGTCGCGCAGTGCCGCGATCGTCAACTGACCGCTCCCCGCGATGTCCATCGCCTCGTCTCGCGCAGCGGCGTAGGCCTCGGCTGCGAACGCCAGGTCGCGGCCGGCCCGTACCGCCGCTCCGTTCGCCGCCAGATACGCGGCCGCGGACCGCTCGTCCGGGGCCAGGGGCGACGGCGCCAGCCACTCTGAGCGCAGCCGCCGGGCCAGCTGGTCGGCGCCGGGAGGCGGAGCCGCGGCGGTCGCGGCCGGGGGCGCCTCCAC